>CASTMW010000046.1 GCA_949450265.1 uncultured Eggerthellaceae bacterium | reverse complement strand
CCACGGCGGTGAAGATGAGGCCCGCGACCACTTCCAGGCCACACGGCATCAGATCGGCGCGGAAACGCTGCCACATGGTCATGCGCGCCCGCTCGGCTGGCGTGGGAAAGCGTGTGCCGTTCGGATCGTCGGTGTCGACATAGGCATGCGTGACGTACAGGAACAGCACCGCCAGGATCACGCCCAGCAGATACCCGATGAGGTAGCCCCCCGTGGGACCCATCAGCACCCCAATGCCCCCACGCATGCCGCTGAACATGGGCACACCCACCGCACCCAGCGCCAGATACGCCGCCACCGCTGCGATGGCCTCACCTGGGCGCAGCACGCACAGGATGAACGGGATGGCGAACATCTGAAGGGTGAATGGCACAGGGCCAAGGGGGATGGCAAACCAGGAGCAGATGGCGATCAGCGCCGTGCAGAGCCCCACGACCGCGCAAGTACGCGCGCGGCTACGCGCTGAGGGTGAGGTGGATCTCTCCTGTGGCGATGTAGACTGTTCCATCGGTCGATTTTACTAAAAGATGACCATTATCGTCAACGTTTCTGGCGATGCCCTGCGCAATGACGGTGCCGTCGGCACGCTGGACGGAAACTGGCATGCCCTGCAGCGCCGATGCGCCATCGTATTCGCTGACGAAAGCGGCGAACGAATCGCGCAGCCACACCGGATACATCGTACCAAGCTGGGCGAGCACGGCATCGCGCACCTGTTCGATCGACGGCGTTGCATCCGCAGCACACATATCGTACACGTATGCAGCTGTGTTCTTGCCCCCGACCGACACAGTGCCCGCCTTCCGCAGCACGTTCACACCAATGCCCACGCACAGGGCACCCGCATGCTGCTCAAGCGATATCCCGCACAGCTTTGCGAAGAATCGCGCAGGGGGCTGCGGGCGGCCCAGCACCACATCGTTGGGCCATTTCACACGGATGTCGGGGACGCCAGCATCGAGGTCATTGCTGGCATGGGGGCGCACAGTGTCCCCCTGATCCCCATCGCGTGGATCGCCGCTGCAGAGCGCCATCAATGCGCGGCGAACAGCCAACCCCACCACCAGGCTCAGCGTGGGAAGCTGCGCGGCGGGCACCTTCGGACGCAGCAGCACCGACACGTACATGCCGCCTTCCGGGCTTGCCCACGCGCGACCCTGCCGCCCATAGCCGCCCGTCTGCACGCGCGCGCAGACCGCCGTGCCCTCAGGCGCACCCTGCTCGATCGCCTGTTTGATCATGGTGTTGGTGGAATCCACCTTGTCGTATTCCGAAAGATGGAACGTCAGCCGATCTTCCACGCGCGGCCCACCCTGCTCTCTTCCGGCACCGATGCGAGCGGCGTGCCATCGGCCAGCACGTGTCCCGGCAGCATCTCGCGCACCGGTTTCACCACAAAATCGCGCTCGGTGGCACGCAGATGCGGCAGTTGCAGGTCGTCGGCGTTGAACGCGTACATCTGGTAATCCACAATGTCGATGTCCAAAGTGCGCGGCCCGTTCTCGCGCTCGCGCACACGCCCGAGCGAATCCTCGATGCGATGCAGATACCCCAAAAGCTCGCGCGGGGGGATGCCGCTGCGCAGCAGCACCGCCGTGTTCACGAACGCATCCTGGTCGGTCACGTACGCTGGCTCGCTCTCGTAGAACGAGGCCATGTCTATGATCTGCGAATCGGGAAGCTGGCAGAGCCGCCCGATGGCGTGGTTGATCTGCGCTATCTTCGCTTCCTGCTCTTCGCCGGGCTCGGCCACCAGCGCCACGTTCGACCCGAGCGATAGGATAACGTAGGGCCGCAGTTGCGCCAGCATAGTGGCCGTTTCCACCACGTTGTGCGTGCGCACCACCGACGCGCCCAACTCGCACGCCATGAGCGCCTCCACCGCTGATACGGCATCGCGGGCCTTCGGGTCGGGATCGTCCAGCTTGTACGCATGGGCAAGGAAGCTCTTACGCGAGACGGCCGCCATGACCGGGAAGCCCAGTCGCACGAATTCATGGATGTTGCGCATCAGTTCGATGGTCTGCTGAGGCGTCTTGCCGAAGCCTGGGCCCGGGTCGATGCAAATGCGGTCGTGCGCGATGCCCGCGCTCATGAGCGCATCGGTGCGCTGGCGCAGCCACGCGCGCACATCATCGACCACGTCGGCATAGGCGGGTGCATCCTGCATGGTGTCGGGCGTGCCCTGCATATGCATGACCACCAAGCCCGCATCGCTCGTGCGCGCCACCTCCACCATAGCCGCGTCGCGGAACCCCGACACGTCGTTGATGATGCTGGCGCCCGCTTCCACCGCACGACGGGCCACCTGGGCGTGACGCGTATCCACCGATACGCAGATGCCCTGAGACGCCAGCTGTGCCACCACATTCCCGATGCGGTCCCATTCCTCGGCAGGTGCCACCTCGCGCGCGCCCGGACGCGTGGATTCGCCACCCACGTCGATGATGGCAGCGCCCTGTTCCACCATCTGGCGCGCATGGGCCACTGCCGCTTCCACATCGGCGAATTGGCCCCCGTCGCTGAAAGAGTCAGGGGTAACGTTCAACACGCCCATGATGATGGGCGTGCCAGTGTCGAACTCGTATGTGTCGCATTTCCAGATCACGAGGCTCAGCCTTTCTTCGTAAGCGATTCCATCAACCTGTGTGGGTCTGGCGACCGCTCACATCAGCTCTTCAACGCTCAGAATGTTTCACGTGAAACACATCCTTCGCTCTACTAGATTTGGGCAACCTCCACATCATCCTATCAGTACTCAAAGTGTTTCGCGTGAAACAAATCCAACTCTGTCGCACCCGTCACGCGCTGTGACGCTCAAAATGTTTCATGTGAAACATTTTGAGCTGTTGCGGGATCGACCATACCTGTGCGTAATCGTTCCGTACTTGATAAGACACCGACCCTAGCGCGCATCGTCATCTTTCTTGTTACCGTTCACGCCGTACGGATCGGCATATGGGTCGCCCTTGTTCGGGTCGGGCGCCAACGGCGTGGAATCCATCAGGTCCTCGCGCCGTATCTCAGCATCGATCTCTTGCTGCGTGGGCATGTCGGACAGATCGGCATCGGCAGCAGGCGCACGATAGGGCCCGTTCGCATCCTGATCGCCCGGTTCCACCCGTTCGTTGCGCCAGTTCGGATCGGCCAGTTGCTCGCCAGCATCCTGAGACTGCGGCTGCCCCTGCGCCTGGTCCTGCGGTCCTGCAATGGGCGGAAGCTCCACGTTCACCATGCCATCGGCGTACGGCTGCTCAGGATGCTGCCGCGCCGGTGGACGCCCTGCCTCATCCGTAGCGGCTGCCAGCTCTGGATGTTCTTCGGCATCCTTGGCACGCGCTGCCGCTTCCTCAGCTTCATGGCGTGCCTTGATCTCGTGCTCGTGCGCCAAGTATTCATCCCACTTGTTGTCCAGCAGCGCCTGGCACGCCTCGCCTTCCACCGTTTCGCGCTCCAACAGCACCTTCGCCATCAGGTGCATCTGGTCGGCGTTCGCGGTCAGCACCGCATGGGCCCGATCGTGCGCTTCCCGCATGATCTTCGATACCTCGTCGTCGATGCGACGCGCCGTTTCGTCGGAGTAATCCTGCGTGTTGCCGTAGTCGCGACCCAGGAACACCTCGTGGTTGGGCTGGCCGAACACCTGCGTGCCCAGCGGGCTCATGCCGTATTGCGTGACGATGGCCCGCGCCATCTTGCTGGCGCGCTCCAGGTCGTTGCTGGCGCCCGTGGTGATGTCGTCGCAGAAGATCTCTTCGGCCACACGCCCACCCAGGAACACCGCCAGCTCGTCCTTCATCTCGGACAGGCTGTTCAGCACCTTGTCCTCGTCGGGGATGGACAGTGTGTAGCCCAGCGCGCGCCCGCGGCTGATGATGGATATCTTGTGCACCGGGTCGCCGTGGTCGAGCAGATGCCCCACCAGCGCATGCCCGCTCTCGTGGTAGCTGATGATGCGCTTGGTATCGTCGTTCATCACGCGGCCCTTGCGCTCCGGACCGGCGATCACACGCTCCAGCGATTCGTTCACTTCGCGCATGGTGATGATCTTCTTGTTCTTGCGCGCGGTGAGCAGCGCCGATTCGTTCATGAGGTTCGCCAAGTCGGCACCGGTGAAGCCCGGCGTGATCTTCGCGATGGCCTCCAGGTCCACATCGCTGCCGATGGGCTTGTCCTTGCTATGCACCTCCAAGATGCGCTGACGCCCGCGCACATCAGGCGTGTCCACCACGATCTGACGGTCGAAGCGGCCCGGGCGCAAGAGCGCCGGGTCCAGCACGTCGGAACGGTTGGTGGCCGCGATCAGCACCACGCTTTCGTTCGCGTCGAAGCCGTCCATCTCCACCAGCAGCTGGTTCAAGGTCTGCTCGCGCTCGTCGTGGCCGCCGCCAAGACCGGTGCCGCGCTGGCGGCCCACCGCGTCGATCTCGTCGATGAAGATGATCGACGGCGCCGATTCCTTCGCATCCTTGAACAGGTCACGCACGCGCGAGGCGCCCACGCCCACGAACATCTCCACGAAGTCGGAGCCGGATATGCTGAAGAACGGCACGCCCGCCTCGCCTGCCACGGCGCGCGCCAGAAGTGTCTTGCCGGTACCCGGAGGCCCCACCAACAGGCATCCGCGCGGGATCTTCGCGCCGATGCTCTGATACTTCTCGGGATTGGCCAGGAAGTCCTTGACCTCCTGCATCTCTTCAACCGCTTCTTCCACACCGGCAACGTCGCTGAACTTCACGTCAGGGCGCTCTTCGGTGGTCTTCTTCGCCTTGTTCTTGCCGAAGCTCATCTGCGAGTTGTTCGCCTTCTGCATCTGGCTGAAGAAGAAGAACAGCAGCGCGCCGATCAGCAGGATGGGCAGCAGCGTGGTGAGCACCGACAGCCAGCCGCTTGGCAGCGTGATCTGGTACTGTACCTCGGGATGCTCGGCCAGGATATCGCCCAGCGAATCAGCACCCACGTACACGCTGGCGTAGTGACGCTCAGTGCCGAGCGGTTTGGTCTCCAGGTCGGTGGTGCTGACGCCACCCAGCTTCGCGCCTTGCGCATCGCGCTGTTCGGCCATCAGAGCATTCATGGCGTCGAACGCCTGATTGAACGCGTCAGCAATACCGGCGCCAGCTGTTGCCGCCGGGTAGTAGGTGCCGTTCACCGTGTAATCGCTGGCGGCGTAGGTGACCGAGGTCACGCGATCCTGATCGAGCGCCTGCACGAATTCGCCCGTTTCCAGCGTGTCGGTGGTCTGGCCGGTGCCCATGTTCATGAACTGGGCGCCCACGAACACGGCCACCATGAGCAGCACGACCACCAGGATGATGGTGGTGCGCTGCTGGTTGGGGCTGGGCTTGCCGCCTTTCGGCGCGCCCGGCTTCTGCGGTTTATTCTGATCGTCTGGCATGCTCTGCGCTTTCCTGTTCGTTATCCGTTCCGCGTCATGTGTTTCCGCATCATGTGTATATCTCTGGCTTCAGAATGCCGATGTAGGGAAGATTACGATAGCGCTCTGCGTAGTCCAACCCGTAGCCCACGATGAACTCGTCGGGCGCTTCGAAGCCCAGATAGCGCACCTCAAGGGGCGCTTGGCCTGTATGCTGCTTGCGCACCAGCGCGGCTATCTGGATGCTGGCCGGGTCGCGCGACAGCAGGTTCTTACACAGGTAGTTCAGCGTCAGGCCCGTGTCCACCACATCTTCCACGATGATGACATGGCGCCCTTCTATCTGGCAGCCCAGATCCTTCCGGATGCGCACCGTGCCGCTGGAGGTGGCGCCGTCGCCATAGCTGGAGACGCACATGTAGTCCATCTCCACCGGCAGCTGCACCGCGCGCGCAAGGTCGGACATGAACATGGCTGCCCCACGCAGCACGCCCACCATGACGATCTGGTCCCCGCGCTCCACCAAGGGCGCGTAATCAGCCGTGATGGCAGCGCCCAGCTCGGTCACGCGCTGAGCGATCTGGTCCTGGCTGTAAAGCTGTCGCGAGATGTCGTTGTGCACTGCCGTTCCCTTCGCATTCATGTTAAAGAGCAAGTTTATCATTTCAGACGGCAGGTTTTTCAACGCACGGATGACGAACACGTGCAAACTCCGCACCGGATAGCATAGGGATGCGTTACGGGCAGCACATCAGCACTTCGAATCAGAGGGTTCCGACCGCATTCGGCGAGAAGCGCTCAGTGGTCGCGGTCATCTGAGCAATCGACGCTCCGCTTAGCCTTCGATGTTGCGAAATCCGGCTTCATGGTGATGGCAGACGATGGACAATGCTCACGACAATCGAAACACAGCGTGCAATCCTCCATGTCGCGCGCGGTGGCCGTGGCAGCGCAGATGTTCTCGGGACAAGTAGCGGTGCACACATCGCAGCCCTCAGCATGTTTACATGAAGCCGCGCGCACTCGCACGCCCGGCAAGAAGCCCACGCGCGATCGGGCCTTAGCCGCCAGACCGAAGAAGAACCCGAGCGGGCAGATGGCCGAGCACCACCGGCGCAGCACGAACAGCTCCAGCACCAAGATGGCCGGGAAGACGATAAGCTCCCACCCCGGTTGCCATGTCACGAACATGCGACTGACGGCGAAGAGCGTACCGAACACCAAGCCAATGGGACAAAGCAGGCAGAACACCGGGAAATGGACGATAAACGAGACAACCAGCAGAACAACCAACACGATGCCCTGCGCAGCCAAGCTATTGCGGATGCGCCCTTCGTTGGGATCAGCACCCAGACCGCATCCTGCGCATGAGCCGCTCCGACCGGTAAGGCCCCGCGGCGTCTTGCCGCCGAACACGTTCTTCAACAAACTGGTCGGGCATACCCACGAGCAGAAGACGCGCCCGAGCAAGAAGACCACAGCGAGCACCGCCACCACACCCGGCAGCAGCTCCCACGGCAACGAACCGCTCGCAACGACGATCTCGGCGAATCCCACAGGACAGAGCGCGCACAGCGTGCCGATGGACACATGCGCGATGGCGCACGCGAACACCGCCACCAGGATGGCGGCCGCGATCCCGATACGCAGATAGCGCATGCGATTCATCGAAGTCCTCCCTCCGCACGCACGAAGCGTCCTGTTTCGAACTGCTCGGTCGTCAAAGCTCCCGGTTGTGCGGCGGCAGCGCTTTCACGGCTTACCACGTAGATGCCCTTCTCCGCAGCCGCAGCGTCGTAAGCGCGCAGCGACGGGGCGGGGCATTCCAACTCGCATAGACCACATCCGTTGCACAGCGTCTCATTCACCTGAGGCCGTCCACGCTCGTCTAAGGTGAGCGCTCCTTCCACAGGGCAGACATCAACGCACACCCGACAGCCCTCCCATGCCCACGCCACGCACGCATCCTTGATGACCTTGGCAGTGCCGATATCAGAAACAGTGGGCGCATCCCAAGAGAGCGCGCCTGTAGGACATACGCGCACGCATTCCATGCAAAAATCGCAGAATCCTGCCTTATAGACGATCTCCGGCGTGCCCACTGTTGGTATGTCGAAGCTCAGCGGGCGCGGCTGGACCAGATCATATGGACAGGCTTGCACGCATCGCTCGCACCGATCGCACTTCGCAAGTAGGCTTGCTTCGCTCTCTGCGCCGGGCGGACGCACGTAGACCGCATCAGCCTGCTGGTGCGTCATCTGCCCCAACGCTGCGGTGCCCGCCAGCACGATCGCCGCGCCCCCAGCGATGCAGAACTGACGGCGGCTGGGATGCGACAAAGCCTTCATATCGGCTGCGATTCCTTCTACTGTATCCACTGCAGCGTCCGCCTTCGCATCGGTCGCGATGCGCTCAGCAGCATCCATCGTCACATTCGCTCTGGCGTCCGGCCCGCTTGCCGTTGCTCCCATGATCTTTCCTCCATCTGACAGAGCCAGCAACCCACGCTGTCGGTCGGTCAATCAGCCAGCATCTCCGACATCACCCGCATGTCCGCTGCCACGAATGCCTGCGTGAGATCGGCTAGGTTCGCATAGAACGCATCATCGGTAGCGGCCGCCTTGAGATCGACGCAGAAACGATCGACCCAATTCGAAAGATGGTCCTGGGCGAAGCGCAACTGCTGGCGAAGCGTCTCCTCGGCAGCAGGCTCCTGTCCGTGCAGGAGGAATGCGGCTGTACGGTCGGCAAGCGTTGCCATGAAAGCCAGCTCCACCGCGATATGATCTTCCGGTTCGGTAAACGAAGGGTCCTTTGCAAGACGCTGTTCGCGATACGCATGCACCACTTGCGAATAGGCCTCTTGCATCATGATGCCGCGATCGCTCGTATACACCGATTCGTACGGGAACGCATGGCGCGCCGTCAAAGGACCCATGCCGAAGAACACACGGTCGAAAGTGACCGCCAGTTGCTCCAACTCGGACTCGCCCGCTCCTGCCAGAGCAGCGCGCATGGCTGCAAGCGGCTCCGTCAGCGACGCATCTTCACTCTCGAACATGAATTCATCCGTCAGTTCGGCTGCGAACGTTGCATCCACCTCCACCCGAAAGCAGCGCGAGAGCACTCGATACACATTCCCGCGGCTCTCCATCACCTCGGCCAAGGCCACACAATCGTCATTGCCAGTCATGGCTCTCTTCCCTTCCCATCGAATCTGCGCCTCCCAACAGGCCCATCTTTGGATTCCAGGCAGGGCGAAGCCCGACCTTCCAAAGAGCGCGATAAGCGCCGCACAGCTTCCGAACGAAGCTGCGTGGAAGGCCAGGCCGCCCAGCAGGCCAACAGGATCAGTAGATCAGCTGCTCCACCGAAGTGGCTACCAGATACATGATGATGCGCAATACCACATTGCCCACGATCAGGCATCCGAGCGATGCCCACAACATCTGAGCAGTGGTCAGCTTGGCAATGGCAGCTGGTGCAGCAGCGGCAGCGCCGCCCGCATCCACGCCGCCCATGGCAACATCGTCATCCGGTGCTGCGAACGAGCGACGTGCCAGCACCAGAAGCGCGATGGGCGCGCCGATACCGAACAGCACCACACCCAACCAGAACGGCAGCGCAAGATTCCCCGCAGCCAGCAACGCCAGCGACCGGGACGGATCCGGATGCGGCGCCATCGCGATCCAGGCGATGTAGACCAGCATCACCGCTGCCGAACACACGATACCGATGCTCGCCAGCTTGAGCGCGAACGGCTCGTCAGCCTTATCGCCCTTCGCGAATACCATCGCGGCTGCCAACATGAAGCCCATGCCAAGGCCCGTCCCTAGATACATCAGCGGCAGCGCGAAGCTGTCCCATGCGGGGCGTGCGGGCATCATGTAGGACGCACCCGCCACCAGTGGCAGCACCACGCCACCAATGGCCGCCAAGATGCCGAACACCTTGGTTGGACCTGGATAGTCCTTGCGCGACAGGATCACGTAAATCAGCGCCATCAGGCCGGTGAAGCCTACCGCGAACAGCTCTTTCGAGAGCCCTGACGCAGGATTGCCTAGGATATAGAGCGCGCGATCGATATGCCCCAGATGCAGAGCTGACGCGCAACCGCCCACCGCCAGCAAGATCAGCGCGATGAGCGCCAACGGGAAGCGCACCTTGCGGAACGCGCCCTTCACCTCGCCGATGCCAAGAAATACCAGCACACCCGAGGATGCGCCTAGCAGCACACTGAATATCAACAATGGCCATTGCACCGCCATGATCATTCACCACCCTTCCACGTGCACTTATCCAGCCCAAAGGTGACGCTGGGCTTGTTGCCGACATCGGTCAGCTTGTGCGTGGTCTTCGATGCCACCAGCTTGCTCACCTTGCTCTCCGGATCATCCGCATCGCCGAACACGCGCGCCTGTCCGGGACAGTGGCGCACACAAGCGGGTTCCTTGCCGTCATCGACCAGATGCGCGCAAAGAGTGCACTTCTCGATGACACCCTTATCCTTAGCCTCGTCGTAGGTGCGCACGCCGTATGGGCACGCCATCACGCAATACTGGCAACCCACGCATTTGGAATGGTCCACCAGCACGATGCCGTCTTCACGCTTATAGCTGGCACCGGTGGGGCACACACTCACGCACTGCGGGTTCTCGCAATGCTGGCATGCAACGGGCAGGTAGTACATCTCCAGATCGGGATAGGTGCCACTCGGCCCCACGGTCAACACCTTACTGTAAAAGGTGCCGAGTCCCACGTTGTTCTCTTGCTTGCAGACCACAGCACATGAGTGGCACCCTATGCAGCTGTCAAGGTCTATCGCCATCGTATGACGCGTCATGTCCTCAGCTCCTTCCTCGGTTCGGCATCTTTACGCCGTCGTCCTGACCGTCAGCCGCCAGCTGCTCGCGCGTCAGCGGCAAGAAGATGCGCAGATCCTCGGACGTCATGCAGATGTTGTCGGGAGCGCCCTCTGCAGCAACGTACACCTTGCAAAGACCGCCGTAATTATCGGTGCCCACCGCCGGATCGTATGGTCCATCGTTCTCGAACAGGATATTGCAGTTCGCGTCCAGCGCCCCGTGCAGGTCATCGGTCGCGGCGCGCTCAGGGAACCACCAGTCATGCTCCACATGGATCGTATCGGGGCTGATGGCTTCGGTCAGATTCGCACGCTGCCGGATGCGGTCAACATATGTCTCGATCCAGCACCAATCGTCCTGCTTGATGCCAAGCTTCTCGGCAGTGGCCGGATTGATGTCCATGGTGGGGAACATATGCACCTCGCGCATCCATGGCGAGTTGCGATACTCGGTGTGGAAGAACGCATGGCTTCGACCGCCAGTGATGAGCGTGTAGGGATACTCCTCCAACAGATCCTCGCGCGAGCGCTTCGTAATGGGCGGCTCGATGTACATGGGCAGCGGACCATTGCCATACAGCAGCAAGTCCTCGCTCCACAGCTCCATCTTGCCATTGTCGGACTGCGGATGCGCCGGGATCACCTTCCCATCGGGTGTGGTGGTACCAGGGAAGCGATACACGCTGCCCATCTTGTTGCCGCGATACATGGTGTTGAAGCCAGGACGGAAGTCGCTCGTCTTGCGCATGAAGCCCGTCTCGTACTTGGGCTTGCCACCCTTCACATCGGTCATCTGCACGCCAGTGACACTCACGCGGTTACGGAAGTCCTCGAAGCTGGCGCACGACAGCTGCGGCGGCAACGTTTCGGGACCCTTCACCATGTAATCGAAGAACTCGTACTTGTCCTTCCAATACATGTCCACATCCA
>CASTMW010000045.1 GCA_949450265.1 uncultured Eggerthellaceae bacterium | reverse complement strand
ACGGCGGGAAAGATCGGGGTCGAAGAACCCAATACAAGCACCTTGATGATCCAGTAACCACGCTCGATGCTCTTCACCCACGATCTCACATTCAATATTCAGGACATCGCCGATCATGACATCGGCGCTGAGCAGCTTCGCCGCATCCTTCTTCGACACCGTTTGAAAATCGGCATAGCATCCGAAATAGCTATTCGTGTGTGAGCTCACCGGCATCTCCTTAGTCGGGGGCATCTTTTTGGTTAGTGGTGTGGGCATTCCCTACAGAATGTTTCACGTGAAACAATTCTATCGGTGCGTGTGCGTAATAGGAGCGAAAAAGGAGCATTCATATTAGAATAGGACGACTTCTCGCAACGACATGCGAAAGAGAATGTGGAAAAGTACGAAAGAGAATACAGGCGAAACGCGAAAGAGAACGTAGATAAAGCGCAAAAAGTGAATATAGCGCGAAAACGGACACAGTAAAGTAGAAATGGGGAAGCTGTAAAGCAAGCAGCGTTCGTAGGGTGAACAACGCGCACATTGAGAACAAAGCAAGTAAAGCGAGTATATAAAGCAAGCAGAGCGCATAAAGCGGACATTGAGAACAAAAGGAAGATGGCGGAAAGCATACGGAAATACATCACGGAGGGCACACCTGAACGGACGATCGTTCGATATGAGAGCCTGCCCGAACGCACGGCTTGTGCTGACTATGGCGAGTTCGATCGCAATATCGTGGTGTTGGACACTGAGACCACGGGCATCTCAATGCGCAAGGACGAACTGACGCAGATCGCTGCTGCACGCATGGAGAATGGCCAGATCGTCGACTGGTTCGTCACGTTTGTGAATCCAGGACGCCCGATCCCAGACGATGTGGCTCATCTGACTGACATACATGACGAGGACGTTGCCGATGCGCCCGATCCAGCAACAGCGCTGGAGCAGCTGGTGGAGTTCGTGGGTGACGCGAAGATCGTGGCGCACAACGCATCGTTCGATCGTAATTTCACCACCAAGCATCCGGCGGGATATCCGCTCCTTGAGAATCTGTGGATCGACTCGCTGGAACTGGCGCGCATTGCGCTGCCTCGCATGCGCTCGCATCGGCTGATCGATCTGGTCCGCGCCTTCGACGCCCCGCTTTCCACGCATCGGGCTGACGAAGATGTTTCGGCCACGTGCGCGCTCTACCGATTGCTGTTGGCTGGCGTGGAGGCCATGCCCGCATCGCTGGTGGCCGAGGTGGCGCGCTTGGCGCCGCCGACCGAGTGGCCGACCGGCGCCGTGTTCGCGTACTTCGCCCGGCGCATTTCATCGGAAAAGGGAGATGCGGCTAGATCACAGGCTGCGTTGGACCAGAGTAAGATGGTTGGATCGCCGACCGCATCAGACCAGAGCGACATGGCTGTATCGCAGGATGCATCGAACCAAAGCGATATAGAGGAATTGCAGGCCGCATCGGGCCCAGACGGCAGCCCGTCCGGAGAATCCGGTCCCATCGCGCCGTTCAATCTGAAGGCGGAACGCGCGCAGGTGGCGCAGACGACAGGCAAGCCCAAGCGCGATGCGGCGAAACTGATCTCCGCTGAGCTGGCTGCCCGATCTGGCGTGCGCATCAGCGAAACTATCGCTCGTGAGCGCGATGTTCGCGAAGGGGGCAACGGCGAACAGAGCAGAATCAGCAGTGATACAAGTTGTACCGTACGCAGCCGCAGCGTCTCTAAAAACAGCGAAGATATCTGCTGCGCTATCACCGAGCATCACATCACCGAGGCTGCTGAAGGTCCTTCGACCCCTTGCGTTTCAACATGCTGCGACATGGATGAGAACACGCCATTCGGCGACGCAGACGAAATCGCGCCATTCGATAAAGCGGAAGAATACGTTAGTTGTGAAACAGACGAAGATAATTCACGTGGCGAAGCGAATAGGGATGCTAATTACGCCTCGCATGAAGATGTTTTATGCTGTGACGTAGACGAACATGTTTCGCGTGAAACATCGGCGCTGCCGACGGAAAACGCAGCCGCAATGGACAACGCAGCTGCAATGGAAGACGCAGCTGCAATGGACAATGAAGCCGCCCAAGTGCTGCGATTCCCCACCCGCAACGACATCGAAGCGGCGTTCAGCGACACCGGCTTAGTAGGCGCGCTCTACGAAGATTACCAACAGCGCGATGAGCAGCTGCAGATGGCCCTTGGTGTGCGCGACGCTTTCGCCACCTCGGACAACCTGGTTGTGGAAGCGGGCACGGGCGTGGGCAAGTCGATGGCGTATCTGGTGCCCGCTGCCCTGACCGCGCTGGAAAACAACATCAACGTGGGCGTTGCCACAAAGACCAACGCCCTGCTCGACCAGCTCATCTATCACGAGCTGCCTGCACTGGCCGCTGCGGTGAAGAACACCCAGGGCCGCACGCTCACCTATGCGGCGTTGAAAGGCTTCACGCATTATCCGTGCCTGCGCAAGATACAGCGCGTGGCCCGCGACGGTGCGCGCATGGTAGCCGTGCAGGGCGAAGAGCAAACGCAAGCCCCCGCCATCGCCGCGCTGTTGTCGTTCGTGCAGCAAACCGACTATGATGATATGGACAGCCTGAAGATAGACTATCGGCTGCTGCCCCGTCGTGCCATCACTAGCACGAGCCACGAGTGCATGCGGCGGAAGTGTCCGTTCTACGGCGCCCCTTGTTTCGTACACGGCCAGCGTCGCCGCGCCGAAGCGGCCGACGTGGTGGTCACGAACCACAGTCTGCTTTTCTGCGACATCGCGGCGGACAACGGCCTGCTGCCACCCATCCGCTATTGGGTGGTGGACGAGGCTCACAGCGCCGAAGCCGAGGCACGCCGCGCTCTTTCGTTGGAGCTGTCGGTGGACGCGATGAACCAGCTGGCCGAACGCGTGTCATCCGACGGCACGCGCAACCTGTTCACGCGCGCCGAGCGCACGGTGACCGGCCCTCCTGCCACCGACGCGAACGGCGACCCGACCACGGCGGCTGCCGAAGCCGACTTCGGCACGTTGTTCTTTGGCCTATGTGCGAAAGCGAAAGCTGCCGGTGCGGCGTTCAGCGAAGCCGAGCGCGAATTTGCCAGCCATGTGTCCGAGCTGCTCTTCTTCGACACACAGAAAAGGAGCAGCTACGAGTTTGTGGACCTGTGGATCAACGACGAGATGCGCCGCTCGACCATCTTCGGCACCTTGGCTGACCACGCGCGCATCCTGATCGAGGCCACCGAAAAGCTGGTGAATGCATGTCAGGAACTGGTGGGCTACCTGGAAGGCGCGCAAGGCGCGGCCACCATCCAGCGCGAGATAGCCACGACCGCCTTCGAGCTGAAGGACATCATCACTGCGGCAGATACCATCTTCGTGCAAGCGCCGCCCACCTACGTGTACTCGGCCACGTTGCCGCGCAAGACTGATCGCGGCGGGGCCAAGCTGTGCGCGCAGCTATATAACGTGGGTGCGCGTCTGGACGAAACGTTGTATGTGAACACGCACTCGGTAGTGTTCGCCTCGGCCACCCTGACCGTGGCAGGTAGCTTCAAGCCGTTCGAAGAGGCCATGGGCCTGAACACCTCGCCGCAATCGCACGCGACGACCTTAGCGCTGGGCTCGCCCTTCGACTTCGACGCCAACATGACCATCTACGTACCGAACGACCTTCCCGAACCCAACACCAGCGGCTACCTGGAAGCCATCCAGCAGCTGCTGTGCGATGCACATCTGGCGCAGCAAGGCAGCATGCTGACGCTGTTCACCAACCGCAAGGAGATGGACGCCTGCTATGCCGAGGTGGCGCCCGCACTGAAGGCGGCCGACCTGCGGCTGGTGTGCCAGCGGTGGGGCGTGTCGGTGAAGGGCCTGCGCGACGACTTCCTGGCCGATCATGCACTCTCGCTGTTCGCGTTGAAGAGCTTCTGGGAAGGATTCGACGCGCCGGGCAGCACGCTGCGCGGGGTGGTGCTGCCGAAGCTGCCCTTCTCAAAGCCCAGCGACCCGCTGTCATGCGAACGCGCCGCCCGCGACGATGCCGCCTGGCGCAAATGGGTACTCCCGCAAAGCGTGCTGGAGGTGAAGCAGGCCGTCGGCAGGCTTCTACGGAAGGCCGACGACCGGGGCATCGTGGTGCTGGCCGACAGCCGCCTGCTGTCGAAGAGCTACGGCAAGACGTTCCTCTCGTCACTGCCGAGCAAGGACATTCGCGTGATGTCCACGCAGCAGATGATCCGCGAGATAGAGGATCGCGCTGTACAGGATGCCACACGCGAGGCCACGCGCAATGGCGAAACGGTCGGCGCGGGAGAACGAACAGGAACTGTTGCCGAGCACGTTGCGCACGACAACGCTCCCCATACCGCCCGCCCCACTGCAGAAGGCGTCGACGATGCTGGGCAAGCATAAACGCTCCGACCCGGGCGACCCGGGGCACATTGTCCCCAATACCAAAGGCACTTCCAACGAGATATCGTTCAGCGTGCTGCATCAGATGCGCAACGCGGCCGCCGAAGAGGGGGCGTCAGCACGTCCGGCCTGGGAGTTTCCTCACGACGAGGTGCGTCAGCGCAGGCGCGCCCGCCGTCGTGGCAAGCGGCTCATGATGGCAGGCATCGTGGTGGCGGTGCTTGCGGTGGTGGCCTTGGGCGCTACCGCCGTGGTGGTGAACGTGCAGAATCAGATGGACCATGTTGCGCGCATGAAGGGCGTGCTGACGCAGGTGGCCGACGAATGCAACGAACTGAAACCCTACGTGGACACGGTATCGGCCGCGGTGGCGCAACCGCTTGACACGGTGGACCTTGCGTCCATGAAGTCGGCCTACGAAGCTGCGACACCTATGCTGTCCAGCACCGCCGATGACCTGCGCCAGCTGAAGGGCCAGCTGGAAGAGGTGCAGCAGCATCTTCAAGTGCCGGGCGACCGCGAAGCTGCCAACCAAGGCATCGCCGCCATCAATGCGCAGCTGAACCTGATCGACCAGGGGCAAGCCATCATGGAGTGGGCGCTGCCAGCCCAAGAGGCCTATGCGGCTGCCAAGGAGGCCATGGAGCAGATCCTCCGCGCTGATACGCTGGCCGACGAGGCCACCGAGCGCATAGCGCAGCTGAATGCGGACAACGCTCGCGCGTCGCAGGAGGCATCGCAGCAGGCGCAAGAGGCCCTGACCCAGGCACGCGATGATCTTGAAACGGCCCAGGAGACCATGCAGCAGCTGGAAGCGCGCATGGACGGCAGCACGTTTGCCGGCGACACTATGGACACGTATGTGGAATATGCTCAGCGGCGCTTAGAGGCCCAGGCGGCCGCCGTGCGCTCCATGCAGGCCTACCTCGATCGTGACAAGGTAACTCTTCAGCAGGCGAACGACCAATACAACCAGCTGGAGCAACAGGCCGCCGACATGATCGGCACGCTAGGGGCCACCCCAGCCGACGCTTTCGCCAGCGTATTCACCGCCGCCCGCGCCACAGAAGCCGACCAATGGACGGCCGAGACTGCACGCCTGGCGCAGGCGCTTTCCGCCGTTCACGTCTACCTGTCATAGCATGGGCAAGCGCGCGCCTTTGGCGTATACTTTGTTATAACTATGCCCAGCTTGGGCAGCGCAACCAACGAAAGGCGCTATAAATGGCAGATGTGCAAGAGTACGCCGCACGCTTATCGCAGGCCATCGGTCCCCGACCGGCTGGCACCGAAGAGGAACAGCAGGCGTCGTTCGTCATAGAAGAAGTGCTCCAGCAAGAGGCAACGCTGGACGTCAGCTCGGAAGAGTTCAACTGCAACCCCAATTATGAGCTGCCCCGCATCATCTGTTGCATCATCACACTGGTACTGGCGCTGCTGTCGTTGTTCCTGCCGCTGATGGTGGTGCCGTCGTTCGTCGTCTGCCTGCTGGCGGCGGTCATCTACATCCTTGAGGTGCTGGGCATCTCTCCGCTGGGCCGCACGTCGAAGAGCGGTGTTAGCCAGAATGTCATTGGCAAGTACATCCCGGCAGCATCGGGCGATCAAGCGCCAGTGGCGCGCCGCCGCAAGGTCATCGTCGTTGCGCACTACGACACCGGACGCGTGCGTCGCGAACTGTCTGGCCCACTGTTCAGTATCTTGAACATCATCCATTGGCTTGAGCTGGCTGGCATGGTGCTGGTACCTGTGGCGTTGTTGCTGCGTGCACTGACCGATGCGCAAGACTCCCTGCTGATCTTCTTCAACGTGCTGACCGTCATAGGCATGGTGTTTGCGGCCATGGCCGTCGTCTCGTTCGTCATGCATCAGACCGCTGCGTACAACGAAGGTGCGAACTGCAATGCGGCGGGCGTTGCAGTGATGTTGGAAGTTGCCAAGCGCGTTGGCTTGGGCCTCTACGATATGGACGAGGAAGAGGACGTGGTCGTTCATGGTGAAGAGGCCGCTCGTGAAGCAGGTGTGATCCCCGAAGGAGCCGTGGTGGAATATGCTGAAGGTGCGGCGGCGGCTTCGTCGGGCAGCACGTCGGCGATGGATCCACTCGATCTCTCTGCTGAGATATCCGCTGCTCAGGCAGCCCGTAGTGCTGACACGGTAGCGTCCATATCGGAGACCATATCGGTGGCCGAAAGCGCGTCTCAGGCGCAGCCGGTCGCAGCGGTGGCACAAGCCGAAGCAGCCCCCGTGGCCCAGGCGGCCTACGCTGCTCCCCAACCCCAGCCCATGCCGGTGGCCGCCGCACCCGTATCTGCAGCGCCCCAAGCAGACATGAACGTGCCCGACTGGTTCAAGCGGGCGCAGGCGAAGGCCAACCGCGCATCGTCCGATTCCACGCCGGTCCAGCGCTCTCGCTTCGCCGATGCCATTGACGGTGCGGCTGCAGCGCGTGAAGCGGAAGCGGCTCGCGTTGCCCAAGAGCGCACCTCTGCCATGGATGCCCGTTTGGCCGAAGTGCACGCCAGCATCATGAACAGCCCCGATGCAGCTAGGGCCCACTCGGCAGCCCAGGAAGCGGCCATGCAAGCGCAAGCTCAGGCCCAGGCTGAAGCCCAAGCGGCGGCACAAGCGCAACAGGTCGCCGCTGCAGCAACAGAGGCCGCGGCATCCCAGGCCCAGCCGGTGGCGCAGACACAGAACGGCGTGGACGGATTCTTGGCGTCCACCACCGAAGCACCCGATTATCAGACAGCCAAAGAAGTGGACACGGACGCTCCCGCTACAAGTGAAACGAAGCAGACCGGCGCCGTGGCCGACCGCCTTCTATCCCAACCGCTTCCACCGCGCACCAGCGACGACGCGGCGAAAAAGGCAACCGCCGCATCTGCTCCTGCAGCGGCCAAGCGTATGACCAAAACGGTCAAGAAGGAAGCGAAGGCTGCTGAGCCACGCCGCCGCCGCACCATCGACCTGCCCAGCTTGACCGGCGCGATCGAAGCGGTGAACAGCCAGTCCATCCCGGTTGACCAGGACGAGGCTGAAGACGAGCCCATCCTGAAGGTGATAACGCCAGAGGACAAGCCCACACAAATCACTGCGCATGCGGAACGCCAGAACTTCGCTTCCAGTATCCCAGCGCTGGACAAGAAGCAGTCCCGAGCAAGCCATGCTGCTGTCGACGACGAGCAGGCGGAAGTGGTCAGCGTGGCGGGTTCGTTCAGTGTGGGCGGCGCCACTGGTGCCTTCGCGCCGGTGGGAGACGAGCTGCTGGCCGACGTGGATCCCGACGATATGTACGTGGACGACGCCGACGATTCGGATTACGACGAAGGGTTCACCGCTACCGGTGCCATGACTAGCCCCAGCTTCGTAGAGATGCCGAAGGGCCGCGGTATGCTGAGCCGGTTCCGTCGCAAGAAGCGCGAAGACGAGACCAGCTTCGCCGAAGCCATCGGTGTGGACGCCAGTTTCGATGCGCGCAAGGTGGGCCGTGACCGCGGCGGCTGGGAGAGTTTCCGCAGCACTGACGATGGCTGGGACGACGACGATTGGAATGGTGGCGCTTTCAGTCGCGAACGACTGGGCGCTGTGGTATCGAAGATCAAGCCGGGTCAGCGCGAAGACGGCCAAGCTGGCAGCATGCGCGAACGTGGCCGCCGGGGCAGTGCGGGCAACGAAGAAACGCCGCGCACCCGATTCGCGGGCACGGACATGGATGACAGTGTGGACTTCGCCGCCGCACCCGACGGTCAGCGCAATCTGCATCCGTTCGCGGACATCCCGTTGAAGGGCATCGGGGAGGATCGGGAAGCCATCCGTGAGTTCCACGGCGGTCCCATCAACATGGAAGTGTGGTTTGTGGCGTTGGGTGCTGAACTGGCAGATAATGCAGGCATGAAGGCGCTGCTGAGTGAGCATGCCGCCGATCTGCGCGGCTCTATGGTGATCGATCTGGACGGCCTTGGCGCAGGCGACCTTTCCCTTGTCGAGCGCGAAGGTATGTACCGACCGGTGAAGATGTCGTCGCGCATGAAGCGCTACGTGCGCAAGGCCGCCGATTCCTTGGGTCTGAGCGTTGGCAAGGGGGAGATGCTGTGGTGTAACAGTGCGGCATACCTTGCCGGGCGGCAGGGGTACCAGACGTTGCATCTGGCGGGCATGTCGAACGGCAAGCCCGCCTACTATGCACAGGCTGACGACGTGTACGACAACCTGGACGAACTGACCTTGCAGGACAACGCGGATTTCGTGATGGATCTGATCCGCGCTATCTAATGTTTAATCGATCCACTCGATGGAGGTGATGATCGGCTGCTGCGCCTCGTCGCTGATGGCGCCCATCTGCGGGTCATCCACATTGGCAGCGTAGTCGGCCACGATGGCGTCGATGATGGCCATGCCCGCCTCGTCGATCGTGCCGAACGCCGCGTACTTTCCGTCAAGGCTTGCGCCCACCTGGCTGTTGTCACCTAGCGTGACGAAGAAGGTGCTGGTAGCGGAATTGGGCAAGCTGGTGCGCGCCATGGCCACGGTGCCACGCCCGAACTCGTCGGCCAGCGGATTCTCGGTGCCGTTGCTGCTGAATTCGCCGGTGATGGTCTCCAGTTGTGGGTCATCGCCTGCGGCGTTGTTGCCCAGCGTGCCGCCTTGCAGGCAGAAGTCCTCCACGATGCGGTAGAACGTCTTTCCGTCGTAATAGCCCTGTTCCACCAGGTCGGCAAAGTTGGTCACGGTGATGGGTGCCGCGTCAGCATCAAGCTCGATGGTGATAGGCTCGTACCCATCCACAGTCAGCACCGCATGATGCGTACCCGAGAGCAATTCGTCGTCGCTGAATTGGCGCGTGCCGCTTTCGGCCTGCACGGCCGCCGATGCGCTGCTAGCGCTGCTGGCTGCCGAAGAGCTGGCCGCCTGTTGGTCCGAGCAACCGGTCATGGCGAAGGCGCCCAAGCACAGGCTGCCCGCCACCGTCGCTGCCGCGAACCGGGTAAGGGAAGATCGTTTCATCCGCTACTCCTTTTCGTTATCTGCCGCGCCGTTCAGGAATCGGCGCAGGTTCCGCTTGAGCTGCGTGATGTTGATGGGCTTCGACATGAAACCGTCCATCCCGGCATCCATGGCCTTCTGGCGGTCCTCGTTGAACGCGTTCGCCGTCATGGCAACGATGGGCGTGTGCTCCCAGCCCTCCGCGCGCTCGTGCTGGATGATGTTCGCTGTGGCCTCCAACCCACCCATACGGGGCATTTGGAAGTCCATGAAGATCATCCCGAAGTGATGCGGCCCGGCTTGCGAGAACATCCGCACTGCCTCAACGCCGTCCTCAGCCATCTCAACATCAACGCCGAGCGATTGTATCAGCTCGATGGCTATCTCGCGATTCAACGCGTCGTCCTCCACAAGCAGTACACGGCCGCCAATGGGCGTTTTGTCGTCGGACGCATCGGTGCTCTCGTGCGGCTCGGGCTGCGCGATGGCAAGCGGGATCAGTACGGTGAACTTCGAGCCTTTGTTCGGTTCGCTCTCTACCGAAATGGTGCCATCCATCAGGTCCACCACATTCTTGGTGATAGTCATACCCAACCCCGCACCCTCGGTGAACGGGGTAGTTTCGTTACGCTCGCGCTCGAAGGGCTGGAAGATGCTCTCAAGGAAATCGCGGTCCATGCCGATGCCGTTGTCCTCTACCACCAAGCGGAAGACAGCCTTCGTTAGTTGCTCGTCGGGCTCTTCGGTCAGCACGATGCGCACCCAGCCGCCCGACTTTGTGTACTTCACGGCGTTGCTGGCCAGGTTCAACATCATCTGCTGGAGGCGCAGCGCATCGCCGCGCACGGTGCTGTGCGTGAGCGGCCCCACCTCCACGCTCAGATCAAGGCTCTTCTTGTGCGCTTGTTCCTGCATGATGCCCATCAGATCATCCATCAGAACAGGCAGGTTGATGACATCCTCGTTCAGTGCAATGTGCCCATTCTCTATCTCGCTCATGTCCAGCACATCGTTGACCAGGCTGAGCAGATGCTTCGACGAAGTGGTGATGCGCGTCAGGCAATGCTCCACCCGTGCGCGGTCGTCCAGGTTGTTGCTGGCGATGGCCGTCAGTCCCACGATGGCGTTCATGGGCGTGCGGATGTCATGGCTCATGCTGGAAAGGAAGGTGGATTTAGCGCGGTTAGCGCTTTGGGCCATCTCCAGCGCATGTTCCAGCTTGGCGGTCAGTTGCTCTTCGCGTTGCGTCTTGCGATTAAGGATGGCCAGGTACACGAACAGCGAGATGGCAACAGCGATAATCAGGATCCAAGCGATGAAGATGGTCTGGCGGCAGGCGGCGTTCACCGTTTCGTACACGTTATCCACGGCGGCCGTTGCTTGCGCCAGCACGTCAAGGTCCACGGCCAGCAGCTGTGACATGAGCGGATATATTTCGTCGTTGACATAGATGCTCACTTGCGAAGGTTCCACGTTGGGACTACGTACCTTCTCGGCAAGAACCGCTAGATGCCGGTTGAGGTCGGCATACCCCTGGCGAAGCGCCTGCACGTCCTCGGGGTCGACAGCGGTGCTGTTCTCTATGGTCTCGATCAGCCCCCAGGTTTCCGATTCCGATTCCTCGCTGATGCGCAGCATTTCGTCGGCACCGGCTGACGAGCTGACGTACACCGATTGTGCGGCCATGGTGCGCAGCTGTACCAGGCGCGTTTCCAGATGACCCGCTGCCACCGAGGCGGGGTATTGGTCCACCTTCACCATCTCTACCTTACTGAGCATGGTGGTGATATTGCCGATAGTGGTCAGGAAGAAGACAACGAGCAAGGCGCAAACGATGCCAGCGGTCACGCGCGAGAGGATCGCCGAGTGCAGTATCTGCCGTTTCGTTTGCTCCGATGAAGCGTCTGCCACACCATATCCTTTCATCAGTATTGGGAAAAGTATAGCTGTTTTGGTATACTTCATTTGCTTCGGGGCGTTCGCCCTCGAAATGCGCCAACGTGGCTCAGTTGGTAGAGCAACGCACTCGTAATGCGTAGGTCAGCGGTTCGAGTCCGCTCGTTGGCTCCAGAAATAGCGCAGGCCGCCGGGATATCCTGGCGGCCTGTTCTTTTCTGCGGCTTATGCGAGCATGGCTCGGCAG
>CASTMW010000044.1 GCA_949450265.1 uncultured Eggerthellaceae bacterium | reverse complement strand
AATGTTTCACGTGAAACAATTCAAGCGAGCGCAGCAGAAGAGCTTAGGTAAAGAGAGACACGGTTGAATGCGCAAAAAACGGCAACTGCGACGAACGCACACAAAAGGAAATCGCCCGGGTGCTTGAACCAAGCACTCGGGCGATTCCGCTGCATCATCCCCTCAAATGGTGCAGCCGTTGCCAGCGAAGATGTCCCGCGCCTCCGCCTTCCGCGGCGCATCCTTGACCAGCGTTCGCGCTTCGCCGAAGCCCCCTTTTACAACATCAGCAGCGCGCTCACCAGCAGAATGGGTCATACCAGGCAACTCTGAAGCTCATCTGCGCCACCTCTTCCGAGATAGGGACCGGATACTCGCCTGTGAAGCACGCTTCGCAGAACCCCTGCGTGCGCGCATGGCGCACCGCTTCGCGCAGACCGTCCAACGACAGGAACGCCAGCGAATCCGAACCGATCCATTCGTTCATCTCGTCAAGCGTCATGTTCGCCGCAATCAGCTGATCGCGCGTGTCGGTGTCGATGCCGTAGAAGCAAGGCCACATCACCTCCGGGCTGGTGATACGCAGGTGCACCTCGGTAGCGCCCGCATCGCGCAGCATCTGCACCAGCTTCTTCGAGGTGTTGCCGCGTACGATGCTGTCGTCGATGACCACCAAGCGCTTGCCCGCGATCACATCCGGGAGCGGATTCAGCTTCAAGCGGATGCCCAGCTGGCGCATCTCTTGCGTGGGCTGGATGAACGTGCGGCCCACATAGCGGTTCTTCACGATGCCATCGGTGTATTCGATACCGCTCTCCGCCGAGAAGCCAAGGGCCGCGGGCACACCGGAGTCGGGCACACCCAGCACCAGATCGGCCTCGACCGGTGCCTCGCGCGCCAGGATGCGTCCCGTGTCGCGGCGGGCCTGGTACACGCTCTGCCCGTCGATCACACTATCGGGCCGCGCGAAGTACACGTATTCGAAGATGCACGCGGCAGGCGTAGCGGCGCGCACCGCCTGTTCGCCGCTCAGGCCGTCCTCGGCGAAGCGCACGATCTCGCCCGGGTTCACATCGCGCACGTATTCGGCACCCACGATATCCAACCCGCACGTCTCGGAGCTGACCACCCAGCCGCGTCGGTCGGGCAGCTGCCCGATGCACAGCGGCCGGATGCCATGCGGGTCACGGAATGCATAGAGCGCGTCAGCCGTGGCTATCACCATGGCGTATGCACCGCGCATCAGCTCCATAGCATGCGCGATGCCGTCGCGCAGATGATGCGTCTCGCGCGTCACCACGCCGATGGCTTTCGCCGCCACTTCGCTATCGGTGCTCGACCGCAGCTGCACACCCTCATCGATCAGGCGCGCGCGCATCTGGTTGGTGTTGGTCAGAGTGCCATTGTGGGCCAGCGCGAACAACACATCGTCGATGGCTGACATATGCGGCTGAGCGGCCTCCCATACGGCCTTGCCGCCGCTGGTGGAATAGCGCACGTGCCCGATAGCTACGTTGCCCGTCAGGCTGGCCAAGCTGGCATCATCGAAGACCTGCGTCACCAGCCCCAGGTCCTTCGCCACCGTGACCGTGCTACCATCTCCCACCGCGATGCCCGCACTCTCCTGCCCGCGATGCTGCAAGGCCTGCAAACCGAAGCCGGTCATGCGCGCTACATCGCTACCCGGCGCATAGATGCCGAATACACCGCATTCCTCTTCCGGATGATCCGGGATCGCCCGAGGGGCACACCGATCGCTCATAGGGTCCTCTCCGCCACGTCGCCAGCAACGTCGGCCACATGGCCCTCGTCCACCAGCGAATTGCCCAATGCCACGTTGCTCCCGGCCGGCAGGAACTCGTCCACCGTGCAGAACGTGACGATGCGATAGCTGTTGTCAGGTTCGCTGCACGTGCTGAACGCGAATATCTGGCGCACCTCTGACGCCGCAGGTGCGGGCGGATCGGCCGGTTCCACGATGTTGGCATCCAGCCGCGCCTGAACATAGCTCTCCAAGCCCTCTTCAGTGCTGAAGGTAGGGATCACGATATCGGTGGATGACCCCAGCACCTTATTCACCGCGAACGAGGTCATGTGAAAGTTGCCTTCGGGGGTCAGCACGTAGAACGTGCGATGCTGATTGAACAGTTCGCTGTTCCACGCGAAATCGGCCAGCAGCGCGAACATGGACCCGTTGGCCATATGATGCGCATAGATCACATTCACCTGGTCGGTCCAGTCGCCGCTGTTGACGCCTTCCAAGAACACGCAGCCATACTCGGCGCCGAAATCGCCCACCGAGTTCTGCCCGAAATTATGCTTCAGATAATAGGTGCTGTCGTCTTCGCGCCAGCAGATGGGATAGCTGATGACCGTATCGGGAAGATACACCCAACCCACCACGTCGGGGTTGACCGCACGCAGCGCTTCCCAGTCTACCTCGAAGCTGGCCAGTGTGGTCAGATCGCCGTCCTCGTTGAGCGTGAACGCCTCATCGGCCAGCCGATCGTATTCGTTCTGCCCGTTCCAATAGGTGAAGAGCAGCCACCCGAGACCGCCCAAGGCGCACACCAGTACGATGATGGCGGCGAAGAACACGATGCGCCAACCGATGCCGCCCTTGCGCTTCTTCTTGGCAGGAGGCTGGGGAGACTGCCGAGAAGGCGGTACGGGCGCTTGCCGCACGGGAGCCGGTGGACGCGGGGGCCGCGGGGGCGTAGGCATGGGTCGATAGGTCGCCTGCGGCGGATACCCAAGGTCTTGCTGCACGGATGCTTGGAACGGATCCATATCCGCGCTTCTCCTTCTCTCGACCGGACCGTACGTAGTGGACATGCCTGCTTAGCGGGCCCTATTTCTTCTTCATCTCGTCGAAGAAGCCCTTCCCAACGAAGGCGACCACGAGGATGACGATGATGGCGATGATGATACCGATGACCCAAGGCTGAGCCAAGAACTCGATTACGCCTTCCATTGAAACTCCTTGCTCGAAGCCGATACTGCGCCCCATTCTAAAGCAAACCACGCGCCAATCAAAGAGCGCGAAGGCGCATCGGCCAGGTCAGCCCAGGCGTTCTTCCAGCGCCTCCACGATCATCCGCAACGCCTTGCAGCGCGCATAGCGCTTGTCGTCGCTCTCCAGCACCACCCACGGCGCGTATGTGGTGGAGGTCAGGCGGAACATGTCGTCGATAGCGCTTCTGTACTGGGCGTACTTATCGCGGTTGCGCCAATCGTCCGGCGTGATCTTCCATTGCTTGTCTGGGTCGGCCGCGCGCGCCTCGAAACGCGCCAGCTGCTCGTCCGGGCTCACGTCCACCCAGAACTTCAACAGGATGGCGCCCCAATCCACCAGGTCGTGCTCGAACTCGTTGATCTCGTCATAGCCGCGCGCCCAAGCGTTAGGCGGGGTGATGTCCTCCACCCGCTCCACCAGCACGCGCCCGTACCACGAGCGGTCGAACATGGTCACGTGGCCCGCTTTCGGCAAGCGCGTCCAATAGCGCCACAGATGCGGGTGAGCCAGTTCAGGCTTCGTGGGCGCGGGTGAGGGCACGATGGTGTACGCGCGCGCATCGAGCGCCTGTGCAACGCGCTTGATGTTGCCGCCCTTGCCCGCCGCATCCCATCCCTCGTACATGACGATCAGCGGGATGCGCGCCTGATACATCAGGTTCTCCAGCGTGAAGAGCCGTTTCTGTAAGCGCTTCAGCTCCTGCTTGTATTCATCGCGCGGCAGCACCAGATCATGCGCGATGCCATCCACCGTAGGATGGTTGGCCACGATCTCGAAGCGCGATTGGGCGGGCGCGAAGGAATGCTGCGCGGCCGCTTGGGCGCACGCCTGGACATGCCGTACCTCTTCCTGCGCATCCTGGGCGCGCAACTGGCAGAGCGCGGCGTCGGCGCGTCGATCCTGCTCGACGCGTAGCTCGGCCGCGGCCACATCGCTTGCGCGCTTGCGGTCGACTGCCTGTTCGAGCGCCGCCACCAACGTGCGCGCGATCAGCAAGTTCGCGCTGCGCTTGTCCTCGCCGTTCACCAGCACCCACGGCGCGAACGGGTGGTCAGACCCTTCGAGCAATCGATCGAACAGCTTGTAGGCACGATCGTAGTCGGCGGTGCTGGCCAGCTTCCCATCGGGCACGCGCCAACGCGTGGCCGCATCGTCATGCAGCGCGCGAAGGCGCTTCTTCTGGGCCTTCTTCGACACATGGACGAAGAACTTCACCACCGTGTAGCCATCTGCGGAAAGCTGCTCTTCAAAGTCGCTGATCGATTCCAAGTAATGCCGCGTGCCACCCGTGGGCAGCAGTAGCTCCGCCTCATCGCGCGCCATCATGAGCTGGGTCGCTTTCGTGTACCAGCCACGATCGTAGAACGTGATATGCCCGCGCTCCCCCAGTGCGGCCCAGAACTCCTCCATCATAGGATGGAAGCCTTCCACACCCATATGATGGCCCGCGAACGCGCGCGTGGCTTGGATATCCACATCAGCAGGCACGTAGACGCTCGTGGCACGCGCATCCAGGTGATACATCAAATCAGATATGCGCGATCCCTTGCCTGCCCCGTTCCATCCTTCGAACAGGACCACCAACCCAGCACCTTCGCTCACGGCCTGCTGCTGTAGGACCACCAGGCGCTTCATCAGCTCGTCATGCTCTTGCTTGTACGCTTCCTTGCTCGGCCGCGGTGCGCCCATATCGACTGCTTCCAGCATGGCATCCTCCTTACAGTTGGGTCAATCTTAGCATCATGGTCGCGCGCAGGGGTATACTCTTGCTCGATCAAGGGGCATCTCGACATAAGGATGAGGACTCTCCATGGGCGATGTTGACAAGGGCCAGCGGAAAGCGGCTCCCTATTTCCAGAATCGCGAGCTCTCCTGGCTGGAGTTCAACAAGCGCGTGTTGGACCAAGGCGCCGACGACACCGTACCGCTGCTGGAACGGCTCAGTTTCATCAGTATCTTCTGGTCGAACCTGCAAGAGTTCTTCATGGTGCGCGTGGGTAGCCTGACCGACCTGGCGCTGTTGAAGAAGGGCATCGTGGACGCGAAGAGCGCCATGACGCCAGCCGAGCAGTTGAGCGCCGTGTACAAGCGCTGCCACCAGCTCTACCCCTACTACGAACAATGCTTCAAGGACCTACGGGAGCTGCTGGGCACAGAAGGCATCCGCAACCTTGACTCGAGCCGCATCGACGAAGGGCAGCGTACACTGCTCGCGCAGCATTTCCACACCAACGTCATGCCGTTCCTCTCTCCCCAGATCGTGAACGCGCGCCACCCTTTCCCCCACCTGGAGAACGGCGCGCTCTATGTGGTCGTGCGCCTGGACGAGCAAGGCAACAAGAAGAAGCACAAAGCCGAGAAGGGCGGTGCGGAAGGCGTGACACTGGGCATTGTGCCGCTGCCGCGCCAGTGCGATCGCATCGTCATGCTGCCGGGCCAGGGCTTCCAGTTCATGCTGCTGGAAAAGCTGATCGAGATGAACGCCGCTGAGATCTTCAGCATGTACAAGGTGAAGCATACCAATATCATCTGCGTGACGCGCAATGCCGACCTGGACGCAGCCGAGGGCGAGGACGAACAGGGCGCCGACTACCGCGAGCAGATGAAGCGTATCCTGAAACGGCGCGCACGCCTGGCTCCGGTGCGGCTGGAAAGTCAGCGCGAGCTGTCCGCCACGGTCAAGCGCGAGCTGCTGGAACGGCTGAACCTGAAGAGCCACCAATGCTTCGTCTCGTCGGTACCACTGGACATGAGCTACGTTTACGATCTGACCGGGCGCTTACCCGAAGAGCAGCGCTCGCGCCTGACCTACCCACCCTTCACGCCAGCATGGCCCGCATGCCTGGACCGCACGCGTTCGGTCATCAATCAAGTGGTGGAAGGTGACAAGCTGATCAGCTACCCCTACGAGAGCATGGACAGCTTCGATATGCTGCTACGCGAAGCAGCGGTGGATCCTGCTGTGGTTTCCATCAGGATTACCCTGTACCGGCTGGCCAAGCAATCGCGCATGGCCGAAGCGCTCATCGCGGCGGCCGAGGCGGGCAAGGACGTGACCGCCGTGTTCGAGCTGCGCGCCCGCTTCGACGAATCGAACAACATCGAATGGTCCCAGCGTTTCGAGCAGGCCGGGTGCAAGGTGCTCTACGGCTTCCGCAACCTGAAGGTGCATTCCAAGATCTGCTGCATCACGCGCCAGACCCCCGACGGGCCGCAGTACATCACGCAAATGGGCACAGGGAACTACAACGAGAAGACCGCTGCACTCTACACCGATTTCTCGTTCATGACCGCCGACCCGCGCATCGGGCGCGATGCCGATGCGTTCTTCCGCAACCTGGCACTAGAGAACTTGAGCGACGAATACCAGACGCTCTGGGTGGCGCCGTTGATGATCAAACAGAGCATCCTGGCCGGCATCGACGAGCAGATCGAACGGCATCGGCACGGGCTGTCCAGCGGGCTGTTCTTCAAGACCAACTCCATCACCGACAAGGACATCATCGAGCGCATCGTGAAGGCATCGCGGGCGGGCGTGAAATGCACGCTGCTGGTGCGTGGTATCAGCTGCATCGTCCCGGGGCTGGCTGACTACACCGCCAACATCTGCGTGGTCAGCATCGTGGGACGGCTACTGGAACACAGCCGCATCTACTGCTTCGGCCCGCTCGATGGCGATGTGCGCATCTACCTGTCCAGCGCCGATCTGATGACGCGCAACATGGACAAGCGCGTAGAGGTGGCCTGGCCGCTCATGGACCCACGTCTGCGCAATGAAGTGGTGGGCTACATCGGCACCTGCATGTCCGATACCGCGAAGCTGCGCGACCTGCTGCCGAACAAGGACTACACGCCCTTGCGATTCTTCGCGCGCGAGGACCCCATGACCGGACGGCTCGTGCTGTTCGATTCCCAGGAATACCTGATCGGGCAAGCACAGGAGCGACGCTTGGAGGCAGCCGAAATGGAGGCGTTCCGACACCAGAGCCAAGCGGTGCCCATGGTGGGCTCTCGCATGGAGGCTCCCGTCGAGCGCATCGAACCAGCCGAGCATGCCGGGCACACCGATCTCGCGCCACCCAAAGCCGAGCCAGTGCAGGCCAAGGCCACCAAACCCAAGAAGAAAAAGAAGAAGCTCTCACCTGAGGTGCCCGTGGTGAAGATGCCAATGACCGCCGGTGCGGCGGCAGCGAACACTGCAGTGGATGCCAATGTGGCCACTGCCGCTGGTGCAGCCTCAGGAGGGCCCACATCAGCGGCAGCTGCTCCCACCCACGACCCGCGCTGCGACGTGATGGTCCCAGTGGTGGACATGCCCTTGACACCTGCCGGTCCGCTCTCGCCCGACGTTGCGCCAGCCGTGCATCTGCCCGAACCGCCCCCACCCCCGCATCGCTTCGGCATGAAGGAGCCACCGCGATCCATAGGCGGCATCCCTACCGGCACCACCGCGCCCATCGACGTGGAGCAAGTGAAGGCCATCGTGGACGGATCAGGGCCGCTACAGCCCGTGTTCATGGCCATGCAGCGCTATGCCAAGAATGCCCACGGCCGTGACGAGGTGCAATACGATTCGCCCGAAAGCTTCTTCGAGAAGCCCTTGGAGGACAATCAGATCGTCATCCCTAAGGAGAAGAAGACCGGTTTCCTCGACCGGCTATTCGGCAGCCACTGACGCAGCAACGGCCTCGGCGATGCGGCGCGCCTGAGCGGCGTCCTTCGCCTCCACCATCACGCGCACCACCGGTTCGGTACCGCTCGGGCGCAGCAAGACACGGCCATCATCGCCCAGTTCGGCTTCGGCTGCAGCAACTGCTGCAGCCACGGCATCGCTGGCAGCCACGGCCTCCTTGTCCGATACGGGCACGTTGATCAGCTCTTGCGGAAACTTACGCATGACACCAGCCGCCTCTTCGACCGAAGTGCCGCTGCGCTTCACCGCTGCCAGGAACTGCACGGCAGTCATCAGACCATCTCCGGTGGAGTTGTGCTCCAACAGGATCATATGCCCCGACTGCTCGCCACCGATGGCATATCCTTGCGCGCGCATCTCTTCCAAGACGTAGCGGTCGCCCACCTTCGTCTGCACGACCTGGATGCCCGCATCGCGCATGGCGTGCACGAAACCCAGGTTGCACATCACCGTGCTGACCACGGTATTGCCGGGAAGGACATCTCGGCGCTTCATGTCCAGTGCAATGACCGCCTCCACAATGTCGCCATCTATCTCGACACCGGCGGGCGTGACCATCATCACACGATCAGCATCGCCATCATGTGCGATACCCACATCGGCATCCTTCTCTGCAACCAGCTGCTTGACGGGATCCAAATGCGTGGAGCCGCACTCCACATTGATGTCCATGCCATCGAAATCGTCGTTGATCACGTGCACCGCCGCGCCCAAACGCGCGAGCGCCTCAGCCGTAGTGGACGAGGACGCACCGTGACCGGCATCCACTGCCACCGTCAGCCCATCGAACGTGATGCCCTGATCGCGCACCGCATCCACGGCGTGCTGGATGTATATCTCTGCTGCATCCTTCAGATCCACACTGAATCCAACATCAGAGCCCTGGGGCATATCATCTTCCGTGCCTTCCAGACCACCCGCGCTGACGAACGCCTCGATGGCATCTTCGGCATCATCGGGCAGCTTGTAGCCCTTCGAATCGAACAGCTTGATGCCGTTGTACTGCGGTGGGTTGTGCGAAGCCGAGATGACCGCGCCGCCTGCTGCGGACAGCTTGCGCGTGAGCAGTGCAACGGCTGGCGTGGGCACAACACCCGCCAAGAGCGCTGTGCCGCCCGCGCTGGTAATGCCCGCCACCATGGCAGCTTCCAGCATATCGCCCGACAGGCGCGTATCCTTACCTACCACGATGGTCTTGCCCAGAAAGCGCACTGCTGCCTGTCCCAAGCGGTATGCGATCTCGTTGGTCAGCTCCACGTTGGCGATACCGCGAACACCATCGGTCCCGAAAAGCCTTGCCATAGCTATTTCCCCCTTTTGATGTGCTCCTGATCGAGCAGCGCGACTCCCTCGCGCAGCGCAATGGCATCTTCGGCCATGCGCGTGTTCATCTCCGCAGCCAGCTCATCCACAGAGACCCCGTAGCGAGCCAGCACCACCATCAAGTGATAGATCACATCGCCTGCCTCGTAGCGCAGATGATCAATAAGGGCATCGCGCGAAGGTACCTCAGCCGCTTCGATGTCCTTCGCTGCCAACGCAACCTCGCCCGCTTCTTCCATGAGCTTCTTGAGAGCGGTATCTAGCGGACCCTCCAGCAAGCGATAGGTGTAGCTTGCCTCACCCACGCCGCGACGCTCATCGATCGTGACCTCCAGGCATTCCAGGGCTGCCCCTATCTGCGATGACGGTTTCAGACCATCGGTGAAATGGATCTTGTCAGACATCGGCGCCTCTCTTTTCACGTGGGTCCACGAAAGAAGGCGGGGCTCGCAAGCCCCGCCTTCGTCTTCCTGCTTATTCTGCCTCTGGCGTGTCCTCGTCATCGGCGGCAGCGGCGGCTTCGGTCTCAGCGTCGGTGATGCCGAATCCTAAGCCCTCTACCGCTCCCAGCAGCGCGTCGAGCTCTTCCAGATTGCGCTGGTAGCTGCGCGGCGGCAATGCTTCGCCCAGCATCTCCTCATCCTCGTTGTTGAAGGTGGGCGGCTCGTCCCCACCGATGAGGATGGTGTCATCGGGACTGAACACCATGTCGAGCAGCTGCGACATGTCGTCGCTGGAAGCTGACAGGTCGTCCTCGATCACATGCATCAAGCCACGCTCTTCCAGGCCATCCTTCAGCTCTTCAATGGCCTTCACGCCGATGCCCTCAATGCGCAGCAGGTCGTCCTCGGTATGCCCCAGAAGATCGGCCACCGTCTCGATGCCCGCCTCGCTGAACTTGTTCGCCCAGCGCTGGCTGACGCCCAGATCGTCGAAGATGTACAGGCGCGCCTGCTCGTCAGTCAGGTTGTGCCCGCGACGCCCCATGGTCAGCGCGTTCAGGTAGCTGCCATAGCTGCCCGTGGCGTTGAAGAAGCCATCGCCATCCAGCGACCACTCCTGCGGACGCGGCAGCAGGTCCTCTATCTCGCGCAGCGCTTCGGGAGCGTAATCCGGCAGCGTTTCGCCATTGGCACCTTCGATGGGAGCGCCCTTGTAGGTCAGCGTGACATCGCGATAGCGCGCAAGGCCAGTGCCAGCCGGGATGGGCTTGCCGATGATGACGTTCTCCTTCAGGCCTGCCAAGTGGTCGGTCTTGCCTTCGATGGCAGCATCAGTGAGCACCTTCGTCGTCTCCTGGAAGGATGCGGCCGACAGCCACGAATCGGTGGCCAGGGAGGCCTTGGTGATGCCCAGCAGCAGCGGCTGGCCCACCGGCGGCTCTTTGCCCTCGGCGATCAGGTCATTGGCGATGTCCTCGAACTCGAAGCGATTCACCTGGCCGCCGGGCAGCAGGTCGGAATCGCCCGCATCCAGCACGGCCACACGACGCAGCATCTGGCGTGCGATGACCTCGATGTGCTTGTCGTTGATGTCCACGCCCTGGCTGACGTAGACGCCCTGCACCTGGCCCACGATATAGCGCAGGGTGGTGTTCGGATCGGTCAGACGCAGCAGGTCGTGCGGGTTAATGGAACCCTTGGTCAGCTGCTGGCCGATCTTCACCTCGCAGCCATCCACCACGCCCGGCATCATGGTCACGCGCGCGGACACCACATATTCGCGGATGTTGCCTTCCTGATCGTGGATGGTCAGCACCTTCGACGACTTGTCACCGCCGATCTGCAGCGTGCCGGAGATCTCGGCCAGGACCGCCTGGCCCTTCGGCTTGCGCGCCTCAAAGAGCTCCTGGACACGAGGCAGACCGTGCGTGATGTCTTCACCAGCAACGCCGCCGGTGTGGAACGTGCGCATGGTGAGCTGCGTGCCAGGCTCGCCGATGGACTGGGCAGCGATGATGCCCACTGCCGTGCCGATGTTGACCGGACGGCCCGTAGCAAGGTCCCATCCATAGCACTTCTGGCACACGCCGTGCTCGGCGTGGCAGGTCATGATGGTGCGGATGATGACCTCTTCGATGCCCGCCTCACGCATGTTGCGCAGCTGCTGCATGGACGAGATGTAGTCGCCTGCATCCAGCATGATCTCGCCATTGGCGTCGCAGACCGGCTCCAGCAGGCAGCGGCCGATCAGGTTCTCGTCCAAATCGCCCTTCTCGTTCTCCAGCGGATAGGGCACGCCGTCGTGGGTACCGCAGTCGATCTCACGGATAATGACGTCTTGGGCCACGTCCACCAGACGTCGGGTCAGGTAGCCCGAGTCGGCGGTACGCAGCGCGGTGTCGGCCAAACCTTTGCGAGCGCCGTGCGTGGAGATGAAGTATTCCAGCACCGAGAGGCCCTCGCGGAAGTTCGCCTTGATGGGACGGTCAATGATCTCGCCCTTCGGGTCGGACATCAGGCCACGCATGCCCGCCAGCTGGCGAATCTGCTTGATATTACCGCGAGCACCTGAGAACGCCATCATGTAGATGGGGTTGAACTTGTCGAAGTTCTCAGCCATGGCCTCGCCGACCTCTTCGTTGGCCTCGTTCCAGATGTCGACGACCTGCTTGTGGCGCTCCTCGTCGCTGACGAGGCCCATCTCGTAGTCCTCGTCGATGGCGGCCACCTTCGCATCCGCCTTCTCAAGGATCTCACCCTTGGTGGGCGGGATGGTGGCGTCGTAGACCGACACGGTCACGCCCGCGCGGGTGGCATAGTGGAAGCCTGCATCCTTCAGACCATCCAGAATGGGCGGCAGCTCGGAGAGCTCGTAGGTGTTGCAGACATCCTCCACCAGGCGGCTGATCTCCTTCTTGTTCATCTCGTAGTTCAAGAAG
>CASTMW010000043.1 GCA_949450265.1 uncultured Eggerthellaceae bacterium | reverse complement strand
GACTACGATGCCTTCGATGTCATCGTCGGCATGGATGAGGCGAACATGCGCGACATGGAGCGGCGTTTCGGGGGTGACACAGCCCATAAGCTGCATAAGATGATGGAGTTCGCGGGCACTCATCGCGATGTGGCCGACCCGTGGTTCACGGGAGATTTCGAGACGACCTACGATGACGTGGTGGCTGGCTGCACAGGGCTTCTCGGCTGGCTTGGTCTTTGACGCTAACCACCTCTCCTGAAACTAGAATATAGGAACCATCGGAGACGTGTGCTAGGATAGCCGGTTACTATGCCTATCTCTATGGACAAGCATTTCACGTGGGGTCAGCTGCTCAGATTCACGCTGCCCTCTATCGTCATGTTTATCTTCACGTCGCTCTATGGCATCGTGGATGGACTGTGTGTATCTAATTTCGCGGGCAAGACGGCGTTCGCTGCCGTGAACCTTATCATGCCACCGATCATGATCCTGTCCACTGTGGGATTCATGTTCGGGACGGGCGGCAGCGCGCTGGTGGCCAAGACGCGCGGCGAAGGCGATGATGCGCTGGCGAACCGGTATTTCTCGTTGATCGTGTATGCGGCGTTCGCGTTGGGCATCATCTTAGGCATCGTGGGTATCGCCGTCATGGAGCCTGTCGCGCGTCTGCTGGGCGCTAACGATGAGATGCTGGGCCTGTGTGCGATCTATGGGCGCATCATCATGATCAGCTTGCCGTTCTATGTGCTGCAATATGTGTTCCAAAGTTTCTGTGTGACGGCAGGCAAGCCCACGTTCGGGCTGATCGTCATCGTCATCGCAGGATGTGCGAACATGGCGCTGGATGTGCTGTTCGTGGGTGCGTTCCAGTGGGGCGTGGAAGGCGCGGCGTTGGCTACGAACGTCTCCGAGGTGCTGGGCGGCGGCATTCCCTTGGTGTACTTCTTCCGGAAGAACAAGAGCTTCTTGCGGCTCGGTAAGACCAGCTTCATGCCGCGTGCGTTGGGGAAGACCTGCGTGAACGGCCTTTCCGAGATGATGACGAGCATCGCCATGTCCATCGTGTCCATGCTCTACAACTTCCAGCTGATGCAGGCGGCAGGGGAGAATGGCGTGGCGGCCTATGGCGTCATCGCATATGTGGTGATGGTCTTCGCGGCCATCTTCATGGGCTATGACATGGGATCGGCACCGCTCATGAGCTACCAATACGGTGCGAAGAACCATCGGGAGATGCGCAGCTTGCTGAAGAAGAGCCTCATTTACACGGCAGCCGGTGGCGTTGCCATGTTCGTGGCTGGGCAGGCGCTCGCAGTGCCCATCGCGGATATCTTCGTGGGCTACGATGCAGAGCTACGCGCGTTCACCGAGCACGGGTTCCGCATCTATGCTATCGCATTCCTCTTGATGGGGTTCAGCATGTATGGCTCGTCGTTCTTCACGGCACTGAACAATGGCGTGGTGTCGGCCATCATATCGTTTTTGCGTACGCTGGTGTTCGAAACGTCGTCGGTCATCGTGTTGCCCATGGTGCTGGGCATAGACGGCATCTGGATATCGGTCAGCGTGGCCGAAGTGGCGGCGCTCATCGTGACGGCTGCGTTCATGCTGGGTTTGGGGCCGCGGTATGGATATTGGCGCCCGAAGGGGACCAAGCCGCGTCTTATCACGTAGATATCACGTAGATCCGCCCGAACGCCCTCTGCCCTCGCGGAGGTCGGCATCGGTAGATGGCATTGGTGTCGGCGATGCTATCCCGGACCTGCTACTCTGCGGTGCTCAGCAGCCCTGCCACATCGCGCACCTGATACAAGCCGTTGCTCTTGCGCACGACGCCAGCCTCGTAGAGCTCTTGGAGTGCAGTGTTCACGGTGACACGGTTCACGCTGAGCATCGTGCCCATATCCTGCTGGGTTAACTTCCAGTCGATAGCGATCCAGCCGTCCTCGACAGGCCGCCCGCGGTCCTTCGCGAAACCGAGCAGCATGATATAGATGCGCTCGCGCACATCGAGCACCTTCGCCCCGCGCTGCTGTTCGCGCGTGGCATACATCTTGTAGCAGATCGAGGCGATAACGCGATCGAAAACGTGCGCATCCGCCATCATGGCGTCCCGGAGCGCCTCGCCGCTGATAAGGCGAAGCTCGCATGTCTCCATGGCCATATATTCCAGTGATGCGGACATGTGCGCGAGGGCCGACAGTTCCAGGAAGATGCTTCCCGGCAGATAGTAAGCGCTCAGCGTGCGCGTGTTATCGGTGCAGATGAACGATGCGAGGGTACCAGAGATGACCAGGAAGCAATCGTTCGGGAAATCGGTGGAGCGGATCGTCTCCCCGTAGGAGAGCATCATGCGACGACCGCGGTCGAGCACGGTCGTCGCGAGCATGTCCGCATCAGCATAGATGCGATAGGGGAAGTAATGCGGTCTCTCGATGGCCTGCGCGTCGAAAGCGCCCTTTGCCGAGGCGGCCATGGTTGTGCCTTAGTCCAGTTCGTCCAGCGAGAACTCGTCCTTGCCCAGGTGGTATTCGCGGCCCTCTTTGCGCATCTGGCGATATTCGGCTGGTGCTGTGAACAGCACATCGGACGACGAATTGAGCGCCGTCTCGCACGAATCCTGCACGACGCCGATGATGAAGCCGATGGCAACCACTTCCATGGCCACGGTGGTATCGATGCCGAACAAGCTGCATGCGAGTGGGATCAGCAGCAGCGAGCCTCCGGCCACACCCGATGCGCCACAGGCGCTGACCGCTGCCAGCACGCACAGGATGATGGCGGTGATGGGATCGACGGAAAGCCCCACCGTGTGAGCCGCAGCCATGGTCATGACGGTGATAGTGACCGCGGCACCGGCCATGTTGATGGTGGCACCAAGCGGGATGGAGACCGAGTAATTATCCTTGTTCAGGCCCAGCTTGCGACATAGCTCCATGTTGATGGGGATGTTGGCGGCCGATGAGCGGGTGAAGAATGCGGTGATGCCGGAGTCCTTCAAGCAGCGCAGCACAAGCGGATAGGGGTTCTGCTTCGTGCAGACAGCCACCATGATGGGGTTGGTGACGAAGGCGATGAACAACATGCAGCCGACCAATAGCACGATCAGTTGGCCGTATTCGATGAAGATATCGAGTCCGCTGGTGGACACGGAGGTGTACACCAGACCCATGATGCCGAACGGTGCCAGGTTGATGACCCAGCGCACCGCGATGGACACCGCATCCGATATAGCCTTGAAGACATCCTTCACGCCGTCGCTTGCCGCGCGAAGGGCGATGCCCAGCACGATGGCCCATGCCAAGATGCCGATGAAGTTTGCGTTCGCCAGTGCATCGACCGGATTCGCGCAGATATTCATGAGGATGGTGGAGAGCACTTCCCCGATGCCCGAAGGCGAGGTCTGCTCGACCTCTTCGGCGACATTGAGCGTGAGCTCCATGGGGAACAGGAGGCTACCGATGACAGCGACGAGTGCAGCGATAAGCGTGCTGAGGATGTAGAGCACGACGACCGTCTTCATGGAGCCAGCGGTCTTCGCGGTGGTCAGCGCGCTGATGACGAGGAAGAACACGAGGATGGGAGCCACAGCGCGCAGAGCAGCCACGAATAAGCTGCCCAACAGCGTGATGACCTCGCCGATACCGAGCGCCCAGTCGGGTGCATCGGCTGGTATGAGCAGCGCCAGGATGACGCCGATGATGAGCCCGACCACGATGCGCTTGATGAGGCTGATATCGCACCAGCGGGCCCACAGGTTCTTTTTCTTCTCCGTTTCCAGAGTTTGAGCTTCCTTGTTCTCGGTGTCCATCGGATGATTCCCTTCATGTTTGGAGATGGTTCCCCACATTCTAATGCTATTGGTCCACATTCTGCATGTTGAAGCCGGTCATGGGCCGTTTGCGGTGAAGTGTCGGAGGGAGAAGGACTGCATATGCCACGCTATAGCGCCCGCTATGGCATCGCTGATGTGAAAAGAACTTCGGATCGAGATGATATGGGAGTGCCTAGCGCACACGCGCTCAGAGCCGCCGGATGATCTCCCACCCGGCCACGGATAGGCAGTTCGGCATCACCTTGCCTATCAGGCGCAACGCCAGCGACTGCACCGATGCGCATGCAACGGCGAAGTGGGCGTCGTTCGCACAGAGCGCAGCGTGCACCACGGTGGAGGCCTTCTGCGCGCCCAGCAGATGATGGACATCGTGCCCGCCGCCCGATTCGCGCGCGACCTTCTCGAAACCGGTCTTCACCCACGTGGGGCAGAGCACCGTTACGGTGATGCCGGTGCCGTGCAGCTCCCAACGCAGCGCGCGGGAGTAGCGTAGCACGAATGCCTTCGTGGCGGCATAGACGTTCATATGCGGCAGGGGCAAGAACCCAGCAGCCGATGCTACCTGGATGATGCGCGCGCCGCGCTCCATATAGGGCAGGCAGGTGCGCGTCATATCGACGAGCCCGCGGCAGTTCAGGTCGATCATGGAATCCACGGCCGCATCCGATATGGTCTGCCAATCGCCGAACTTGCCGAAGCCAGCTGCGTTCACGAGGAAGGTCACCTTCGGCTGATCTTCGTTCAGCAGCGCGGCGATGGCGGCGATGTCCTCCTTCTTGGTCAGGTCGGCCACCACGGCGCGTCCTGGCGTGTCCAGGTGGGCGATCACCTCGTCAAGCGCCTTCTGATCGCGCGCCACCAACCAGAGCTCGTCGGCTACCTGCTTGCGGTCTATCTGCACCGCGAACTCGCGTCCGAGCCCCGACGAGCCGCCTGTGATGATGGCGACCCGCTTGCGAAGGTGACCGTTTCCTGTGCTTGTTGCGTCCGATGGGCTGGATGCGATATGTGCAGTCGCATCGTGTTCCGCTGAAGGATCGCTCATGGTGTCTCCTTGTATGTGGTTCGTATCAGAGCGGGGCCAGCTTTCGCCGGGCTATCAAGAACGCTATCACGCGCAAAGAGGGCAACGGACCAAGTAACCCAACCGTTACGGAACCGCTGCGGTGTGTGCATCATTCTTCGCCATCGCGCACACCATTGACTGGTGGGGCCTTTCCGGCGCTGACCGGGCAGGGAGGCGCCAAGGCAATGAGGCGCAGAAATGAGGCGCAGAACGGGGAATATAAGATGGTGCGGGCGAAAGGACTTGAACCTTCACGGGGGTTACCCACCAGAACCTAAATCTGGCGCGTCTGCCAATTCCGCCACGCCCGCACAGACCATGGACCGACTGGCGGTCCTAACGGCGGTTTATGATACCATAAGCGGCTGTGTGCATATTGACGTTTCATGGAAGGAATACCCGTGCAGATAACAGTGAAACCGCAGGAAGAGAGCAGCGTATCGGTAGAGGCCACCGTGGAGGCCGCAGTGGTCGACGCCAAACTGGCGAAGGTGTACAAGGACTTCGCACGCAAGTACAACTTCCCCGGTTTCCGTAAGGGCAAGGCGCCTCGTCCGGTGATCGACAATGCGATCGGCCGGGAAATGGTGTATGCCACGGCCACCGAAGAGGTCATCAATGATGCGTACCCCCAGATCATCGAGAGCGAGCGTCTCTATCCCGCAGGCCAGCCCGATTTCGATGAGCCGGGCAAGATGATCGAACAGGGCAGCGACTTCACGGTGACCTTCACGCTGCCGCTGCGTCCTGAGATCGAGCTTTCCACCTACGATCCGGTGGAGATCGAACTGCCCCAGGAAGGCGCCAGCGACACCGAGGTGGAAGAGCAGATGAAGGCGCTCTTGGCCCACTACGACCAGGAAGAACCCACTGAAGAATGGGCCACCGAGACCATGGGTTTCGACAGCTTGGACGACATGAAGGCGCAGATCGCCGAGCAGGTCTCCGAGCAGAAGAAGATGATGATGCCGCGGCTGAAGGAGAACGCGGCCACGCTGAAGCTGATCGACCGCGTTGAGGTCGAGGTGCCCGAGGGCATGGCCGAACAGAAGGAAAGCCAGCTGCTACAGGACTTCTTCACGCAAATGCAGCGTCAAGGCATCAGTTTCGATGCGTATCTCATGCAGCGGGGCATCGATGCTGACGAGTTCAAGGCGGATGTGAAGCGTCAGGCGGTCGATGAGGTCAAGCGCGACATGGCGCTGGATGCGTGGGCGCGCCACAATGGCATCGAGGCCACCGATGACGAGGTCAGCCATGAATTCGTGATGGCGGCAGGCGATAATGCCGAGAAGCTGGAGCGCGAATGGCGTGAAGGGGGCCGTCTGTACCTGGTGCGGGAAGAGCTGGCTCGTTCGAAGGCCATGAAGGACGTGCTTGAGAAGGCCAAGGTGACCGAGGTGGATTTCGCCGAGCGCGCGAAGGCAGAAGAGGCCAAGGAAGCCGCATCCAGCGCAAAGAAGGACGACAGTGCAGCGGATGCTGCTAAGGCCGAATAGCGTACGTAGATAATCTGAGCCGCAATATGAAGGAAATGCGCAGCCCCTTGATGCTGCCTTGTATAATGGTGCCGAAACACACGAACGCGAATCGAAAGCGAGACAGACATGGGCATTGAACGAGCGAGTAACGCGCTGATCCCGTATGTTATCGAGCAATCGCCGCGCGGCGAACGTAGCTACGACATCTACTCGCGGCTGCTGAACGACCGCATCATCTTCTTGGGCGAGCAGATCGACGACCACGTGGCCAATTCGGTGGTGGCGCAGATGCTTCACCTGGAAAGCGTGGATCCTGACAAGGACATCAGCCTCTATATCAATTCGCCGGGCGGCAGCGTGACGGCGGGCCTGGGCATCTTGGACACGATGAACTTCATCAAGTGCGATGTGTCTACCATCTGCATCGGCGAATGCGCGTCCATGGCGGCGGTGCTGCTGTCGTCGGGCACGAAGGGTAAGCGCTTCTGCCTGCCGAACTCCATGGTGTTGATCCACCAGCCGCTCGGCGGTGCGCAGGGTCAGCAGACCGAGATCGCCATCGTGGCGGATTTCATGCTGAAGACGCGCAAGCGCTTGAACAAGATACTCTCCGATAACACGGGCCAATCCATCGAGCGCATCCAGCTGGATACCGAGCGCGACAACTACATGACTGCCGAAGAGGCGAAGGAGTACGGCCTGGTGGACGAGATCATCGCGCATCACGGCCAATAAGGGCGCGCACAGCACTGAAACCTCTTGCATGCGTCGGATGTGAAGCCGGCGCATGCTTCTTATAATGGGATGGTTCGAGCAACCGGATATGAATGGGGCGAACGAGGAAGATGGCAGGGAACAACCGAGGTCATGACGGCGCCGACGAGCCGATGTACTGCGCGTTTTGCGGGAAGGAATCCCAGGAGGTGCGCTCGATGATCAGCGCGCCGAACGGCGTGTGCATCTGCGACGAGTGCGTGGGAGTGTGCGCGGATGCGATGATCCAAGAGATGGGCATCCGTATGCGAACGGATGCCAACGATGACGAGACGCGCGGCGCCCATGCGGCAGCTGTTGGGTTGGATGTGACCGAAGAGGGCGTCTTCGAAGACGATGAGGACGCGCCCCTCTCTCCTGCGGAGATACTGGGGGATCTGCCCACGCCTCACGAGATACACCGCCGCCTTTCCGAACATGTGGTGGGGCAGGAAGCGGCCAAGCGCGCGCTGTCGGTGGCGGTCTACAACCATTACAAGCGCATCACCATGGATCTGGACCCTGATGCGGCCGAAGACGATGTGGAGATCGCCAAGAGCAACATCATGCTGCTCGGTCCCACCGGTTCTGGCAAGACGCTTCTGGCTCAAACGCTGGCGCGCACGTTGAAGGTGCCCTTCGCCATTGCGGATGCCACCACGCTGACCGAAGCGGGGTATGTGGGTGAAGACGTGGAGAACATCCTGTTGAAGCTGATAACGGCGGCGGATTTCGACGTGCCCAAGGCGCAGATCGGCATCATCTACATCGACGAGATAGACAAGATAGCCCGCAAGGCCGAGAACCTCTCCATCACGCGCGATGTGTCGGGCGAAGGCGTGCAACAGGCTCTGCTCAAGATCATGGAGGGCTGCGATGCTAGCGTGCCTCCGCAAGGTGGCCGCAAGCATCCGCAGCAGGAGCTGATCCCCATCAACACCGATAACATCCTGTTCATCTTGGGCGGCGCGTTCGTGGGGCTCGCTGACATCGTGGGGCAGCGCGTGGGCAAGAACGGTCTGGGCTTCGCCAGCGAAGCGCCCGGTTCCAAGAAGCAGAAGGAAGCCGAGCTGCTGGCGCAGGTGCTACCGGAGGATCTGAACAAGTACGGCATGATCCCTGAGTTCGTCGGGCGCATCCCTGTGATCACCTCGCTTGACGAGCTGACCGAAGAGGATCTGGTGCGCGTGCTGACCGAGCCCAAGAACGCCCTGGTCAAGCAGTACGAGCGCATGTTTGCCTACGAGGATTCCACGCTGACCTTCGACGATGATGCCTTGCGCGCCATCGCGAAGGAGGCGGTGGATCATGGCACGGGCGCACGTGGGCTGCGCAGCATCTGCGAGCGCGTGCTCAACGACGTGATGTACGACTTGCCGGAGCGCAGCGGGAAGACCGCCGTGGAGATACGCGCGAGCGATATAGAGGGCGAGACGTTCCCTAAGATAGAGGATGCCGCGTGAGCGGTTGGTTGTAAGGTGTGAAGGAGCAAGATGTCTGAGCATGATACGGTGACGGAGGATTACGCGCAGCGCGAGCGCCCACTGTTCGAGGCGTGGCGCGAAGGCGGCTATTTCCAGCGCACCCCTGGTTTCGGAAGCGAAGCGGGCACGTCCTATACCATCGTCATACCGCCGCCGAACGTGACCGGCGTGCTGCATATGGGCCATGCTCTGAACGACACCATCCAAGATGCGTGCATCCGCCGTGCGCGCATGCGTGGGATGCAGACGCGTTGGATCCTTGGCACCGACCATGCGGGCATCGCCACGCAGACCAAGGTGGACAAGCATCTGGCCGAACAGGGTATCAACCGCCGCGAGATCGGCCGTGAAGCATTCATCGAGGCCTGTCAGGACTGGCGGCGCGAATACGGCACCACCATCGTGAATCAGATCGCCACCATGGGATGCAGCTGCGATTACGCGCACGAGCAGTTCACCATGAGTCCTGAGTTCAGCCGCGCGGTGCGGCGCTTGTTCGTCGATTGGTACCACGACGGCATCATCTATCGCGGTAAGCGCATCGTGAACTGGTGCCCCAGCTGCACGACCGCCATCGCTGACGATGAGGCCGAATATGAGGATGAAGCGGGGCATCTGTGGCACCTGCGCTATCCGCTGAGCGAACCGGTGGATGGCGTGGAGTACCTGGTGGTGGCCACCACACGCCCTGAGACGATGCTGGGGGATACCGGTGTGGCCGTGAACCCGAAGGATCCGCGCTATGCGAACCTGGTGGGCCACACCATCGAGCTTCCCATCGTGGGCCGCACCATCCCCATCTTCGCGGACTTCTACGTGGATAGCGAGTTCGGCACGGGTGCGGTGAAGGTGACGCCCGCGCATGATCCCAACGACTTCGCCATGGGCGAGCGCGCGGGCCTTGAGAAGATCAACGTCTTCGACGAGACGGCGCATGTGGTGGAGGGCTACGGTGCCTTCTCGGGTATGAGCCGCGAAGAGGCGCGCGAAGCGGTGGTGGCCGAGTTCGAGCGGCTCGGGCTGTTGGACCATGTGGAGGACCACGATCATTCCGTGATGCACTGCTACCGCTGCCACAGCACGCTGGAGCCGTGGCTCTCGGAGCAGTGGTTCGTGTCTGTGGATACGCTGAAGGGCCCTGCCGCGGCCGCAGTGGAGAGCGGGCGCATCGCGTTCCACCCCGAGCGCTGGTCGCAGGTCTACCTTGATTGGCTGGCGAACTTGAAGGACTGGTGCATCTCGCGCCAGCTGTGGTGGGGCCATCGCATTCCCATGTTCTATTGCGATGCGTGCGGTTGGAGCGACGCTTGCATGGAGGACGTGCGAACATGTCCGGAATGCGGTGCGCCCGCGCGCCAGGACGAGGATGTGCTGGATACCTGGTTCTCATCGCAGCTGTGGCCCTTCGCCACGCAAGGGTGGGGCGACTACGGTGCTGACGCGCCCGAGCTGGTGAAGCATTACCCCACGCAGGTGCTCTCCACGGCGCGCGACATCATGGGGCTGTGGGTGGCGCGCATGGTGATGGCCTCGGAATACTGCACGGGGCAGATCCCCTTCGAGCATGTCATCATCCATCCCACGGTGATGGGGGCCGACGGCAAGCCCATGAGCAAATCGCGCGGCAATGGGGTTGACCCTGTGGAGCTGATGCGCGAATTCGGCGCTGACGGCATGCGCTTCGGGCTCTTGACGCAGGTGACAGGGGCGCAGGCCATGCGTTTCGATCGCCAGAAGATCGAAGCGGCGCGCAACTTCGCGAACAAGGTGCGCAATGCGGCGCGCTTCGTGCTGATGCATATGGACGGTTATACGCCGGGCGTGCCTACGCTGAGCACCGCGGCAGACCGGTGGATATTCAGTCGTCTGGCACGGCTGGTCCGCGCGGTGGACGCGGCGTACGAATCGTTCGATTTCGGGGAGATGACCCGCGAGCTGTACGGCTTCTTCTGGAACGAGCTGTGCGATTGGTACATCGAGTTCTCCAAGAGCCGCCTTGCCGAGGATGCCCCGGCCGATGACAAGCTGGCTTGCCAGCGCAATCTAGTGCATGTGCTGGAAGTGGCTATCAAGCTGCTGCATCCGGTCATGCCGTTCATCACCGAAGAGATCTACCAGGACATGCCCAAGACCGCCGATGCTGCACGCATGCTGATCATCGCCCCGTGGCCTGATGCCGATGCGCTGGCAACGTTCATCGATGACGATGCGGAACGCGCGGTGCAGATGGTGTGCGCGGTGGTGGGTGCTGTCCGCTCAGCGCGGGCCCGCTATGGCATCTCGCCGAAGACGCTGCTTGACGTGCATGTGAAGGCCGAGCCTGCTGACTGCGCGCTGCTCGAACAGCAGCGGGGGCTCATCGAATCGCTCGCGCGTACCTCAGAGCTCACGATAGCATCGGATGCGGACAAACCAGCCGGGTCATCGGCAGCGCTGGCTGCTGGCATCGAGGTGTACACAGTGCTCGCAGGCCACGTGGATCTGGACGCCGAACGCGCTCGCGTTCGCAAGGAGCTCGATCGTGCCACGGTCGATGCCGAGAAGCTGCGCCGTAAACTTGGCAACGAGGGCTTTCTGTCAAAGGCGGCTCCCGAGATCGTGCAGAAGGATCGCGGTCGCCTTGCCGAGCTTGACGATACGATCGCCAAGCTGCAAGGACAGCTGGCGGACCTGGGCTAGGCAGTGGCTGCACGCAGGGACATGTTTGCTATAATCTTGTGCGCATCCGCCCGTGACGCGGAAGGGTGCCTTCTTTTGGATGCAAGTGAAGGGGAATAGATGAGCGAGTTGTTCGCGCAGCTGTGGTCACCGCAGATGCAGGCGGCTTTCACCGTGGTCGTGGTGCTGTTGGTCGCCCTCTATGTGCTTTCCATCGTGTGGGTGGTCCGTGACGCGTACCTGCGTGGCACGACATGGTATGTGTGGGGCATCGTTGCGCTGATCCCCATCGCGGGGCTCATCGCATATTGCTTGCTGCGTCCGCCCATGCTGCAGATCGACAAGGACGAACAAGAGCTGGAAGTGGCACTGAAGCAGCGTCAGCTCATGCGCTATGGCGAATGCGCCACCTGCGGCTATCCGGTCGAGGCCGATTACGTCCTGTGTCCGAATTGCCATACCCAACTGAAGAACCTCTGCACGCATTGCAACCATGCACTCGAACCGGCATGGACCATCTGCCCCTATTGCGCCACGCCGGTGGGGGGTCGGTCGTCGTCGAGCAGCAGCGGGTCGAATGCGGGATCGCGTCGCCGCCGTCGCAATGGTGGTTCAGGGGGTTCTTCAAGCGGTAATTCGCGTGCCCGCCAAGCTCAGAAGAGCGAATAGTACCCTTCTGCCTAAGTTTTCC
>CASTMW010000042.1 GCA_949450265.1 uncultured Eggerthellaceae bacterium | reverse complement strand
CCGCGAAGAACACCAGCGCGAAGAACAGGAAGCCCACCGCGTTCGCCGCAGGACCGAACCCAAGGAACACCTGCGGCAGCACGCCGAACATGAGGCCCGGGCCCGCCGTGCTCGCAACCGTCTCGCCCGAACCCTGCACCGCCACGGCCGCCGGGATGATCATCAGGCCAGCCAGGATGGCGATACCAGTGTCAAACACCTCAATGCGCCGCACCGAATGCTCCAGGTCCTCCTTCTTCGAGAAGTACGAGCCGTAAGTGATCATGATACCCATAGCCAGCGACAAGCTGAAGAACATCTGCCCCATGGCAGCCACCACCAGCTCAGCACTGAACTTGCTGAAATCGGGAATAAGATAATAGGCCAAACCGTCAAGCGCACCCGGCAGCGTCAGCGCGAACGCCGATATGATGACGGCCATCACGATGAGCGCAGGCATGAGCACTTTGTTCACGCGCTCAATGCCGTTCTTCACGCCCAGCGCCACCACCAGGATCACGCATGCGATGAACAGGAACATCCACAGATAGCTTTCGGCGTTCTGCAGAATGAAGCCACCGAAGAACGCGCCGTCGGCGATGTCGGCAGCGGGCTGCACGATGTAGGCCGCCATGTACTTGGTGACCCAACCGCCGATGAGCGAATAATACGGGGTGATGATGAACGGCACCGCGCTGGCCAGGATACCGATGATCATGTACTTCTTGCCGAAAGCGCTGAACGCACCGATGGCGGATTGACCGGTCTTGCGACCCAAGGCCGTTTCGGCCATCATCAGCGCGAAGCCGAAAGTGATCACCAAGATGATGTACACCAGCAAAAACGCGCCACCGCCATACTTCGCCGCCAGGTATGGGAAACGCCACAGGTTTCCCAGGCCAACCGCCGAAGCCGCTGCCGCCAGTATGAACCCCCATTTGCCCGACCATGCAGAGCGTTTCTCAGGCGATCCTGCGCCTTTCTGCATGGTTGCCGACGTGCTCTCGTTCTGATCCATGATCCTCTCCTGTGAATCGGTTGCGCACGATTATAGCCTAGTCGCGCACCAATCGAAGGATGTATCGGAAGCAGGATCGCGCACAGCCACGCTGGGCAATGGGCGGAATGGGGGCTTTTATCGAATGGCAGTCATGCGAGACGAGCAGCTTTGACGGAAACAAGATGCCCGTCGGCAGTCTCGAAGAGGCAGAGACGATGGTCGCCGCCTTCGTAGAGGCAGCGGATGCGCGAGGGTGGCACCGGAGCGGCCACATCTGTTGGCGAAGTTGCGTTCGGGCCGTTGGATGTTGCGGTCTGTCCAACAATCGAATCGTCCGCATGAGCCTGGGTCTGCCGCAGACCCCTCATCGCCCGCTCCTTGAAGCATGGCCTGACCACCACGACCTTCCAGCGCCCACCATCAATACCCCACCCGCCACAGCACCAATCCCTGCGCGGGAGCATTCTCTCCCGCAGCCGTGCGATCGCAGGCAGCCAGCACCTTGCGCACCCAATCGGGCTCGCGCTTGCCGCGCCCCACCAGCACTAACGTGCCGATGATGGTGCGCACCATGCTGTGGAGGAACGCATTGCCCACCACTGTGATCTGCAAGACCGGCTCGCCCATCACCTCCACATCCGCAAGCTCGATCCGGCTCACATTGCGACAGGTAGGCTTGCCCTCGGCGCATGCGGCCATGCAGAAGCTCTTGAAATCGTGTTCGCCGATCAGATGGGCAGCCCCCGCGCGCATGGCCCCCACATCCAAGGGTTGCGCAACATGCCAACTGAACAACTTCGTAAAGATAGGCGGAGCCACCTGCTGACAGATGAAGTACCGATACTCGCGAAAGCGCGCATCAAACCGAGCGCTGAAACCCGTATCGCGAAGATCGACCCTGCGCACTGAGATGCCATCATCGGTCAATGCGTTCATGGAGCGCAGGAAAGAATGCAAACTGCGCACTTTCATCTCGTCCACGCGCACATCGAAGCTGACCACCTGCCCCAGCGCATGCACGCCTGCATCCGTGCGCCCCGCGCATGTGGTCTCGACCGGATGCCGGAAGATCAGCTCTAGCGCCCGTTCGAGCTGACCCTGCACCGTGCATTGTCCAGGCTGGCGCGCGAAGCCCGCGAACGGCGCCCCGTCATAGGCGACCTCTATGGAGTATGTAGCTGGCTCAACCTGCATCGCTTTTGGCAACTTCCCACATCAATCCATCAATACGCAAAATGTTTCACATGAGACACTTGCTTCCATATCTGCGTCTCACCGATACGCAAATGTTTCATGTGAAACAATCCTAGTCTACTTGAAGCATTTCTTTGCTGCGTCTCCCGAATCGTTTCACGTGAAACATTTTCCGCAGCTGCAACGTTTACACACCCTAACGCGGGATTTTCCTCCTTGATCGTTTCATGTGAAACATTTTCCGCGCCCGCAACATTCTTACTTGCTGGTCAGACAACGGAGCAAGAAGCCTCCGTGCGTTTCCAGTTCACGTGAAAGCCCGATCCGCACGCCTTGTGTGCGGCGGCGAAAGGCTTGAACGCGCAATGAAAATGCAGATGAGGCTTCGCAGCGCCTCGTCGTTCCGGGCGTCGCCAAACGCACGGAACTCAAACGGCTCTACCGAACAGCTCATTCAGCTCGTTGCGCATGAGCGGACTGCGGCTATCCACCGTGACCGGCAGCTCGGCGCGGAAGTGATGCCCGTCGGCTTGGCTTATCAGGATACACACGCCATCGTGCCCCGGGAACTGCTTCAAGATGCGGTTCAGATGCTGCGAGCGCACCGCATCGAACTCTCCCGCGCGCAGGCGCAGTTCTAGGTGGGCGGGCGGCGCATCGCCCTCTTTGCCTTCGAGCGTGATAACCTTGATCTCGTTCGCAATGATCTGGTTGCCCCGGTCGCTCACTTCGAACTTCCCGCGCACGCGCACAATGGAATCCTCTTGCACAGCATCTTGGTACTTCTCGAACTCGAACGTGATGCACTCCACCGAGCCCGTCGTGTCCTCCAGCGTGAAGGTGGCCATCTTGGTGCCGCGCTTGGTCAGACGCACGTTCACGCCGCTGATCAGGCCAACATAGTCGCCGATCTTGATGTCGCGTTTCGCCTCGGCAAGGTCGCCAAGATTGCAGCGGCTCATGCGCGCAACCGCGGCTTCGTACGGGTCCAGCGGATGCCCGGACACGTAGATGCCCATGATGTCCTTCTCGTTCTTCAGCTTCACTGGCAACGGCCATTCCACCCCATTGGGCTTGGGGATGTCCTGTTGGAAGCCCGAATCCTCGTCGTCACCGAACATGTCGAACATGCTGACCTGCCCGCGATCATTGTCGCGCTGGCGACGCGATACCTCGTCGAGCAGCGGCGTCTCGTCCACGAACCACAGCAGCTGCTTGCGAGTGTAGCCCGTACTATCGAACGCCCCGCCCATGATGAGCGCTTCAAGCGTCTTGCGATTCCAGCACTTCGCATCCACGCGCTCCACGAAATCGTGCAAGCTGGAGAAGGGACCCGCCGCCTCACGTTCGGCGATGATGGCCTCGGCCACCGCCTGCCCCACGCCGCGCACGCCAACAAGGCCGAAGCGGATGCCGCCCTCAACCGGCGTGAACTCCGCATTCGACGAGTTCACATCGGGTGGCAGCACAGCGATGCCATTGCGCTTGCAGCTGGCGATATAGCGGATGAGACGGTCGGTCTTGCCCATGTAGCTGGACAGCACCGCGGCCATGTAATCGTTAGGATAGTGTGCCTTCAGGTACGCCGTGCGCATAACCAGGATGGCGTAGGCGGCACTGTGCGATTTGTTGAACGCATACTTCGCGAACTTCTCGGCGTCGGTCCAGATCTGCTTGGCGATATCCAGCGAGAAGCCGTTCTCCACCGCGCCGGTATTCCAGTCCTCCTGAAGCTCCTTCATCACGTCGAGCTTCTTCTTGCCCATGGCTTTGCGCAACTTGTCGGCCTTGCCAGCGGAAAAGCCGCTCATGGCCATAGAGATCTGCATGATCTGCTCTTGGTAAACCATGGTGCCGTACGTCTCTTCCAGGATGGGGCGCAGCCGATCATCGTAGTAATGGATCTGCGTCTTGCCGGAAGCGACCTTCACATAGTCGTCCACCATGCCCGACTCCAGCGGGCCCGGACGGTTCAGCGCGATGGATGCCACCACATCGGAGAAGCGCTTGGGTGGCAGCCGCTTGAACAGACTGACGTACAGCGCACCTTCCACCTGGAACAAGCCATCCATGTTGCCCGCCTGCATCAGCTCGAAGGCTGCCTGGTCGTCAGTCGGAAGGTCTTCGGGGATGATTTTCTCGCCCGTGCGCTCTTCGATGTTGCGGCACGCCATGGAAAGCACATCCAACGTGCGCAGACCCAAGAAGTCCATCTTCAGAAGCCCCAGTTCAGGGGTGAAGTGACCATCGTATTGCGTGATGATGCCGCCGCCCTTGGTATCACGCTTCATAGGTACATGATCGGACATGGGGTCGCGGCAGATGATGGTGGCGCACGCATGCACACCTTCACCACGGATGTGGCCCTCGATGGACTTCGCCGCGTCGATGACCGCCTTCACGTCCTCTTCTTCGGCATAGGCACGCTTCAGATCGGGATTCTGCGCGATGGCCTTGTCGATGGTGATGCCCAGCTCGTCACCGATCATCTTGCAGATGCGGTCACCCGTACCATACGGATAGCCCAGCACGCGCGCCGAGTCGCGCACGGCATTCTTTGCCTGCAACGTGCCGAACGTGATGACCTGCGACACGTGGTCTTCGCCATACACGTCCTTGATGTGGTTGATGACCTCTTCGCGGCGGCCCTGCTCGAAGTCGACGTCGATATCGGGCATCTCCACGCGCTCGGGGCTCAAGAAGCGCTCGAACAGCAGTCCGTTGCTCAGGGGGTCCAAATCGGTGATGCCCATGGCGTAGGCCACGATGGCGCCTGCGGCCGAACCGCGACCCGGCCCCACGCCGATGCCCTGACTACGCGCCCAGTCGATGTATTCCTGCACGATAAGGAAGTACGCCGGGAAACCCTGCTGGATGATGATGCTCATCTCGTAATCGGCGCGCTCTTGCACCTCGGCGGGCACCGGCGTGCCATAGCGGCGCTCAAGCCCCGCCTGTACCTGCTTGCGGAAGTAGCTCTCTTCCGTTTCACCGTCGGGCAGCGGGAAGCGAGGCAGGATGCTGTCGCGTTCCAGTTCCACGTTGCATTTCTCGGCCAGCGCCACCGTGTTGTCGCACGCCTCGGGGAAGTCAGCCATGGCCGCGCGCATCTCTTCCTCGGTCTTCATGTAGAACTGGTCGTTCTCGAACTTCATGCGCTTCACATCGTTGACGTTCGCGCCCGTGCCGATGCACAGCATGATGTCCTGCGCCACCGCATCCTCTTGCAGCAGGTAGTGGAAGTCGTTGGTGGCGATGGTCTGGAAGCCTAGCTGCTCGGCGATCTGCGTGAGCTTATGGTTCAGCTGCACCTGCGTAAGACCGCCATCGGTGGTGAGGCCTTGGTTCTGCAATTCGATGTAGAAATCACCCGGCTCGAAGCACTCGGCCAGCGTGCGCGCCCACTGCACCGCTTCGTCCATCTGGCCCGCATCGATCATGCGCGGCACGATGCCCGCCAAGCAGGCCGACGCACCGATCAGGCCCTGCCCGTACTTCTTCAGCTGCGCCAGCGTGGTGCGCGGCTTGTAGTAGAAGTTGTCCACATGGCTTTCGCTGACCAGCTTCAGCAGATTGTGGTAGCCCTCGGTGGTCTTGGCCAGAAGCAACAGATGGTACAGGCGCGGCTTCATATCGGTGCGCAGCTCGTCATCGGTGGTGAAGTACACTTCGCACCCGTAGATGGGCTTCACACGCTTGCCCGTTTCCGCCTCCACCGCATCGCACGCATCGCACAACTCCACCACACCGCTCATCACGCCATGGTCGGTGATGGCCACCGCAGGCATGCCCAGATCGGCCGCCCGACGCACCATGTCCTTCACGTGGGTGATGCCGTCGAGCAGGGAATATTCCGTATGATTATGAAGATGCACGAATGCCATATATTGCGCCTCGCTCTTATCTGTGATGCAACGTATTGTGTTTCGCGCCACAATCTGGCGCTCGCTCGTTCGTTGCCATCATAGCAGCATTGGCCGACCGATAATAGCGAACACCGTATGCGATTTTGGTGAGAGAAGAGAAGGCTGCACCATATGAAAGGGGCGCCCCTTGCGGAACGCCCCTTAAAACAGGCTCAAAACTTTTTACGTATCGGCTACTTCGTGCCTTCGGCATACGCGATCTGACACTCGTACCACTCCAAGCGGTCGCGGCTCGACTCCAATTCGGCCTTGTCCTGAGCGGACTCGCCCTGCCCTTCAAGCTGCTCGACATGATCGCGCATCTCCTTCGCACGCGCCACCATGGCATCGCGGTCGATGTTCTTCACGTTCTTCCCGAAACGGCCAAGCACCGTCAGGATGCCGTTGAACATCTGTGTTGCGCCTTCACTGATCAGGAACTCTTCCTTCTGAGAACCAGCCTCATCAAGGTTCAGCGACACGACACCTGACTTGGCATTCAGTGCCACAAGCAGCTCATGGCCTGCCATCACACCGAACGAACCTTCACCACCCGGCACCGATGCGAAATAGATATCGCCATCGAACAGCTTGCGGGTGGGGGTAGCCACTACGCAATGGAACGTGGAAGCCATTTACGCCTCTTCCTTCATCTTCTCGTAGGCCGCGTACACATCTTCGATGGGGCCTTTGTTCTGGAAGCACTGCTCGGGGATGTGGTCGCACTTGCCGTCCAGGATCTCCTTGAACGAGCGCACCGTATCCTCAACGGGCACATACACGCCGGGCACACCGGTGAAGACCTCGGCCACATGGAACGGCTGACCCAGGAACTTCTGGATCTTGCGAGCACGGTTCACCGTCAGCTTCTGGTCCTCGGACAACTCGTCCATACCCAGAATGGCGATGATGTCTTGCAGGTCCTTGTACTCCTGTAGGATCTGCTGTACGCCCACAGCCACGTCGTAGTGCTCTTGGCCCACGATCTCGGGATCGAGCGCGCGGCTGGTGGATTCCAGCGGGTCCACAGCCGGGTAGATACCCAACTCGGCAATGCCGCGGGAAAGAACCGTCTTGGCATCCAAGTGGGTGAACGTGGTGGCCGGTGCCGGGTCGGTCAGGTCGTCAGCGGGAACGTAGACGGCCTGCACCGAGGTGATGGAACCGGTGGTAGTGGAGCAGATACGCTCCTGCAGGTCGCCCATCTCGGTGGCCAGCGTGGGCTGGTAGCCCACCGCAGAGGGCATGCGGCCCAGAAGCGCCGACACCTCAGAGCCTGCCTGCGTAAAGCGGAAGATGTTGTCGATGAACAACAGCACGTCCTGACCCTGATCGCGGAAGTACTCCGCCTCGGTCAGGCCCGCCAGACCAACGCGAAGACGCGCTCCTGGAGGCTCGTTCATCTGACCGTACACCAGGCAGGTCTTGTTGATGACGCCCGACTCCTCCATCTCCAGATAGAGGTCGGTGCCTTCACGAGTACGCTCGCCCACGCCCGTGAACACCGACGTGCCGCCGTGCTCTTGGGCCAGGTTGTTAATGAGCTCCTGGATGGTAACGGTCTTACCAACGCCCGCACCACCGAACAGGCCCGTCTTGCCGCCCTTGACGTAGGGCTCGATCAGGTCGACCACCTTGATGCCCGTCTCGAACGTCTCAGTGGACGTGATCAGGGTATCGAACGGCGGCGCCGGGTGGTGGATGGGCATCCATTCCACGTCAGTGGGCATGGGCTTGCCGTCCACCGGCTCGCCCATAACGTTCCAGATGCGGCCTAGCGTGGACTGACCCACGGGCATCATCAGCGGTGCCCCGGTGTCCACGGCCTCAACGCCGCGAACCAGGCCGTCAGTGGATGTCATGGCAACGGTACGCACGATATCGCCCGGAAGCTGCGTTTGCACTTCCAGAACGGTGTTGAACTCGCCTGCTGGCGTAGTCGCGCTCACCGTGAGGGCGTTGTAGATGGCCGGCATCTGTTCCGGCGGGAACTCAACGTCCACCACAGCGCCGACCACGCGAACGATGCGGCCCTTAGCGCCCGTGCCCTGACTCCTCTCCTTGTAGATAGTATCAGCCATTTATTCCTCCAAAGCTGCGGCGCCGCCGACGATCTCCGTGATCTCGGTGGTGATGGCGCCTTGACGTACACGATTGTATACACGGGTCAGGGTTGAGATCATCTCATTGGCGTTGTCGGTCGCCGACTTCATGGCGTTACGACGCGCGCCTTGCTCCCCTGCTGCCGAATCGAGCAGCGCAAAATTGACCGAATTGCGCAGATAGCGCATCATCAACCAATGCATGACGCTAGTGGCATCGGGCTCGTAGTCGATATCCCCTGCCGGGAACTCGCCCGTAGGTTCGCGGAACTGCAGGAAGACATCTTCCTCCGCCTTCACAAGACCCAATATCTCAGCGTAGCTCTCGCGACTGATCGGCAGCACCTGCTGCATGACCAACGTCTGCTCTGCGGCGTTCTTCGCATGATTGAACACCACATACACCTCGTCGAGAGCATCCTCTGCAGCGGCGTATTCCGGAGCGATGTACTTCGACAGTTCCACTGATTCCTCATAGGTAGGATCAGCGGACATACCAGCGAACTCGAACACCGGCTTCACGCCACGATAGCTGAAGTAGCCGATGGCCTTCTTGCCGCATGCGGCCACCTCGACCTTCGCGCCTGCTGCTTCCTTCTTGCGGATCAGGCTCTCGGCAGCACGGAGCACCGTGCTATTGAAACCACCTGCCAGACCTCGGTCGGAGGTCACGGCCACCACCAGCACGCGCTTCACGTCGTCGTGGACGCGCAGCAGCGGCTCGGAATCGATGGGCGCATGAGGTGCGGTGGATATCAGCATATCCGACACCGCACGAGCCCATGGCAGTGCACCTTCCATTCGCTCCGTCGACTTGCGAATCTTCGCTGCTGCCACCATTTCCATGGTGCGCGTGATCTGCTTCGTCGACGAGACGGAGTTGATTCGTCTTTCTATGTCGTGAAGGTTAGGCATGCAACCACCCTTCCTTTTACTCCGTCGGTGCGAAGGACTTCTTGAACGCCTCGATCGCTGCGTTCAGGTCGGCCTCTATCTGGTCGGTCAGCTTCTTCTCCGTGTTGATGGCATCGATGATGCCAGCGTTGTTCAGACGGATGCTATCCAGCAGTTCCGTGCGGAAACGCACCACATCCACGAGCGGCAGATCGTCCAGGTAGCCCTGGTTGCCCGCATAGATGGCGATGACCTGCTCGGCCACCGGCATGGGGTTGTAGCGACCCTGCTTCAGCAGCTCGGTCATATGCGAACCGCGCGTCAGCTGATCCTGCGTAGCCTTGTCCAGGTCGGAACCGAACTGGGTGAACGCCTGCAGTTCGCGGTAGGACGCCAGGTCCAAGCGCAGCGAGCCAGCCACCTGCTTCATGGCCTTGATCTGCGCAGAGCCACCGACGCGGGAAACGGAGATGCCCACATCGACCGCCGGGCGCTGACCCTGGAAGAACAGGTCGGTCTGCAGGAAGATCTGACCGTCGGTGATGGAGATGACGTTCGTCGGGATGTAGGCGGACACGTCGCCAGCCTGCGTCTCGATGATGGGCAGTGCGGTCATGGAACCGCCACCGTTCGCATCGCTCATCTTCACCGCGCGCTCCAGCAGACGGCTATGCAGATAGAACACGTCGCCAGGATACGCTTCGCGTCCGGGCGGGCGGCGCAGCGTCAGCGACATCTGACGATAGGCTACTGCCTGCTTGGACAGGTCGTCATAGACGATCAGCACGGCACGACCCGGATTCTCAGCGCTGGCAGGCTTGCCGTCCTCACCGTTGTAGATGAAGAACTCGCCCATCGCAGCACCCGCCATAGGGGCGATGTACTGCAGCGGTGCGCTGTCGGAAGCGTTCGCCGCGACGATGATGGTCTTATCCATGACGCCATGGCGCTCGAGCGTCTCCACAACACCTGCCACCGTGGAGGCCTTCTGACCGATGGCGACATAGATGCAGATCATGTCGGTTTCTTTTTGGTTGATGATCGCGTCGATGGCGATGGCCGTCTTACCGGTCTGGCGGTCGCCGATGATCAGTTCGCGCTGACCGCGGCCGATCGGAATCATCGAGTCGATGGCCAGAATACCGGTCTGCATGGGCTCATCCACCGGACGACGAGCGGTCACACCAGGAGCCTTGAACTCCACCGGACGGCTGCCTTCGGCCTGGATGGGACCCTTTCCGTCAATCGGCATGCCCAGCGGGTTGACCACACGACCCAACAGGCCCTTGCCTGCAGGCACCTCGATGATGCGACCGGTGGTACGCACCTGGTCATTCTCTTTAATAGCTGTGACATCGCCGAGAAGAACGGCGCCCACTTCATCTTCTTCGAGGTTCTGAGCCAAACCGTAAACGGTCTTGCCACCTTCCCCGGTGAACTCCAGAAGCTCGCCAGCCATGGCATCACGCAGGCCGTCAACACGGGCAATACCGTCACCGACCTGAATGACCGTGCCGACTTCGCGAGACTCCACGCTGACGTTCAGCGCGTCGAGCTGCTTGCGCAGCGCTTCGTCGATTGCCTGAGCGGTGATTTCAGTCACTAGCTTTCACCTCCATCTGTTTCCTTCAGTGTGTAACGGGCGCGATTCAGCTGGCTGATCATGCTGGCGTCGATGCGCATCCCGTTCACGCTCATGATTATGCCGCCTAAGATGCTCGCATCCACGCTCTCGTTGAGCGCGGCTTCAAGCCCCAGGTCGGCCTGCACTTTCTCTTTAATGAGCGTGCGCAGATCATCGTCCAGCGGGACCGCTGTGACGACATCGCACACGCACAGCCGCAGCTTCTGCTCCATCAGGCTGGCATACGCGAAGTACACCTTCGTTAGATCCTCGATGTCGCCCCGCTCCGCCATCATGGCCACCACCTCACGGAAAGCGATGTGGCAGTCGGCGAATGCGGCTTCGGCCAGCGTGCGGCGCTCGGCGGCCGTGTATTCAGAGCTGCCCAAAGCCATGGACAGATCCATGTCGGAATACATCAGGTGGCGGATGCTGCGCAATTGGTTGCGCACCTCAAGGACCGCGTCCTTGCCACCGACCTCGTCAGCCGTCTTGAACATCGCATCCGCATAGATCGCGACCTTCTGCTTTTCGACCTGACGATTAGTTGCCATTGAAGCTACCTGCCTCTTTGACGTAGCGCTCGATGATCGCGCGATGCTCAGCATCGGAGAGATCCTGGCCGATGATCTTCTGCGCAACGTCGATCGATGTATCAGCGATGGACGCCTGCAGCTCTGCCAGCGCAGCCTTCTTCTCCGCTTCGATGCTGACTTTCGCCTTGGCGATCATGTCAGCCGCCTCAGCGTGCGCTTTCGCCTCGATGTCGGCCTTCACGGCTTCGCCGGTCGCGCGGGCATCGGCTACCACTTGGGTGGCCTCGGCCTTAGCGCTTGCCAGCTGCTCTTTGTACTCGGCGAGCATGCGCTCGCTCTCGATCTTCGCTTCCTCTGATTTCTTCAGAGCCTCGCGGATGGTGCTCTCGCGCTTCTCCAGCATGCCATTGAACATGGGCCAGCCGAACTTCGCGAGGATGATCCAGAGGATGATGAAAGCGAGCAACATGGGAACGAATTCCAGCATGTCGGGAAGGATGACGGACAGGCCGCCCGCTTCCTCTTCGCCTTCCGCAGCGAACGCGAGCACCGGGAGAGCAGCCGTCAGCGCGCATGCAGCCACGCCGATCAGACCTGCTTTCTTCGCTCTTGTTCTCACGTGATTACCTCCTTCTAGCCTAGCGGCAAGATGTACCGAATAAGCCAGATGGTTACATGATGAACGCGAGCACGAAGCCGATGAGGGCCAGTGCCTCAGCCAGAGCAGCACCAAGGATGAAGTTGGTGAACAGACGACCCTGCAGCTCGGGCTGACGAGCAGTGCCGACGCAGCAGCCATAGCAAGCGATGCCGATGCCGATGCCTGGGCCGATGTCGCCAGGGCGATTTCCAAAGCGTATGAAAACGGGGAAAACACGACG
>CASTMW010000041.1 GCA_949450265.1 uncultured Eggerthellaceae bacterium | reverse complement strand
GTCCCACTTTTGGGGTCTAGTTCATGCGGGGCTCCTTTTTTGAACAGCGTAGCGATAGCAGGCGAGAGCATGCGACCCCGCCCTTGCTCTCGGTCGCTCTTAGCGGATGAAGTTCGTGCGCGCGGGTGGCTCGGGCGCAGGTGGTAGGATGCCCGCTTCGGCTCCGGCCGCTTTGCATTTCAGGTGATAGGCCATGTTGTGGCCCAGCATGCGCATGGTGCGCAGCCCTTCCAGGTCCTGTTCGGCATCGGCAGCTTCCCGGCCATATACCATGTTCCAGTACACCGAGGTGATGATGGGCATCTGCACGATGCTGAAATACTTGTTGATCTCGTCGAAGGCCGAGGCACAGCCGCCGCGCCGCGCCACCACCACGCCCGCTGCGGGCTTGAACGGATAGATGTTCAGGCCACCGCAGGCCTGCGAATAGAACGAACGGTCCATGAACGACTTCGCGGCACCGCCCATGGCAGCGTAGTGCACAGGCGTGCCGAAGATGAAGCCGTCGTAGTTGGCTGCCTGGTGGTTGAACTCGTTCACCACGTCGCCGAAGACGCATTCGCCGCCGTGCTCGGTGCAATAGCCGCACCCAAGGCAACCGGCGATGGGCTTGTTGCCCACCCAGAAGCGCCCTACTTCCACGCCATCTTCCATCAGCGCGGCTTCCACGGCGTCAAGTGCGCGATCGGTCGTGCCATGTTTGTGCGGACTGCCGTTGACCAGCATCACCTTGATGTCATCCATGGTTCCCCCTCCTGCTCTTGCGTTCATTGCGAAAAATCATACCATTGCCAGCTTGCGGAGGCGGCCGGTCGAAGGCGGCGGTAGAATCGGGAACAGGCAAGAGGCGGCAACGAGCGGCAAGAGACAGTGCACCGTGGCAATGGCGATGTCGCGCGCAAGGAGGCACGATGATCAACCAGAAGATGTACGATCTGGGCGCAGAGCCCAACAAGATACGCGAGCTGTTCGCATTCGGGCTGGAGCGCAAGGCGGCCATCGGGGCCGAGAACGTGTTCGACTACAGTATCGGCAACCCCAGCGTGCCCGCACCCGACTGTGTGACCCAGGCGTTCCGTGATCTGCTTGAGATGGACCCGGTGGTGCTGCACGAATACACGCCCAGCCCGGGGGACCCGCAGGTGCGCGCGGCTATCGCTGAGCATCTGACCCGTTCGTTCGGGTTGCCTGCTACGCCGGGGAACATATACGTGACCTCCGGCGCATCGTCGGCTATCGCCATCACGCTGTCAGCCATTTGCGAGCCGGGCGACGAGGTTATCGTCATCAGCCCGTATTTCCCCGAATACCGCACCTGGACCCATACCGCTGGCTGCACGCTGGTGGAAGTGCCTGCGCAGCAGCCCAGCTTCCAGCCCGATGTGGCGGCTATCGAAGCGGCCATCACCGAGCGCACCAGCGCCATCATCGTGAATAGCCCGAACAATCCGGTGGGTGCCGTGTACTCGCGCGAGAGCCTGAGTGCACTCTGTGACATGCTGGCGCGCAAGGAGGCCGAGCTTGACCGGCGCATCTTTCTGGTGGCCGACGAGCCGTATCGCGAGATAACCTATGGTGCTGAGGTACCCTATCTGCCCAGCTTGTACGTAGACACCATTCTGTGCTATTCGTTCAGCAAATCGCTCAGCTTGCCCGGCGAGCGCATCGGTTACATCTACGTGAGCGATCGTATGGCCGACGCGGGTGCCATCTTCACAGCGGTCTGCGGTGCGGGCCGCGCGCTCGGTTACATCTGCGCGCCGGTCATGCTGCAGCGTGCGGTGGCGCGGTGTTTGGGTACGCCCAGCGACGTGGAGGCGTACGCGACCAATCGGCAGATCCTGACGCGCGGTCTGGCCGAGCTGGGTTACGAGTTCGTGGAACCTGAAGGCGCTTTCTACCTGTGGATGCGCGCGCTGGAGCCCGACGCAGTGGCCTTCAGCGAACGCGCGAAGGAGTTCGAATTGCTGCTGGTGCCCTCGGACAGCTTCGGCGCGGAAGGGTGGGTGCGCCTGTCGTACTGTATCGCGCGGGACACCATCGAGCGTAGCATGCCCGCCTTCAAGGCGTTGAAGGAGAGCTACGCCTGACGGATGCGGGCGGGCATACAGGACGCACACATGCAGGCCGCGGACGCGCAGGCCGTGGGATGCATGATGCACAGGTCGCGGAATGCGCACCGTGCGCTGACATGACGGCCGGGAAACGTGCGATTGACGCCAGGTTTCAGAATGGGCGTGCCGTCGAAGGTGCTCAGGGCCAGATGCCATAATCGGATCATCTAAGAGCGCTATCGAAAGAAGGAGGCCCATCATGGTTGATTCGATGGAAGAGTTCGAAAGAACAGCAGCAGGCAAGGCGCAGGCAGCGCAGGCAGACCTTGACCGCATCGAGCAAGAGGTCATGGCCGAAGCCGAAGCGTCTGTGGAAGATTTCGATGCCATGGGCAACGAACAGGCGGCAGCAGAAGCGGCAGAGACCGTCTTCGAGTTCGATCAGGCGCAGCGTTAACGCGGCTCGTATGGTCCGAGTGCCCGAAGCGGGCTATCGAACCATGCAGACCCTCTGATGCAGAAAGGCCCCGGATACATCCGGGGCCTTCTTCGTATGTGCGCGGGTGCGCCACGCTTCCAGTGCCGTGGTGTGCGCCAGAGCCAGCACCATTCGCTATTCGCTGCGCAGCGCCTCCACCGGGTCGGCATGGCTGGCACGGCTGGCGGGGATCAGCCCCGCGATGAACGACAGCGCCACGCTTATCAGGATCAGGATCAGCCCTGCCGCCCAAGGCAGGCTGGCCACGTTGGGCACATCGAACATCGCATACACGATGGCGCTGGCCGGAATACACCCGAGCGCTGTGATCCCTACGCCCAGCGCACCCGATATGAGTCCTTCGATGACCGTTTCGGCATTGAATATCTGTGAAACGTTGCTCTTGCTGGCGCCGATGGCGCGCAGGATGCCGATCTCCTTCTTGCGCTCCAACACGCTGATGTAGGTGATCACGCCGATCATGATGGAACTGACGATCAGGCTGATGGACACGAACGCGATCAGCACGTAGCTGATCATGTCGATGATGGTGGTCACCGAGCTCATCATGGTGCCCACGATGTCGGTGTAGGTTATCACCTTCGTATCCTCGCCTTCGGCCTCCATGCGCTCGTTATATCGATCGAGCACGTCTATCACGCCTTGCTTGGAGTCGAAATCGCGTGCGTAGATGTCTATCTCTGAGGGATTGTCCAGCTCGGCATAATCCAGCTTCGCTAGGTTGCTATCGAATGTGGCGGCGGTGCTGGACATCATGGACATGATGAGTTCGGTCAACTCGTCTTCAGTCATGTCGAATCGGAACGCGTTCTTGAAGGCCTCGGTGTCGATGCTCATAGCGCTGGACATATTAGCGGCCAGCTGGTTCATGGCGCGGGTCATGGCGGTGGTCACCGCTGCGCGCATTTGCTTCGACAGCGCCTCCATCAGCTGCCCCATGTACTGGGTCAGGTAGTCGTTGAGGTATTTCTGCATGGCCGCCTGCTGTGCTTGCTGCTGTTCCTGCATGGCGCTCATGTCGCTCAGCCCGTCGGCCATGGCTTTCGCGATGATGGCCTTGGCGGAATCGCTGGCCATGTAGGACTGCACCTTCTCGGCCATGGTGGTGCCGGGCAGGCTGGGCAGCTGCCGTTGGAAATCGGCCATCATCTGGCTGACCATCTGGTTCGCCACCTGCTGATCCACCTCCATGCCGGACATGTCAGGGCTGCCGGTCTGGTCACCGCTCTCCCCGCCGCCCATCTGGCTGAAGTCGATGTTCGGTTGGGGCAGCGAGGCGGCATTGAAGTTGATGTTCAGGCCGGACAGGTCCAGCTTCAGTTTGCTCTCGTCGAAGGTGAACGCCGCTGATAGCGCTCCTTCATCCACGGTGAAGAGGTTCCCCATGTCGAAGTCGCTCGACGAGCCGTCTTCGGCTTCCTCGGCGAAGGTCTTCCCGTTGAACACATCGATGGCAGGCTCGGCCATCTGGTCCTTCACGATCTGCGTGCGCCCCGATTCCTCTATGATGTGCTCGATCATGGAGGATGGATACAGCACCCCATTGCCGAGCACCATGACGTTCGCGTCGGGCTTTGCCACCAGGATGCCTACGATGCGCACCTCTTCCGCACCATCGACGAGGTTCTTCATGTAGGTGTCATCCTCGCGCTTGTCCACCCATACGCCGTAGCCCTCGTCGTATTGGTAGAAGTCGGCGGCTGTTACGAGCTTCATGCGCACGTTCAATATGTCGTCGTAGCTTATATCCATCTCGTCCATGGGAGCGTCTATCTCGTCGTTACTCACGAAGGCGTGCACCATATCGTCGAGCTCTTGATCGTCGCGCAGGCCGAGCGAATACAGGAACACGTCGGGTATCTTGCCGCTCGAGTCCAGCGCCAGTATGCACTCGTTGTAGTTCTCGGGCATGTGACCGGCCAGGATGTCATAGTTCTCGTTGATGGTGTCCATGTCTCCTGGCATCTCGCCGAACACATCCACGTTCATCATCATGGATGAGAACGAGTTGCCGGTCGATTCACCGCCCATCCCCATGGCTTGGAAGGAGAGGTTGGGATTGATCTGGCGCACGCCCTCTGACGTATCGGCGTCGAAGATGTGTGGCGTCACATTATAGGAGTAGTGGATGCTCTTCGCGTATTCGTCGATGCCGCTCTCGGGCGTCTCAAGATATTCTTTGAGAGAGCGCAGATCGTTCGACTGCACGCCATCGAACATGCTGGTGACCATCTTGGTCTCGTGCAGGACGCCCTCACCATCACCTTCGATCGTTGCGCTGGGCTGGTTGTCGTCGCTACCACTATCGCCAAGCGACATGTTGCTGGCCATGTAGCTGGTTATGTCGAACCCGGTGTCCATGACTTGCAGCGGATAGACTGCAAGCGTCTCTTCCTCCACGTTCTTGATGTAGTTGTTCACACCGTTGGCCAGCGCCAGGATGGCCGCGATGCCGATGATGCCGATGCTACCCGCAAAGGCCGTCATGATGGTGCGGCCCTTCTTGGTCATCAGGTTGTTGAACGACAGCGACAGCGCGGTCAAGAAGCTCATGGAGGTGCGACGCGGCTTCTTGGCCGAGACCCGGGCCACCTCATCGGCGCTGGGGCTGTACGGGTCGGTGTCGGCCAGGATGTGCCCATCGGAGAGGTTCACGATGCGCGTGGCGTATTCGTCGGCCAATTCGGGATTGTGCGTGACCATGACCACCAGGCGGTCGTTGGCGATCTCGGTCAGCAGGTCCATGATCTGGATGCTGGTCTTGCTGTCCAACGCGCCGGTAGGCTCGTCGGCCAGCAGGATCTCCGGGTCGTTGATGAGCGCCCGTGCGATGGCCACGCGTTGCATCTGGCCACCGGAGAGCTGGCTGGGCTTCTTGTTCACGTGGTCGCCCAGGCCCACGCGCTCCAGTTGGGCGATGGCGCGGGCGCGGCGCTCTTCGCGGTTGACCCCCGACAGCGTTAGCGCCAGTTCCACGTTCGCCAGCACCGTTTGGTGTGGGATCAGGTTGTAGCTTTGGAACACGAAGCCGATGCGGTTGTTGCGGAAGGTGTCCCAGTCGCGATCGGTGTAGTCTTTGGTGGAAACGCCGTCGATGACCAAGTCGCCCGAATCGTAATGGTCAAGACCGCCGATGATGTTTAGCAGCGTGGTCTTGCCTGAACCGCTGGGACCAAGGATGGCGGCGAACTCGTTGTCGCGGAAGTTGATGGACACGCCGTCCAGCGCTACCTGCGTGAAGCCGCCCGTGGTATACGATTTCCTGATATCTTTGAGCTGCAGCATAAGAGCCTCTCGTTCGCGTGCGAAGATGCGGACTTGAGGCTCCTATGGTACTCGTAAACCGCCGGTTGCTCTAGCAAGAGCGGTTTACAATGTGCGTAGAGATTCGGTTGCGGCTATTCGGCAGCCAGCGGGCTGGGCACGTGGTAGGTGCGGCTGGCGTATTCCTGGTTCAGCTCGAACAGCGAACGGGAATCGCCGCCGAACAGCTCCATCTTGGTGATCATGTCGCGCGCGGTGTCCTCTTCTTCCATCTGCTCGTCGATGAACCATTTCAGGAACTGCATGGCGCGGTAATCCTTCACGGCATCAGCGGCGGCGTAGATATCGTTGATCAGGCTGGTCACGTACTGCTCGTGCTCTAGTGCGGCCTTCAGCGGACCGATGAAGTCGGTGAAGGTCTTGTCGGGCTGGTCGATGGCCTTCAGCTGCGGCACCTCGTCGTTCTCCAGCAGGTACTTGCGGAAGATCAGCGCATGGTCGCGCTCTTCCTGTGCCTGGATCATGTAGAAGTTGGCGTATCCGTCAAGGCCAGCGTCCTCGTAGTAGTCCGCGAAGGACAGGTATAGATAGGCGGAGTACAGCTCCTTGTTGATCTGGTCGTTGATCAGTTCGTAAACCTTGGGGTCCATGGCATTCCTTCCTTGGGTCGCGTTCGTTCCGTTCGGCCACAAGGATAGCATGACGGGCAGTGCGACGGCCATACGCATGGCAGCGTGGCGGGCATGCGTATAATGGTGCGCATGGATACCTTGGATGGCGGGAACAGCATGGATGGCGCATACGATCGGATGATCCAGCTGATGGCGGCACGGCAGTTGCTGGGGCCGGACAATGCGGCGCTTCTGATGGTGTCGGGCGGCAGCGATTCCACAGCACTGGCGTACCTGATGGCTCGTGCGCGCGAAGCGGGGCTGGTGGGGCCGCTTGCCATGCTACATGTGAACCATAAGCTGCGCGGGGCCGATGCCGATGCCGATGCTGTCTTCGTGGAAGGTCTGGCGCGCATGCTGGGCATCCCGTGCTTCGTCTGCGAAGTGGATGTGGCGGCTGAAGCGGCTCGCAGCGGCGGCAATGTGGAGGCAGTGGCGCGGCGCGAGCGATATCTGGCGGCTGACGAGGCGCTGGCTTCGATGTGCCATCACGAATTCGTGCCGCTCTCGGAAGGGCGCATCGTGACCGCCCATACCGCCGACGATCGCATCGAGAGCTTCTATATGCGCTCTATCGTGGGCACGGGGCCGGGGGGCTTTCGCAGCATGAAGCATCGCAACGGGCCCGTGGTGCGCCCGCTGCTTGGCTGCACGCGCGAAGAGTTGCGCCAGGCCATCGAAGGGCGCGCGGCTGCCGGGCTGCCGACCATGCGCGATGCGGCGGGGGAGCTGTGGCGCGAGGATGCCACGAATGCTCACACCGATCGGTTCCGCGCGTACGTGCGGCACGAGCTGGTGCCGGTGGCGCGGGGATGGAACGCCCAGATGCCTGCCACGCTCTCGCGCACCATGGACCTGATCGCTGACGAGGACGATATGCTGGAGGGCATGGCCACGGCTGCGCTGCGCGAGCATGTGGTGCCTGCGGATGCGGCGGACGCGGGGCCTGTAGCGGCGGGCGGCGCGGGTGAGACGGCGCATGTGGGTGGTGCGGATGGCGCGCCCGATATGGACGGTGCGAGTGTTACAGATGGCACGAACGGTGCGGGCGGCGCGAACGGTATGAGCGGTGCGGATGGTGCAGACGTCCTGCTCGACGAGGCTGCCCTGGCGAACGGCTTCCGCTTGCTGCCCTCGTTCGTAGCGGTGGGCATGCCGCTGCAGCGGCGCGCGGTGCATCGGCTGTTGCGGGTGATGTTGGGCGCAGGCGAGCGCATCGACACGGCTGCGGTGGAGGCGGTGCTGGCGGCGTTTCGCGATGGCGTGCCCCACAGCGGCTATACGGCGAACATCCAAGGCGACCTGGCCGTCAGCTCGAACAAGCGCGGCGTGCTGGTGGAGCCCATGGCCGTCTATCGGCGGCGCCGGAAGAGGGCGTAAGGGACGCGGGACGCGCTGCCGTCTTTCTGGGCTTCACTTTCCATGTGCCAATCTGCGCGCATCGGGGCGCCTTTCGTGTGCCTGCTTTCCTAGGCGGTGGTGTGGCGACCATTGCGCCCGATCGCCACAACGAGCGATCCGCTCACGACCGCCAGCATGACCAATCCCAGCGCACGCTCTCCTTCATCGTCCGAGAGGGGAGGCATCCCAACGCCCGCATCCGCTGCAGTGGCTTGGGAACTCACCGACGCGATGGCACCGGGCTGCTTCAGTAACACCGGCTTCTTCACGGGCCGCGATGGCTGGGTGGAGCTGGTCGTGCCTGCTGGGTCCGTTGGTTGCGTGGGATCGGTGGTGGTGCCGGAACTGCTCGGCTGGTCGGGGATGGATGCGGCCACCACTTCGTAGCGGTTGCCGAAGGCGTTCGGGTCGTCGAACACGCGCTCTGCGTATCCCGGTGCCACGAAGGCCGCCACGTCAGTGGGATACGTGCCGCCCGTCAGCAGGATATGCCCTTCGGCTCCGTTGCTGCCCGTCTTGGTGGTCAGCAAGGTGGGCGCGGCGATGATGGTCCCATCGCTCTCGCGCGCGTACAGATCGCCCGAGCCCGTCACGGTCAAGGTATCCCCGTCAGCGACGATGCCCCCATCAGCGGTGAAGGCGATATCATAGCCGTTCAGGTCCAGCGTGATGCTGTGGCCCTCCGGCGCTTCAACCGTGCCCGTGTCTGTTGGGTCGGCGATCAGCGTGACGGTGTCCCCATCGGTGGCGTGCGCGACCGCATAGTCAAGCGATGCGTAGGCGGTGGGGCCCGTGGAAGAGCGCTGGGCCACCCATGCGAGTCCGTTGCCCGAAACGGTGAAAAGGGATGGGTCGTTGTTGTAGGCGTACAGTGCCGTCAAGGTGCCGCTCATAGAGGTGAGCGGAGTGGTGGACACATTGTTGATGACGCTGGCGCCTTCCGGCACGCTGGCGGGCAGGGTGGAGGCCCCTTGGTCTTGCAGGTTGCCCACGATGCCAGCCACGAACTGCTTGCCGTTCAGGGCCGCTGCTCGGTTCTCGTTGCCAGTGACGGTACCGGCGCTGTACACCACGCCCGCGATGCCGCCCACGCCGATGCCGGTGTTGGCGGTCGCGCTGCTGGTGTTCAGGTTGTCGGCGATGTCCACCGGCGCGCTGAGAGCATAGGCGGGTGCTGTGCCGTCATAGCGCACCCACCCCACGATGCCGCCCGTGCCATAGGGGCTGGCTGTGGAATCGTTGCGGATGGCGGCCGTGTTCGTGCAGTGCGATATGCCGCCGTGGTTCTTCACTTCGCCCGCGATACCGCCCACGGCGTAGCCCGACCCGACCACGGTCCCATCGTTGGCGCAGCCCGACACGAACGCGCAGCACAGACCCGCGATGCCGCCCGTATCGTTCACGCCGGTGATGATGCCATGGTTCACACAATCGGTGATGGCCATGTAAGAGCCCTCTGGGGAATAGTACGCCGCGCCCACGATGCCGCCGCAGTTGCCTGTGCCGCCAGTGGCCGTCACGGTGGCGTCGTTCGTGCAATCGGCGATGGTGCCGTTGGCGGTCATGCGTCCCACCACGCCGCCGCAGCCGCAGAGCGCGCTGACCGAACCGGATACGCGCAGGCCCGATACGGTGCCACCTTCGCCGAGCAGCCCAACAGCCGCGCCTGCCAGCTCGGAGGTAGGCGCATCGATGTTCACGTTCGCAAGTGTGAGGTCCTTCACGGTGCCGCCCATAACGGCGCCGAACAGGCCCAGCGCACGATCCTTGCTGATGGATGCGCTGCCCGCGCTGGTGATGGTAAGGCCGCTTATGGTGTGATCGTTCCCGTCGAAGGTGCCCGCGAACGGAGTGCTGGTGCCTGTCACACCGCTTCCCGAGCGCGTGGAGAAGCCGATGGGTGTCCACGCCGCGCCGCTGATGTCGATGTCGGCCGAAAGGGCGATGAAGGCACCCTTGTAGGAGTTGCCTGCATTGACGGCGTCGCCGAACGCGCGCAGCTGGTCGGCGTTCGCGATCAGGTACGGGTCGGCGCTGGTCCCGCTGCCACCGGCGAAGGCGGCATCAGCTTCGGCCTCGGCATGGTCCAGCAGCGCAGCACCGCTCAGGGCCGCAAGTGCCAGAGCGATCACGCACGGGATCCATGCAAGCCGCATCATATGCACGTGGTCAGCCATGATCGTCTTCCTCTTCTCATGCTCCGAAACTCGCATTCGGTCGCATCCGGGCAACTTCGCTCCTTGTGTCTCCTTCGATCATAGCCAGCGTGAAAGGGAAGCCAGAGCTGGTACCTGAACCGCTTCGCGGCCATTGCTGAGCCGTAACCGTTCGGTCATGGGCTAGCGGTGAAGCGGTTCGTGCGGTTGGCGATCGGCGGGGTGCCGCCGTGCCGTTTCAGGGAAGTTCTGGCATCATGGGCACAGACAGGAAGGAGGGCGTGTGGGCAAGGGATCGTTCCAGGTGGCGCGCAACGAGACGCTCTGGCCGTGCGGGGACGTGACGCGCGAAGCGTTCGTGGCGCACGTCTGGGAAGCGGGTGCCGAGCATTGGCGCGATCTGCCGTGGCGCGGTATCGACGACGCCTATGCGGTGCTGGTGTCAGAGGTCATGCTGCAGCAGACGCAGGTGGCGCGCGTGGAGCGGTACTGGCAGCGTTTCCTAGGGACGTTCCCTACCATCGGGGCGTTGGCGCAGGGCAGTGTGGCCGATGTGCTGGCGCTCTGGCAGGGCCTGGGCTACAACCGGCGAGCGCTGGCGCTGAAGCGGGCGGCCGAGCAGGTAGCGTCATCGGGCGCCAACGTGTTGCCGGATACCTTCGACGAGCTGGTGGCGCTGCCGGGCATCGGGCCTGCAACGGCGGCGGGCGTGCTGGCGTTCGCGTTCCAGAAGCCGTCGGTCTACGTTGAGACGAACGTGCGCGCCGTGTTCATCCATGAACTCTTCCCCGATGCCGAGAAGGTGCCTGATGCTGATCTGCTGCCGTACGTGGCCGACACGGCCGACACCACCGACCCGCGCAACTGGTACTATGCGCTGCTGGATATGGGGGCGGCGCTGAAGCGCAGCGGCATCAACCCCACCCGCGCGAGCACTGCCTATGGGCGCCAATCGGCCTTCGAAGGGTCGCGGCGGCAGAAGCGCGCCTGTCTGGTGCGCATCGCGCTGGACGCGCCTTTGGGCATCGCGTTGGCAGAGGCCAAGCGTGCGCTCGATGCCGCCGAGATCGCTGCGGGCCGCGCCGTGGTGGACCAAGCGCTCTTCGATTCCATCGTGGATGATCTGGCACGTGAAGGGTTCTTGCACGTGGAAGATGGCGCTATGACGGTCGCCTGATGCGCCGCTCGCTTGCGCTCCCTTTCGATGAAGGGTGGGCCATCCGCTGCGGCATCCGCTAGAATCCTGCATGAACCGATGAGCGGAAGGCGAAGGAGCGCATGATGGACGATCTGAAGGTGATACTGGCGAGCAGCAGCCCGCGGCGGCGTGACCTCATGCGCGAGGCGGGCGTGGAGTTCCAGGTGCGCACGCCACGCGCCACGGTGGACGAGGCGCTGGCGCCGGATGACTTCGCCATGCCCGAGGAAGCGGCCAAGAAGCTGGCCGAGCGCAAGGCGGGTGCGGTGGTGCAGGAGCTTTTGGCCGAGAAGGCCATCGGCACCTTCGCCGTGATCGGTGCCGACACCATGGTGGTGCGCGGCAACGTGGTGTTCGGCAAGCCGCGCAACCTAGACGATGCTAAGCGCATGCTGCGGCAGCTCTCGGGCGGGGCGCATCAGGTCATCACGGCGGTGTCGGTGTGGCTGCTGGCCGTCCCCGACGAAGAGAACGTGTCTTTGGCCTACCGCACGTTCGCCGACACCAGCACGGTGGTCTTCCGCGAGCTGACCGACGACGAGATAGCCGACTACTTGAAGCAGGGTGAGAGTTTCGACAAGGCGGGCGCCTATGCCATCCAAGGCAAGGGTCGGGCACTGGTGGAGCGCTACGAGGGCGCCTTCGACACCATCGTGGGGCTTCCAGTGGAGCGCCTCCTGAAGGAGTTCCCCGATTTGAAGCCTCGATAGGTCCCGTATCCCGGTCCGTTCCAGTAGTATGGGATGTGACGCATGGGCGTCGTCTTCATGGAAGAGGCTCGAATGGTTGAGAAGCTGCGGCATCGTGAATTCATCGGCTATCAAGTGTACATGGCGCATCGCGCCTTAGCCCGCAGCTTGGACGCAACGCTGGCGCCGTTCGACCTCACTTCAGGACAATGGAACGC
>CASTMW010000040.1 GCA_949450265.1 uncultured Eggerthellaceae bacterium | reverse complement strand
TTCACGTGAAACATTTTTCTCGGCGGGTGTATGCGAAACGCCGAACGTGCAGGGAACAGGTGTCCCGTGACTATTCAGAGTTCATATTGATGGAGAATCAGTTGGGTGTCCCGTGAAGGTTAGACATCCTGTGCAGGGGAGTCAGGTATCCTATGGAGTCAGGTATCCTGGGACGGCGCGGCCTCCAACTCAGCGAACTTCTGCTTCATAGTGGGATTGTTGCGCGTCAGTTTCTTCACGGTCAGCGCATCGGCCTTGTCGTTGGCCAATCGCAGCTGGCGCTCACTGCCGATCAGATTCTCCTTCACCTTCGTCAGATGATCGATGGTCTTGTCGATCTCGTCGATGGCCGTTTGGAACTTCTTGCTGGCCAGCTGGTAGTTCTTGCCGAACTTCTCTTTGAAGTCCTCCAGGCTGGCCTCGAAGTTGGTCACGTCGATGTTCTGCTGGCGCACCAGTTCCAGCTCGTCCTTGTAGGCAGCAGCCTCCAGCGCAGCGTTGCGCAGCAGCGTGATCATGGGGATGAAGAACTGCGGCCGGATCACGTACATCTTCTCGTACAGGTGTGACATGTCCACGATGCCCTGGTTGTACAGTTCGCTCTCGGGTTCCAGCATGCTGACCAGCACCGCGTACTCGCAGCCTTTCTTGCGCCGGTCGGCGTCCAGCTTCTTCAGGTGATCCTCATTGCGCTTCACGTGCGTGGAATCGTCGGCCTGGTTCTTCATCTCGAACATGATGGAGAGCAGCTCAGCGCCGCTGGCCGTGCGCTCGCGGAAGATGTAGTCGCCCTTGGTGCCTTCCACCGCTTCGTTATCCTTGCCGAACTCGGCATTGCGGAAAGCCGCCGCGCGCAGGCGATTGAACTCGGTCTCGCAGTGTTGTTCCAGCGTCTCGCCCAGCATCTTCACCGATAGCTTGCTCTTCATCTCGCGCAGCGCCTCTATCTCGCGGTCGCGCACGGCGATCTGCTCGTCCTTGCCCTTCATGCGCTCGGTCAGTTCCATGGCATGGCGCGATCGCTCGCTTTCCAGCTGGGAGGTCAATTCGGCAGTGCGCTGCTCCAGCTTATGCTGAACATCCACCTGCTCGGCACGCATGCGCTCCACTGCCAGCTCTTGCTGTTCGCGCGCGCGGTCCGCCTGGCCCTGCAACTGCGTCTCAAGCTGCGCGATACGCGCATCCTTCTTCATGGCGTCCTGCTGAAGCTGCTCGCGCTCCGCAGCGATCGCAAGCTCCTGTTGCGCCTCGGCTTCTCTTCTTTGCGCCTTCATCTGGCTTTTGAGCTCTTTTATCTCGCTCTCTTTCCTTTGAAGGCTCTCGTTCATCTTGGCTTGCATGAGCTCTTCGATGTTGGCCTTCGCCGCCTCAAGCTCGCCGTCGCGCACCTGCCGCACGATCTCAGCGTAATCGGATTCGTCAACCTGGAAGATGCTGCCACACTTCGGGCATTTGATCTCAGCCATACCTGCCTACTCCGGCTTGGGTTCATCGTTCATCTGCACCGCCACCTTGTCCACGCGGAAGCGGTCCATGTCCTGCACCGTCAGCATGACGGTCTTCGTGCTGGTGGCGGTATCGTTCACTAGCAGCACGTGGTCGCCCTCTTCGGGAATACGGTCCAGCATGTTGGCGATCAGACCGCCTAGCGTTTCCACTTCGGCAGCATCCTCGGGCTCGAACCCGATCAGGTCGGCGAACTCGTCGATGGCCATGCCGCCGTCAACGATCAGCGTACCATCGTCTAGCTTCACCACATCTTCGGAATCGTGCTTGTACTCGTCTTCGATACGCCCGACGATCTGCTCCATGACATCGGAGAGCGTGACGATGCCCGCTGTGCCACCGTGTTCGTCCACCACCAGGCATATCTCGGTGTGCGCCTCTTGCAGCGTGTCGATCAGCCGCGCGATGGACACCGTTTCCGGCACCGCAGGCAGTTCGCGGATCTTCCATTCGCTCATGGGCGTGTCCAGCGGGATGCCGTACAGGTCCTTGATGTGCACGAACCCGATGATGTGATCCTTGCTGCCCCGGCACACCGGATAGCGCGAGTAGTTGTACTGACGAATGACCGCCTCGTTCTCTTCCAGCGGGTCCTCAATGTCAAGGAACGCCACATCGGTGCGTGGCGTCATGATGGCCTCGGCGTCCTTCTGGCCCAGATCAAGCACGTTGTCCACAAACTCGTTCTGCTCTTCGGCGATCAGACCGCTCTCGGTGGATTCGTCCACCAGGATCTTGATCTCGTCGCCGGTGTACACCTCGTGCTCGTTGGCCGGATCGTGCCCCAACAGGCGCACCACTCCGTTCGTGATGGAGTTGAACAGCCACATGATGGGATACGTGATGCGGTAGAACCACATGAGCGGCGTGGCCGTGGCCAGGGCGTACCGCTCGGTGGAGAAGATGGCCAGCGACTTCGGGATCAGCTCGCCTGCCACCACATGCAGCGTGGTCATGATGAAATAACCGATGGCTACCGCACAGATAGCGATGACCGCCTCGGGCGCACCGAACAGCTCGAACAGCGGGCGGATCAGCGCAGCGAAGACCGGTTCGCCCAGCCAGCCCAGGGCCAGCGATGCCAACGTGATACCCAGCTGGCATGCGCTCAGATAGGCGTTCACATCCCGCGCGATGATCAGCGCGTTCTTCGCGCCGCGCTTGCCGTCGGCCACGGCTATCTCAAGCTGCGACTTGCGCACACGCACCAGCGCGAACTCCGCAATGACGAAGAACGCGTTCATGGCTAAGAACAGCACGACCAGCACCAGGCTGATCACGATGCCCACACCTTCAGTCATCTTCCATGCTCCTTGCTCGATTGCGCATATGATTATAGGGCGAACGCCGCGATGTAGCGCCGCAAAGGCTCATCGTGCACGAGCGCGTAACCAAATCATTTACTGGAAGGTGCGTCCGCGGGCCCGTCGGAAGGCGCAGTGGCTGCCCTGTTCGCAGGCACGTCGGCGGCGGATGGCGCATCAGCCGCGGTGTTGGCAGCCGCATCAGAGGACGCATCGGCGGCATCGGCAGCCGCATCGGCTGGCGCTGTGCACACTGGCCCGTCCGAACTGCAATACATGGCGTCCTCGGGACGCCCGGCCAGATATTCCTCCATGGAGTACCGCGTGATATCGCTGCGGTTGATGATGCCCACGATGCGGTCATCGTCCAGCACCGGCACCTTTTTCAGGTGGTATTTCGCCAGCACGCGGCACACTTCGTCCAGATCGGTATGCACGTTCACGCCAATGGCCTCGCGCACACCCACGGCGCTGACCGGCATCTGCATCAGGCTGCGCAGCTTCTCGGCATAGGGCGTCTCGTCGCTGGCCGATTGCGCGATCAGCATGATGGGATCAGTGTAGCTGCCGCTCTGGCGGCTGAGGCGCTTCAGGATATCGCCATCCGAGATGAACCCGACCGGCTGCCCGTCGGCCGCCACCACTGGGCACGCACTGATGCCGCGATCGATGAACAGCTGCATGGCCTGCTGCACGGTCGCATCGGGCGACAGCGTGTACACATCGCGCTTCATGATGGATTCCAGCAGCACCTTGTTCTGCGCAGGGGTAGCGAAGCCGCTGGTGACATCGGCGGTGCCCTTGTCCGCTGCGCCATGGCCCTCATCTACCGCTTCAGGCTGCGTCTGGCCAGGCTTGCCCTTCACGAATACCACCGTCAGCACCAATCCTGCCAGCACCAGCACCGCGCACACCATGAACGCCACGTCGATACCGCACATGGTGGCCTGCGCCGTGCCCGCGCTTGCCACCGTGGCGTTGGTCACCATGGCCGATACGGACACCACGATAGCCGTGCCCAGACTGCCTGCCACTTGGCGCAGCGTATTGTTCACGCTGGTTCCATGGTTCATGTAGCGCGTTTCCAGCGCGTTCATGCCCCAGGTGGTGATGGGCATGTTTACCAGCGCCATGCTGAACATGCGCACTGCGTAGAGGATGGTGATATAGATAAGGCTGGACTCCAGACTGAGCAGCCCGAATCCTATGGTGGTGGCGAACAGCAGCGCCATGCCCACCACTGCCAGCACGCGCGGACCATGGCGATCGAAGAGCTTGCCTGCCACCGGGTTCATGATGCCCATGATGATGGCACCCGGCATGAGCACCAAACCGGAGACCGTGGCCGAATACCCCATCAGCGTCTGCACGTAGATGGGCATCAGGATGCCCGACGCCAGAAGCGAACCTTGCACCAGCATGCCGATGATGGTGGCGATGAGGAACTTGCGATTGCCTAGCACGCGCACGCGCAGCATGGGCACCGCCAGATGCAGCTGCCTGATGAAGAAGGCCACCACACACACCACACCCACCACCGTGATGGCGGCCGTAGGCAGACTGAGTCCAACGCTGCCGAACACGCTGAACCCATACAGCAGACCGCCGAAGCCCAGCGTGGACAGCGCCACCGAGAGCGGATCGAGCGCCGAATCGCCCTTGTTGGCAGGGTGCCGATCCTCCACCACGAACAGCGAGAGCACCACCACGATGAAGACCAGTACCGCAATGCCGTAGAACATGAAGTGCCAATCGGCCAGGTCGATCACGATGCCAGCCACCGTTGGCCCGATGGCTGGCGCGAACGCGATGACCAAGCCGAAGATACCCATGGCCGACCCGCGACGATCCACCGGGAACGTAACCAGCAGCACCGTCATGCCCAGCGGCATTAGGATGCCCGCACCACTTGCCTGCACCAAGCGCCCAGCCAGCAGCATGCCAAAATTGGGCGCCCATGCGCACATGACCGTGCCCACCGCGAACACTGTCATGCTGAACACGAACAAGCGTTTCGTGGAGAAGCGGTCCTGCAGGTACGCCGTGATGGGTATCATGATGGCATTCACCAGCGTGAAGCCCGTGGTCAGCCACTGGCCCGTGGCCGCATCGATGCCCATCTCGTCCATGATGGACGGCAGCGCTGGCGTTACCAGCGTTTGGTTCAGAACGGTTATGAACGTGCCCACCACGATGACGGCGAGCATCCACCATTGCTTTCTCGTTAATCCCATGATTCTCACTCCTTTGCTCTTATTATGAGCATTCGAGCGCATCACTGCATGCGAAAAAGCGGGATGTTGACGCTGCGTCCGTCTATGAAGATGAGATCGTCGTAGGCCACCGCCGCGTCTCCGGTCATGAAATAGCGGTCAACAGTGAAGGCGGCATTGGCGTTCAGATAGCCATCGAAGACGCCCGGGCCCCGCACCGCCAACTGACCGAAGCCGGTGGGCTGCGCGTCAACGATGCGCACCTCGTAGCCCTTGAGCAGACGCATGCCCCCGCGGAAGGCGGGCGTGATGCGCGTGCAGGCGATAGGACCGGCGGTTTCGGCCATGCCGTAGCTGGCGAACATGCGCGCATCCAGGTCGCTGGCGCGATCGAGCGTCAGCGGATTGAGCGTGCGGTTACACAGCAGGATGCACCGGTACGCCGCAAGGCGACTGCGCGCTTCAGGGTCCAGATCGCAGCGCCATTCTTCCACGGTCAGCAGATCCTGCATCATGCGATCGCGCACGCCGATATGCGTGGCACCCTTCACGCGCGCATCGTAGAGCACCTGTTCCGCGTCGAAACGCGCATACAGGCGCAGCGAGTGCATGCCGTACACCGCGCGCACCAAGGTCTGGAAGCCGTCGATGTTGTACAGCGGTATGCACAGCTGCCACAGCACGCGCCCCGGGCGCGGCGGCAGCGGGCTGCTGGCGGTGCCGAGCGGCAGGCTGTCCTGCCATGCCACCATGTCCTCTCCGGCAAGCGCCTCATTCAGCGCGCGCGATGCGCCGCTCAGCTGCATCCAAGACAGCGGCACCTGCTTGGCGCGCCCGCTGGACCCCGACGCGAAGATGACCTGCGGCTGCACGCTGTTGGCGAACAAGTGCGCGGCCCGCTCGGCGAAATGCACCGTGTCATGCACGTGGTCGGCATGTTCGCCCATGATGGCGCGTTCGCGCCGCGGCGTGCCCATGATGGCCGCGATGACCTCTCCGACGGAACGCTGCACCTGACGCGCCGCGCCCACCAGTTGCCGTGCGCGATCCTCGTCCACCTGGCATGCCACGCGCCCATGACGGCCCAGATCCAGCATGCGCGCCTGCTTTTCAGTGGCAGACAACCGGTGATTCAGCGCCACCATGGTAATGCCGCCGTACGCGCACGCCAGCGTGAAGAAGATAAACTCCGGACAGTTCGGCAGGTCTACCGCCAGCATCTGACCTTCGCGCACGCCCATGGACGCCAGCCGTCGTGCCAGCGCCGCCGCTACCAGACGCGTGTACCGATAGGTATATGCGGTTTCCGTTCCTGCCTCGTCCACAAATGTGAAGAACACCGCATCAGGGTCGATCCTAACATCGGTTTCGAACGCGTCGATCATAGGGACGCGCTCGAATCACAGGTATAGGATGGCAAGACGGTGTGCATAATGACCCTGTTGTCCCGCGTGTGGTAAGGAAATACCGACCCCTCCCAAAGCGAAAGATCGAAAAAGCAGCGGGCCTGGAATGTTTGAGACGGTGTTTGCCCGCGACCTTTTCCATAGTACCCTAACCGCAGCGAATGTGCGCGAGAATATACCTTATATTGTGATTTTTTCTTCGCTGACCGCAACGTCTTGTTACCGCAGCATGCCGGTCATCGGGGTCGTTCGAGCCGCTCATGCGCCTATTCCACCACTTCCACCGTGACTTCGGCCACTTCGGGCAGGTCAGCCGCGCAATGATAGCAGCGCGTGGCGCCCACGTTCACCTCTTCCTTGCAGAAAGGGCACACCGGCGCATGCTCCACGGTCTTGTGGCCCTGCCGTCCCGGGATGCGCACGCTGCCGTCCTTCATCTTGTTGAACGCCTTCACGATGAGGAACACACAGAACGCGATGATGAGGAAGTTCAGGATAGCGCCGATGAACGCGCCGAAATCGATGAACTGGTCGCCGCCCACCGGGATGCGCAAGCCCGACACGTTGGTGCCGCTGCCGCCGGTCAGCAGGTAGATCAGCGGGGTGATGATGTAGTCCACCAGCGCCGTCACGATGGCCGTGAATGCGGCGCCCACGATGATGCCTACTGCCATGTCCATCACGTTGCCGCGGTTGATGAACTCCTTGAATTCGCTTGCCAGCCCTTTGCCTTTCATGATGCCTCCCTAAGGTCGCGTCTTGCGCGACCATGGGACCGGGAAGGTGAGGGCCGCGCTGTATCAGTCCATGAGAGGTAGTTTTACTTTGAAGGCGGTCCCTTCCGCTTCAGAACTGGCAACTGTAATGTCGCCGTTGTGCTCCCGTGCTATTTCGCGCGCGATGGCCAGCCCTAGACCGTAGCCGCCCTTGCCCGACGTGCGCGCCTTATCCGCACGATAGAAGCGGTCGAAGACGTGCGGAAGGTCCTCGGGCGGGATGGGAGCGCCAGTGTTCGCCACCGTCAGGTACGCATGGGTGCGCGAGCGCGTCAGCTCCACGTCCACCTGGCCGCCATCGTTGGCGTACTTGCAGGCGTTGTCGATCAGTGTACCCACCATGCGCTGCAGGCGATCGGAGACGCCCAGCACCGCCACGCCTTCTGCCAGGTCGCTCTCCAGCGTCACGCCACCCTCGAAGGCGACGGACTCGAATTGCAGCACCTCGGTCTGCACCAGGTCGCTCAGATCCACGGACACCTGCACCACCTCAGCGCGCGCCACGTCCTCGGGCCGCGCCAGATCCAGCATGTCGTTCACCAGCGCGCGCATGCGCTCGGCTTCGGTCTGTGTGCTCTCCACCCACTGCGCCTGCTCGGCCACCGTGGAGGTGGGTGTGGACTGCAGGATGGCCATGTTCGCCAGGATGACCGCCAACGGAGTCTTCAACTCGTGCGAGGCATCCTGCACGAACTGCTGCTGCTGGTCCCATGCCGCGCGGACCGGGCGCAGCGCCCACCAACTGAAGAAGATGCTGATGAAGAAGAAGGCCACCAACACGCCTGCGCCCACGCCTGCCAGCACCCAGGCCAGCGACTGCCAAGAGTTCACGTTGCTCTCGTCGGCGTAGGCGATCAGCACCCCGTTGGAGGTGGTGCGCCGCTCGAAGAACAGGCCCACATCTTCCAGAAGGCCGCTGTTGTCGGGGCTGGCCAGGGCTTCGCTATTGGCGGTCAGCAGGATAGAATGCGAGATAGAGGCGCTGGCGTAGTCACCCAGCGCGGTGTAGACGCCATCCGATTTCACCAGGTAGACGGCAATGGGGATGACCGCTTCGTCACCGCGGCCGATCTCAAGGCCGGGAGTGGCATCTTGGTTGGCGTCGTCGGGGGCGCTATCGGTCGCGCTGGCTTCGGCAGCGTGCCCGGCTTCGGTGGATGCGTCAGCAGCGGCCACCTTCATCTCGTCTTGCGCCTGTTCGCCGATGCGATGCAGCGGCAGCAGCTCTTCGATCTGGCTGACGGTGGGACTTTGCGCCTGGTTCAGCGTCAGCGCCAATTCGTCATATACGTCGCGCACGCGCGATTGGTAGTCGATGTAGCACACCGAGCCGAACGCCACCACCAGCACCAGGGCGGCCAGCACCATGTTCATCAGGATGAACCGGATGCGCAGCAGCTTGAGCATAGGCTAGCGCTCCGCGTCCGGTTGCGCCACGAAGCGGTAGCCCGCTTTGCGGATGGTCTCGATCTTGCATTGCGAGCCCAGATGCGCCAACTTCTTGCGCAGGAAGCTGATGTAGGCTTCCACATTGTTGTCGCCCGCACTGGAAGTGACGCCCCATGCCTTGTCAATCAGCGTTTCCTTCGACACCACGGCGCCGGGGCTGCTCATCAGGATCTTGCAGATGCTGAACTCCTTGAACGACAGACGGATGGACTTGCCGCCGCACGACAGGTCGTAGCTTTCCAGCGACAACTGCAGGTCGCCTTCGGCCAGCATCTCGAACTGCACCTCGCCTTGACGGCGGGTCAGCGCCCGCAGGTGCGCCATCAGCTCGGCCGGGCTGAACGGTTTTGTCATGTAATCGTCGGCACCGCTGTCCAGGCCGGTTATCTTGTCGGCGGTGGAATCGCGCGCGGTCAGCAAGATGATGGGTGTGTTCACACCTTGGCGGCGCAGTTCGCTGGTCACCTCGAAGCCGTTCATCTTCGGCAACATGACATCCAAGATGATGACGTCGTAGCCACCAGCCTCGGCATACTGCAAGCCAGCGTGACCGTCGTGGACGGTCTCTACGTCGTAGCCGTTGTCGCGCAGGATCTTCTCTAGCGCTGCAGCCAAGCTCTCGTCGTCTTCAACGATCAGAACGTGCATGTTCGCCACCTTTACCGTGGGCACCTTCGCCGGTACGCCGCCTTTGCCGTGAGTCCACTTCTTCATGCGAATGCGCGCCACTGCCCTCACTCGCATGTGGCGTCCCACATCGTACCCGCTTCTTCCATGACTGCCATTCTAGCGCGCGAAAACGATGATGCTGCGCGGCGCGGGCGCAACCTGAAAAGTTCCTTAAAACCAAACCGGTGTTTCAGAAAACTTTAAGGATGGGCGCGTACTATTCTCCATGGTGTTTCCCAGCACCAGCGTGATGCGCAGTTAGGCATAACACCCACGCCCTTGGGTTCATGCGCATCACGCTCCCTTTACAAAAGAGCTTTTCCTCCTTGCTTTGTTCAATCTGAAGATGCCGCGACCTCCTTCGCGGCATCTTGGCCGCCGGGGCGCTATGCCACCGAGACGCTATCTTTGCTGTTGAGCATTATCTTGACCACCGGAGCGTTATGGCTGCCGTGGCGCTATCTTTGCTCCAGGACACTAATCAGCGTGTTGCGCACTTGCGACGGCGCGAGGCCGCCAGCACCGCGATGCCCGCAGCGGCGAACGCTACTCCCATCAGCCCGATGATGGCCACCGGCATGATGTCCCCGGTCTTGGCAAGCGACTGCAAACAGTGGATGACCCGATCGGTGCCGATCAGGCTATCCTCGATAGCGCGCCGGACGAAGCGAATGGTAAGCTCGGTATCGGCCTGTATATTCTCCAGCGTGTACGAAGACCCCGCATTCCCCGTAAGGATGCGATCGCCTATCTGAAGCTGCACCCGATAGTCCATCTCGGACCTGAACGAGAACGTGACATTGTCCCCACGATGCACCCGCACCGGAGCCGAAGGGCAACCAAGCATCCAGCCAGTCGGAGCCTGGCTGAACAACCGTTAGATCTCATGCATGAAGCGGAACACGTCCTCGCGCTGGATGGTTATCTGTGTGCCCAGCTCGCGCCCGGCGGCATTCAGGCGCTCCTGCACGGTATTGAAATCAGCTGCTTCGGGCACCAGCGTCACCAACATGGTCATGCTGAATATCTCGTCTTCGCCCAGGATGGTCTGATTGATGTCATCGATGTTGGCGCCGCATTCGGTCAGCACGGTTGCCACTGCGGCCACGATGCCGGTGCGGTCCTTACCCAGAACAGAGATGACGCATTTCATGATTCAGCCTTTCGGTTGGTTTCGCATCGCCCCATTATACGATGGATGCGTGGCACGGTAGCCTAGCCGCGCAGCAGGGAAAGCGCTTCGGCGCGCGTATCCGAATGGGTGGCGAACGCTCCGCGCACGGCACTGGTGGTGGTCAGCGCGCCCGGCTTCTTCACGCCGCGCATGCTCATGCACAGATGCTCGGCCTCCATGACCACGATGGCCCCGCGTGGCGTCAGCTGCTCCATCAGCGTGTCGGCCACCTGCGTGGTCAAGCGCTCCTGCACTTGCGGGCGTTTCGCGAAGGCATCGACCAGGCGCGCTAGCTTCGACAGACCGCAGATGCGCCCGCTTGCCCCAGGGATATAGGCGATATGCGCATGCCCGAAGAACGGCACCAGATGATGCTCGCACATGCTATAGAAGGGGATGTCGCGCACGAACACCATTTCCTCGTGTCCTTCGTCGAAGGTCTTCAGGAAATGCTCGGTCGGGTCTTCAGCCAGCCCGGCGAACACCTCTTCGTACATGCGCGCCACCCGCGCTGGCGTCTCGCGCAACCCTTCGCGGTCGGGGTCCTCGCCCACTCCTTCCAAGATCAGACGTACGCCTTCTTCGATCTTGCGCTTATCCATTCGCTTCTCCCATTCAACTGGCCGTCTTGCGCCCACAGGAAACCCCGCACGCGCAACCCACAACGAGCCGATCACCCATCCAGTTCTAATTCCAGCCCCACCGGGCAATGGTCGCTACCGTACACCTCGTCGTAGATGCTGGCGTTCGCAATGCGCGGCGCCAGGCTGTCGCTGACCAGGAAGTAGTCGATACGCCAGCCTGCATTCGTGCGTCGCGCCTTGCGCAGGTAGCTCCACCAAGTGTAGCGGCCTGTCGCATCGGGGTGCACGTGGCGGAACGTGTCCACGAAGCCAGCGGCCTGCAGTTCGGTCATCTTGCCGCGCTCTTCGTCGCTGAAGCCCGACTTGCCACGGTTCGGACCGGGGTTCTTCAGATCGATGTCGTGGTGCGCCACGTTGAAGTCGCCGCACATGACCACAGGCTTGCCCGCTGTGCGCGTGCCGTCGGGCAACATGCCCGCTTCCAAGCCCTTGCAGAAGTCGCGGAAGGCGTCGTCCCACTCCATGCGGTAGTCAATGCGCGCCAGCTCGTTCTGCGAATTGGGCGTATAGCAATCGACGAACCAGAAGCGGTCGAACTCGCACGCCACGATGCGCCCTTCGCAGTCGAAGTGCGGAATGCCCAGTCCGTGCAGCACACGCAGCGGCTCTTCGCGGCAGAACACCGCCGTGCCCGAATAGCCCTTCTTCTCGGCGTAGCTCCAATACTGGTGGTATCCCGGCAGGTCCAGCTCCACCTGGCCCGCTTGGCATTTCGTCTCTTGCAGCGCGAACACGTCGGCGTCGAAGTGGGTGAACGTTTCCATGAAGTCCTTGCCCAGCACCGCTCGAATGCCGTTCACGTTCCACGATATGAATCGCATGCACCGCCTCCTTGGACGCTTGCCTGTTCTTACCTGTTCGTGCCTGCTCTTACCAGTCTTGTCGGTTTTACTAGGTCTTATCAGGTCTTGCTAGATCTTGCCAGGTCTTGCCTGTTTTTGACCAGCCTTGCCAGACCTTGCCGCTCTGAACACTACGCCTTTCGCCATTGTTTCACGTGAAACATTCTACACACATACGGTCGGGCGAACATGACCTAAAGCGATACGACACACTCAAGCGCGATCCGGCATGCTTCGGTACAACTTGATGCGACCAAAGA
>CASTMW010000039.1 GCA_949450265.1 uncultured Eggerthellaceae bacterium | reverse complement strand
ATGAGGGCCGCTTGAGAACTTTATTTAACCGTCCCACTTTTGGGGTCTAGTTCAGCGCTAGCCCTGCTTTTCCTTCTTGCGGCGCACCATGACCACCACGATGACGGCCACCGCCACCACGGCCACGCCCACCAGCGTCAACACGATGGGTATCATCTGGTCGCCCGTGTCGGGCATGCTGCGGATGTTGGTCGCCGGGGTCTCGCCCAAAATGTCGCTGTTGTTGCCAGCCGCTGCGCCGGAGCTGCTGGCATTCGAGGACGAAGATGAGGACGCCGGAGCCGCCACGATGTCGGCCCGGACCGGCTCGGATACGTTCAGGTTGCTAGCAGGTACCGCCACTTCGGCCCCGCGGTATTCAGCGAACTTCAGCGCGTCATCACCCGGTGCCACCTGCACATCGGCCGCCAGCGTCTCCCCTTGAGGGGCGGAATCGCTGGCGTTCAGCACCACGGTGCCAATGTTCACCCGCTCGCTGGTAGCGCGCGCCGTCTTCGACTTGAAGGGCTCGTCCACCATGTCACCCGCATACAGGTTCAGGCGGATGCCATCAGTTGCCTCGGTCTCGGTGGAGCGCAGAAGGCTCGGCTTCTGCGCATTGCTGACCGCTTCCTCGTTCCATACGAAGTTCGCCGTCACATAGCCAGGCGTTGAGGTCTTGATGTCCAGCGCCAACGACATAGTGCGCGCGTCCACCTGGTTGGTGGTCACATACACAGCCACTTCGTTGCTGGCGCCCTCAACCGGCTCCAACTCGATGGTGGCGTTGGGATCCGTCGAATCAGCCAGCGCCTGCTGCGGCATCGCGAACGCGCAGCACAGGGCGAAAGCAGCCAATACGGCGGCGGCGCATCTTCTCATCGTCATCTGCATGGTATCTTCTCCGTTTTCCTTGTCGGTGGCCGCTGTTACAGGGCTACCGTCTGATTGATGATGCCGGTATCCACGTTGTCGTCGGTCAGTTCGATCTGCGGTAGCGAAGCGATGCTGCCCAGCGCGATCGGAAGGCTGTCGCTGGTCATGCGCTGCCCCTGGTTAGTGAACGCGTTGTCCACCCGGTACAGCTCGGCGCGGATGGTGGCCCCATCAGCAACACCGTCGATGCCACCGTTCTCGATCCAGCTGGTGCCGGTGGCGCCAGCGGGCGGTTCGATCCAATAGATCCAGCTGCCACTGCTGGTCTCGCCAATGGCCGCATTGCCGGGGTTGGGCGCCAAGATGGCCTGCTTGGCCACCAGTACCTCGTTGCCATCGGCATCAGAGGTGGTGCCGCCAACGATGCGCGTACCCGCGCCGGTGGTGCCGAACAGCAGGATGTTGCTGTAGGCCGGATTGCCCTTGAATTCGCCCACGAAGATGAGCGAGCCCGCCGGGATCTTGCTGGTGGGATTGCCCTGGACATCCCGCTCCATCACGTAGTCCGCTTTCAAGATGCCCACCGCAGGGATGTTCTCGTCGCCATATGTCTGCGCCAGGCTGACCTTGTCACCGGACAGCCCGTAGACCTGGATCTGCCCGATGCCCCAATCGCTGGTGCCGCGGCCCGTGGCCGTCAGCTTGATGTAGCGAGCGTACTCGGTGTTGATGTAATCGATGCTGTCCGCTTCGTTGTCGTTGGCAGCCACCGCGGTCGGCAGCACGCGCTGCGGGAAGTAGATCTCAGCCTTGGTACCCTCATCGTTGTAGGTCAGCGTATCGAAGGCCGGTTCGATCCATTCAACGCCATCCTGGCTCAACTCCACTTTCAGCGTACTGATGTTGCGCGCCGCCGTAGGCAGGTATGCCAGATGCTCCACCGCGCGGACCGCGCCCATGTCGATGAGCACGTACGGATCGGCCGTGCTGGCATTGCCGGTATAGCCATCCCCGGTCAGGATGCCGTTCACGGCCTTGACCGTGGTCTGGTCGGCATCCGCATCAGCAGCAGGCTCGTCGTCGAAGCCGCTGCACTGGTACGAGCTGTTCTGCTCCACCATGGCGCTATCCACGATGATGTCGTTCGCGTCGGCAGGCGAGGTCATGTTCGTGGCGACATCCCAACCCGTGGTGTCATACAGGCCGGTGCCCTCCAGCATAACCGCATCGGTGACGGCAGCATGCGAGCGATAGAGCTGCTTGTCGATGGCGCACACCTCATAGTGCACCGCACGATTGCCTAAAGAGCCCGCATCGTCAGCGAAGGTGTAGGAGCCGTCGCTGCCAGCTGTCACAAAAGCTACCACCTGGCGCGATTCATTGCCCATCTCGTAGGTCACGCGGGTCACCTCGAAGCCATGGATGGCGTTCTGGTAGCCCGCCGGGGTGATGGTACCGTTCACGATGCTACCCTCGGTGCGCGTTTGCACCGAGAAGATCTCGGAAGCGGCAGCCGTGCTAGGAATGGTGGGCTGCGACGCAGCGCTGCGATTGGCCAGCGCATCGTTGATGTACTGGATGGCGCGCGTCTCCACCTGTCCCGCGTCTGCGAACTGTTTGACGAACGCTAGCGTAGTGGCATCGGCGTGGAAGCCCCAGGCGTCGAAGAAGCCGGTCAGGTCCTTGCCTGCCGCCGCACAGGCCAAACGAATGATGTTCTGCTGCTCGGTGCTCAGCGTCAGCGGCACGCTGCCGGTGAACGAAGCAGGGTTGCGCGAATAGCTGTCCACTCGCGCGAAGAAGCGGTTGGCTGCCAGGTCATCCCAGTTCTTGAACAGGGTATGCAGCTCGCAGGTGTCATAGGCCAGCATTAGCTGCCAGTACATGGCAAGCTGCGTGGCCTGGCCGCCCGCATGCGCCTCGGCACCGGACGTGACCTGGTCATACACGCTGCGATAGTTCCAGCGTGTGGCGCCCTTCTCGTTCAGGCTCTTGCACAGCTGCGCGAAGTAGTTGTTCGTCACTTCAGCGAACGCATAGGAGCCGTCGTTGATGTTATGGCCGATCTCGTGCGCGGTGCCCCAACCGAAGTACATGCCGCCCTGGCCGTTCGCATCATAGGGCTTGAGCATCTGGAAGTTGGCCGATTCGTTGTAGCCAACGCCGATATGGTTGCCCGCAGCATACATGAAGGCGCCAGTGAACATCTCCATATAGCGGATGTTCAGATGACGGTTCGGCGTGGCATTCGATCCCTCGCCGCCATCGATCATGCCCTTGTGCTGGTAGAACAGCGAGATCATCTGATCGGTGCCCGCAACCACCTGCTTCATATGGGCCACGGCATCGTCGATGCTCTGTCCGCTGCCAAGGAAGGCAGCGTAGACCTTCGAGGCCGGGACCGAATACATCATCTTGTCCAGCATGATATCGGTGGCATCGGCCGCACACACCCCGTTCAGGTGCCCCGCAGCCGGGTCCGCGCCACCAGTGCTGGCATGCAGGCCTTCTGCCCGACCCGCCTCGTGCGTGGCGGCCAGGCCCTCATACTGCGCCTTCAGATCGGTGAAGTACTGGCGAATAGGAGCGTCCTGGTCCTCTTCGCTGACGTTCAACAGGTCCAACTTGGCCAGCCTGTCGCCGCCCAGCACGCGCACGTAATAGCGATCGTTCACGTTGCTACCCGTATAAACAGCATACAGCACGCCGCCGTGCTCCTTCTTGTCCACGCTGGTGAACAGGGAGGCGGGCAGCGTCAGGTCCGTGCGGCCCAGACGGAATGTGCCGATACGCACCGGCGCCTGGTTGCTCTCGCCTTGATACTGGCCCATGTACAGGTCCACCTTGGTGGCCGTTGCCGTGCCCTTCGGCGCGCCTGCATACACCGTGATGCTCTCGCCAGCCGACACCGATACGCCGAGCGGCTGCCATGCGTTCAGGCCGCTGATCTTCAGTGCGCGTCCGCTGTCATAGGCATCGGCCAGATCGGTGTGCACCTGCACCACATCATTCATGCCAGCCAATTCATCGGCCAGCAGCTTTTCGATATAAGAGAGTTCGGTCAGGGCCGTGCTCTTGAAGGGATAGAACTCGTCGTGGTCGGTATCCTCGTTAAGCTCCTTGCGCAGGCCCTCCACCAGTTCCTGGAAGGAATGCTGCGCGCCTTCGGCCTGCTTGTACCACGTGCCCGCGTAGCGCGAGCCGTCGGCCGCATACGCTGCCGCCTCCGTGGTGTCGCCCAGCTTGATGCGCAGGTCGGCCAGGTCGTCTTCGCTATCGTACATGCTGGCGATGCGCGCCTCGATGTCGTTGTAGCCATGGAAACGCATCTCAGCCATGTTGATCAGGCGCACATAGCGATTCACGCCGATGAGCACTTCCGTGCACGTGATACCGCGTTCCAGCTTGATGAGCGAATAGGTGCGGTTATCGTTGGCTCGGCAGGTCATGATGCTGGCCGTGGCCGTCTGCCACGCGCCATCGGCAGTCTCCTTGTAGAAGACCTTCACCCCACCGTAATCAATGTTGGTGGACGATGCCGCGAACGTGATGAAGCCGATTTCTTGCGGAGCGGTGAAGGTCACGTCCACACCATGGGTGTTGCGGTTGTAGCTAGTGCCCAGGTCCCAGTCGTTGACCTGCACGTAGCTCTTGAAGTCGCCGTCGAACAGGCACATCGCGTTATCGGTGCCACTGTTGACGCCATTGGGGTCCTCGATCACGTTGCCCGACGACGCGAAGCGCGCGGACTTGATGTTGGTGGTGTAGGCGCCCGAAGCGGTCTTCTCGTTGAGCAGCTTATAGTTGGGCAGGTCCACGCGGTCAGCGTGGTGGTCAGCACCGTGACCGAGCTGGACTGCGGACCTTCACCGATCTCGTTGCTGGCCGTCAGGTACAGCTGATAGGAGCTGGCGCGGTCAGGCAGGTTCGAGACCGTGTAGTTCAGGCCTTCGATGGCCTCGATCTTCAAATACTGGCCAGTCGTGCCCTCGCGGTAATACAGCGTATAGGTATCGGCGTCCTCAGCCGCGCCCCAGCTGACCTTGAAGGTACGGTATCCGCCCACAGCGCTGACCTTCTCCGGCTTCTTGGGCACGCTGGTGGCCTTCGGGGTCACCTGGATGGCGTCGGTGTACTCGCCGCGCCACGAGCCGTTCGTCGGACGCACCTGTACGCTATAGGTCACGTTGTTCGCGATCTTGCCCTTCGGACCGGCCGTGAACGACGTTATCGTCTTCGATATGTCAGCCCCGGTGGAATTGCCGACGTTATAGGTTTGGCTGCTGCCCGTTTCAATATCGGTCACGAGCATCTCGAAACCGGTCACATTGGGCAGGAACTTCCACGTTACGGTGAACTGCTTGTTGCCCGGCTCGGAAGCAACGATCTCGGTCTTGGTGAACTCCGGCTCAGCCACGCTATCTTCCATGCCGTTCAGGAACTCCACACTGCTGATCTCCACCAGGTTTGCCGAGATGGTGTTCGATCCCTCGTCGTAGACCTGCGCGCGCGTGAACGTCAGGGTGACCGTCTTGATGACGATGCGCTTGCCGAAGTTGATGGTGATCGCGCCGTCCTCCACCACAGTAGGAGAAAGCGGCGCGCCCAGCGTGCGGGAAGCGGCGGCAACGTCGTTCAGCTGCAGAGCGCTGCCTAGACTGCGCGCCTCTTGCACGCCCGCAGTGACCAGGCTGCTCTGTTTGTCACCTTTGTTGCTGCTAGAAAAATCGTACGTCTCCACGATGGTGCGCCCCGTAGAGGCGCCATTCTCGTCAAGCTCTTCGCCTTCGATGGTGGCATAGCCTTCGACATCGTGATAACCGATCGTGGTGGGCACACCCACGGAGGTGCCCGTGCTGATGGTGTTAGCCGGTGCCGTGTAGGATACCGCTATCTCGTTTTGGGGAGAGATATCGGCACCGTCGCGGCTGGTGATGCGCGCGGTGTCACCTTCCTTGGTGACCCACGTGTTGTTGTTGGCTGCGGTGCCCAACGTGTCGACCGGCATCTTGATGGTCTCGCCGCCATGCATCTCAGCCTGCGTGGCAACATAGCGGTAGAACTCGGCCATCAGCTGATAGTCCACCAGGTCAACCTTGCCATCGCAATTCAAGTCGGCATCCTGGGACGTGTCGCCCTCAAGGGCGTTGAGTAGCACACGGATATCGGCGTTGTCCACCTGCTCGTCGCTTTCATCATTGGTGAGGTTGCCCGCCTGCATGATGCCCGGTTTCTTGCCCTCAGCGAACAGGTCGCGCTCCACACCCGCAGCATAGATCTCCAGATACAGGTCGTCATCGCCGTTGTAGGTGAACTTCTCCTGGTTATAGGTGATCAGCTTGTCGCCCGCCAGCGACACACTGTATTCATTGCCAGCGACCAGCATCTTATCCGTGAACGGACTGACCTCATAGGTGGCACGATAGTTGCCGGAGCTGCCCTCCAGTACCAGCGGATACGTGCGCTCCTTCTGGCCCGTTTCGTCCTTCAGCGCCAGCGTGAAGGAGGGGCCTTCAGCGGCTTCATACGGGAAATCGTAGTGCACGGTGATGAACACCGAGCTCTTGGCCGTGTTGGCCGCCGTATTGCCCGGATCGGTGGTATCGGTTCGGGCGTCGGCAAGGGCGACCGTGCCCTCTTCATCCGCCAGCGCCGCGGTGGGTACGGCCACCGTGGTACCGGCACTTGCAATGCTCTGGTCGGAGGTTGCGCTCTGGTCTTCGGATGCACCGAGAGCGTTGCCATCCTCATCCAAGTACACGACATTGGGATCGGCAGTAACCGCTTCCTCCGTCGTGCTGGCAGCTTCGCTCCCCTGCGCTGCCGCTGTGCCCTCAGTAGCGACTGCGATCGCAGGTGCTCCGAAGAGCGAGCATGCGAGCGCTGCCGATACCATCACGGACAAGATGCGATTGCTTGTGCGTTTCATGTCATATCCGTTTCTTACGAAATGGTACAGATAAACAACATATTGTAAACAAAAAGGTAACGTTACATGCAATACGTTTTCCCTGATGACCACATCTTTTTTGGAGTTGCTAGATATTGCGGGAAGGTGCGACCCACGCGCGCCAGATATTGTGGCCGCATGGCGGACTCTTCACATATAAGGTGAATGAAAGGTAAAACGACCGGGCGGAATATTAGGTAGCCGCCATCACACCGATGACACAAAAGATCAGGCAGCCGCCACCACACCGATGACGTTCGCCTGAGCAACAGCCAACTGGGCAGCCGCCTCTTCGATGGCCGCGCGACGCGTGGCGAACTCCTGCACACACAGCACCGTGGCACCCGTCGCATGCGCCACGTACGCGAAATCGGCATGGTCGCTGGCAGGCGGCACATTCACCAGCACCAGGTCGTATGCCAGAGAAGCCTGCTGAAACGCATCGGCCAGCGCAGCACGATCGAGCAGCGCCGCCACCGCCACCCGCGCATCGCCCGCAGGAAGGTACGCGAAGCCCTGCACCGTGCGAACAGCATCGACAAGCGTTGCGGTTCCCGCCAGAACCTCGGCCAATCCGCGCGCATCGCCGTCCACCGCCAGCTGCTCGGCCAAAGCCGAGGCACCATGCAGGTCGGCATCTACCACCAGCACCTTGCGATCAGCCTGCTGCGCAGCTTCCGCCAGCTCGGTGCATGCCTGCACCGACAGGGCCGCATCGTCAGGCGCCACCACGCACACGCTTCGATGGTCGCCCGCCGCAAAGCGCACGTTTGCGAAGAGTTGCTCGCGCGAGAGCGCGCTCTCCTGCTGCCCGACACGGGGAATTCGGCCGAGCATCCGCAGGTCAGCGTCCTCTTCCAGATCGCGCACGCTATGGATGCGACCGCGCACCATATCACGCACCACCACGATGCATACAGCGGCGAACAGACCTGCCACGAACGCGATGCCCGCGCTTTTAGGAACGCTGGGGCTGATGTCGGTGGCGGTCTTGGCAAAGCTGACGGTCATGGAAACGGTGATGTTCAGTTCGTCGCCCGACACGTTGTAGCGATCAAACGCATTCAAGTATGCCGCGTTCGCAGCACGATCGACCGCCTGGATGACCTTATCCTTCGGGGCACCCTCAGCGGTCAGCGTTATGACACGCGTGCTGGTGTTAGCCGATGAGGTGACCGTGATGGCATCCGTGCTCTGCTGCTCGGCGGCGTCAGCCGCGAATGCGTTCACCCCGGCCACTTCCGTGGATACGGTGATGGTGGCCTTCGCCGAGTATTCTGCGGGCATAACGGTCAAGGCAATGGCGCATACCGCAGCGCAAAGCACTGGCAGCCCGACAACCAGCCACAGGTTCTTCTTCAGCAGCTTGCACAGATCAAGCAAGGTCATGATGATTCCTTTGAGTCAGAGCGGATCAACTCTCGTAATCGAGATCGATCATAAGGGGCGCCTGCTCCAGCGCACCCGTGGCGCTAATCTCGCCCACCACCGACACGTGCGCACCATTGGTGACCACGAAGGTGTTGGCGGTCAGTTCGAAGTACTGCGCAAGGTAGGTGCGTCCGTCCAGGATGACGCGGATGGTGTAATCGGAGCGCAGCAGCACGCGATTGTCGCGGTATTCGATGATACCGGGCACTTCGACCAGATCGCCCGTGGAGCACCTGAGCAGCATCTGGGCGCCATCGCCCCCGTCGGTGGTCGCACCGCTCTGCGCAGTATTGCCCTCGGCCCCGCCTTCCGCGCCAGCCGCAGCATTCGCATCGTCGCCTTCGGCGGGCTGCGCAGGACCCTGGATCTCGCCCACACCAAGGATGGTTGCCGCCCAGCCCTTGCCATCTTCCCAGACCAGGCCCACAGTCACATCGGTCTGCGTGTGCTGGTCCTCTTCGTTTTCACCCGCCTGGTCAACGGCAAAGGTGATCTGGCCGCCGTCCTTGTCCAGGTCGGCCGTAGCCACCACTTCCGGATCGGGGAATAGGCTGGCAATTTCGGGATCGTAATCGCTGAGCAAACTGGGCAGCGCCGCCTGGACCTTCTCAAGATCGGCAGGACCGGTGGGCGCGACCTTCTCGCCCGCGGATTGAGCGGTAGCACGCCCCACATCCCAGGTGTTGGTGGAGGTGTTGTAGGTGAAGGGCACCTGCACCGTTTGCTCGACGCTAACCGAATCGTTCTCCCACTTCGCCTTCGCCGTAGCATCGCAGGTGGCGGACTGGCGGCCTTCGCCGTAGTTCACGCTACCAGCCTTCACGTCAGTCAGCTCAGGGTCGTCAAGACCTTCGGTATCTATATAAGAGTAGCTGCTCAGATTTGCAGGCGTCAGATCGGACGAATCGAAGGCCGCCTGAATGGTGGCCGTAGACGGCGCATTCACGTTGAGCGGCTCGGTCTGCTGACGCAGATTCACGTACACCAGCGCCACCACCAGCACGATGGCCGCCAAGATGCACACGATGATGCCGAAGACGAGCAGGCCGTTGCGCTTTTTAGGCTGCTTACCCGCAGAACCTGTTGGGTTCACGCCGCCAGCCACGGGCGGATGATAGTCGGGACCCGGGACTGCCACTGGTAGCGGAGCTGCGGACGGCAAAGCTGCCGTTTGCGCCGGAACGGACGGCATGGGGCCACTCTGTGCGGGCGCAGGCGTTGGATGCGGCTGCGAGGGCTGAGGTTGTTGCGGCGTTTGCTGCTGCACAACCATGGGGCGCGGGGGAGTTGCCGGACGCGCGGGCATCGGCGTGGCCGGGCTCTTCGGCATGCCCGGGTTCACTGGACCAGAGGCGACCACCGCTGCGCCCTTCGCCGGAGCGACCTGCGGCGAAGCAGCCCGTGGTGTGCTCTGTGAATCGGTTTCACCCATTGACCCCGTTGCCTCTCTGCATGTGCGACCATGACAGTTTAGTGCATTGCGTCATGCTCGACACTATTCGTCTAGCGTTAAAACTATACTATAAAACCACATTGAACGCATTAGTATTATAGGAGCAACGGACCATCCCATGCCAAAGCACGATGCCGATCAACCTCAACCGCGCCCTCATAAGCAGAACTTCATAGCGCGCTTGGTGAATCGCTGGTTCGACCGCGTGGTGGGGGCCATGAAGGGCGAGGGCCTTTCTGCCGCCGAAGCCGAGTACGCGCCCCATCGCACTACGCGTGACTTCATCTGGAACACCGCAGGCCAAGCAGCCTGGGCATTCGTCTTCCCTGTTATGACCATGGTGTCAACGCAGCTGGTGGGCGTAGAGCAGGCGGGTATGATCTCCATGGCGTTCATCGTAGCGCTGCTGCTGATGTTCGTAGGGAACTTCGGCACGCGCGCCTATCAGGTGTCCGACATCAGCGAAGAGCACTCGTTCGCCGATTACCAGGTCAGCCGGTGGATCACCTGCATCCTGATGCTGGTGGTCGGGTGGCTGTACTGCACACTGCGCGGCTATCAGGGAGAGATGTTCGACATCAGCATGGGCGTGATCCTGTTCAAGTTCGTGGATGCACTGGCCGACGTGTACGAAGGGCGCCTGCAGCAGGCCGACAAACTGTACCTGGCGGGCATCTCGCAGACGCTGCGGTCGGTGGTGGCGCTGGTGGCGTTCTGCGTGGCCATGCTGATCTCGCGCAGTTCGGTGGTAGCCTGCTATGCCATGGCCATCGCGGCCATCGTCACATTCGTGGTGGTCACCTGGCCGCTCACCCTGATGGAAACGCCGAAGAGCCGCGGCTTCAGCATGCCCAGCTTCATGCAGCTGTTCAAGGCGACCGCGCCGCTGTTCGTAGCCATCTTCCTGTTCAACGTGATAGAGAACACGCCGAAGTTCGTGATGGAAGGCAGCCTGGCCTACGAGAATCAGCTGTACTACAACGCGCTGTACTTCCCCGCGCAGATGATCCTGATCGGGGCGCAGCTGGTGTACAAGCCGCTGTTGCTACGCATGACGGGCGTGTGGCAGGATGCTAGCAAGCGGAAGAAGTTCGACCTGCTGATCGTGGGGCTGATGGCAGTCATCGTGGGCATCACGGCGGCGGTGTGGCTGGTGATGGCCTGGGTGGGCGTGCCGGTCATGAGCTTTTTGTACGGCATCGACTTCGAGCCGTATCGCGGGCTGTTGTTCGTCATGTTGGCGTGCGGCGGCGTGACGGCGGCCATCGACTTTTTGTACCAGGTCATCACCGTGATGCGGCGCCAGCGCGACGTGACCACGCTGTACTTGGTGACGTTCGGGTTCAGCCTGTTCGTGCCGCTGCTGCTGGTGTCGTTCGCCGGGCTTGACGGGGCCGTGCTGAGCTACCTGATCGTAGAGAGCATCCTATTGGTGCTACTGGTGTGGGAGTACTTCCGCATCCGTGCCGACCTGGCGCGCGGCGGGCGCGGGAACACGCCGGAGCAATCCATGATGGCGACCACGCGCTCTACCGAGCGCACGGTGTTCCTAGAACAGGGTGGCGATGACGAGCCGGGCGAAACGGAGGCGGATAGCGAAGGGCAGTGCAAGGGCTGGGACCCGGATCGCGCTCTGCCCACTCCGCATAAGAAGCGCCCGAGCGAGCTGCGGGCCGAGCGTGAACACCGCCAAGAAGTGTTGGACCGACGCTTACATCGCAAGCATTGATGGACGGGAGATGACGATGATGGAGAAGATGGCATGCGCGCTGACAGACCGCAGTAAGGTCATGCCTGGTGGGCGGAGCCACTGGGGCGGGAGCGGAAGCGCGGAGGCCGCTGGTGCCACCGCTGGCAAGAGCACTGCCGGAGTTGCTGCGGGGACCGATGTGCAAGCGGCCCAAAGAACGCAGCTGCGCACCGCCAGCATCGCCGTGGCGTTCTTGGTGGCGGCCGTGGCAGGGCGCGTGCTGTTCGCTGGCGTGCCGAACGTTCAGCCAGTCACGGCGCTCTGCATTGTGGCGGGCATGGTGTGCGGACGCCGCTGGGGACTTGCGATGGGCATGAGCGCGGCACTCTTGAGCAACATGGTGCTGGGTCAAGGCATATGGACACTCTTCCAGATGGCTGGCTGGGGCGCTGTCGGCTGGACGGCCGGTGCACTGTTCGCTCATCCGCGCAGTGGCGCATTCGGGCGGTGGATGGTCGTGTGCGCATTCGGCTTCGTCGCATCGCTGGCATTCGGCGCACTGATGGATTCTCAGGTGGTTTTGCTGGTGGGCGGTGCTATGCCCATGCAGACTATACTGGGTATTTACGCTGCTGGGCTGCCCTTCAACCTAGCGCATGCCATAGGAACTGTAGCGTTCTTGATCCCGCTAGGAGCACTCATTCGCTGCAGATCAAAAATAGTGGCAAAGTGAAATAGTTCAACTGGATGGCATTTCACCGATTAAACTGCTATAGTCAGTGATCAGTTCGGCCCTAATGGGGTATCTTGTTGGGGCTGTAGTTTCAAGGAACAGGAGAGCAATATGTGTTTCAGACCTGCTGACGCTTCCGCCGGCCCAATGAAGTGCCCTGAGTGCGGCAAGCCCATCCAGATGCTCGGTGGCATGAAGATCGAGAAGTGCCCCTTCTGCAAAGCCGACTTCTCCGAGTACATCAACGGCACGAAGCCGGTTCCGGGTGCCCCCGGTGCCCCGGCCGC
>CASTMW010000038.1 GCA_949450265.1 uncultured Eggerthellaceae bacterium | reverse complement strand
GGAAGCCCGATGATCGTCTTGGATGCGTGCGCTGTAGTGGAAATGGTACGGCGAACACCAGAAGGCCTTGCTTTACGAACGCTTCTCCTGCGGAATGAGAAGGTCATCAGCTGCGACCTTATCAGAGCCGAAGTTGCCAGCGTATTCCGCAAGTTGACACGCACCGAAGGCTTGACGCCCCAACAGGCGGAACAGTACCTCTCTGTATCCATGTTCCTGATCGACGAATTCTATCCTCTTGATGACCTACAAGCTGAGGCTCTTCAAGAGAGCATCCGACTGAACCACTCCACCTATGATCTGTTCTATTTCGTATTAGCGCGTCGCACTGGCTCCACACTGTTCACCCTCGATCGCAAACTTATGGACTTCTGCCAGAAGCATGGCATTACCTGTCTCTCCGAGATGGAGCTTTGACTGCGCAAATAACGGGAAGTACGCAGAAGCTGTCTTCGGTGCCCGCTCTCGGCTTACCGTCGATAGCTTGCGCTATGATGAACGAAGTGAACGAACGGCATGATGGAGGTCGATATGGCTATGCAAGAACCCTCGATGGATCAGTGGCTCGCCGAGGCGAAGGCGTCTCCTGAAGCGGCCCAGTGCGGCATGTTCCTGACGCATAACGGCGTGGTGCGCGTCACGCCAAAAGCGCAGGTGCGCGAAGGCGTGGAAGGCTTGGGCGAGGTGGCGCAGGTGGAGTTCAGCTACGATGCGGCGGGCGTGGATGCGGCAGTGGCCGACGCGCTCACGTGGCCCGGCGTGCATTACGTGCGCGTATGGCTGAACGAGGGCGCCCTAAACGTGGGCGACAGCATCATGTACGTGCTGATCGGCGCCGACATCCGCCCCAACTGCATCGACGCCTTGCAGAAACTGGTGGGCAAGATCAAGAACGACCTGGTGGTGGAGAAGGAAGTGTTCGCCTAGACACAGGGGCTCTGCTCCATGCCCGCTGCTTCACGCGAGGCAGCGGGCATGATAGCTTCGTGTACCCCCAGGGCGCGCGAAGCGCTTTGAGCGCTCATTGGTCCTATTCCTCCACGCGGATCAGAGACGGACGGCCGCTCACGGTATCGGGCAGCGCGCAGATCTCGTCGATGGCATCGCGGATGTCCTGCTCGCGCGCGATGTGCGTCACGTACACCAGGCTCACGCAACCATCTTCGCCCGCCCCGCGCTGGATCATAGAATGCACGCTGACATCGTGCTTGGCGAACACGCCTGCCATGGCCGCCAGCACGCCCGGTCGGTCAGCCGCGCAGAAGCGGATGTAATACTTCATGGACAAGCTGGTGATGGGGCAGATGGGCAGCTCGTCAGTGCACGTGCAGCCAACGATGGGCGCCACGCCCTGCGCCACGTGTCGCGCCACTTCCAACACATCGCCCATCACAGCGCTGGCCGCTGCGCCTGCACCTGCGCCTTCGCCGAAGAACATGGTCTCGCCCACGAAATCGCCTTCAACATAGATAGCGTTGAACACGCCGTTCACCTTCGCCAGCTGATGGTCCAAGGGGATCATAGTGGGGTGCACGCGTACGTCGATGCCGGTGGGCGTGCGATGGCCGATGGCCAGCAGCTTCACGGCATAGCCCATGTCGGCAGCGGCTTCCAGATCGGTGGGCGTGACCGCGGTGATGCCGTCGGTGAACACATCATCCATGATCACGCGCGAATTGAACGCGATGCTGCTCAGGATGGCGATCTTGGCCGCCGCATCGAACCCATCCACATCGGCCGACGGATCAGCCTCGGCGAAACCCGACGCCTGCGCTTCGGCCAGCGCCTGGTCGTAGCTCATGCCCTCTTCCGCCATCTTCGTGAGCATGTAGTTGGTGGTACCGTTCACGATGCCCTTCACCGAGAGGATCTCGTTGGCGATCAGCGAATGCTTTAGCGGCCCGATGATAGGGATGCCGCCGCCCACACTAGCGCCGAACATCAGCTCAACGCCCGCTGCGTCCGCCGCATCCATGACCTCTTGACCGTGCGTGGCCATGAGCGCCTTATTGGCGGTGACCACGTTCTTGCCCGCCGCCAGCGCATCCAGCACCACGCTGCGCGCCACCGTGGTGCCGCCGATCAGCTCGATGACGATGTCAATGGCCGGGTCATCCACGATGTCGTGGTAGTCGCTGGTGAAGAGGTGTCCCACGCCGTGCGCTTCAGCCTCATCCGAGGTGAGCGAGCAGACGCGCGCCAGTTCCACATCAACGCCCAGGTGACGCTCAAAATCTTCGCGATGCTTCTGCAGTATGTCGATGCAGCCGCCGCCGACGGTGCCGGTGCCGACGAGCCCCAGTTTGATGGTCATCAGGATCTCCGTGTTCTCTTTGGGATGCGTTCCCTAGATTCTACCATCTGGGCAGCATGTCCCACGCAAACGGACAGACAGATTGTCTTCTTCACAAACGAACACTTCAAAAGGTAGCTATCCTAAAACAGAATAGCGCGCAAGACAACAAAGATCATTTCCTAGGGCCTCCTGTGTCTCGAGGTCAGTCCCAGGGATCGGGCTCGAAAAGGGGTGCCTCATACGGTCGGTCGCTGTACGGATCGTAGCCGTCATCGTCTTCATTGGGTGCGCGTACGAACGGGTCGTTACGCCGTGGTGGCTGACTAGCCTGAGCGGTCCGAGCAGTCTGGGTGCTCTGACCAGCCTGAGCGGTCCGAGCCATCTTCTCTTCATCCATGCCACTTCCTTTCATTCCGCCAGCACACCGATCACCTTAACGGCTTTGCCCAAGCTCTACTGGAAGTAGCGCACACCCGCCTCGAAGAGTGGCTGATAGCGGTTGCCCGGCACGTTCTTGTACAGGCTGTCACCCGCGCGCTCCGTGTGTCCCATCTTGCCCAACACACGCCCATCCGGGCTGGTGATGCCCTCGATGGCAAGCACGCTGCCATTGGGATTGGCCGCCAGGTCCATGGACGGCACACCATCCACATCCACGTACTGCGTGGCCACCTGCCCGGCCAGCACCAGGTCGTCCAGCAGCGCAGGCGGCGCCACGAAACGCCCTTCCCCATGGCTGATGGCCACCGTATGCATATCGCCCACCTGGCAATCGGCCAGCCACGGCGACAAGTTGGACGCCACGCGCGTGCGCACCAGGCAGCTCTGATGCCGTCCTATCTGGTTGTATGTCAGCGTTGGGCTGTCGGCCGTCGGTTCCACGATGTCGCCATAGGGTACCAGCCCCAGCTTCACCAACGCTTGGAACCCGTTGCAGATGCCCAACATCAGGCCGTCGCGCTGCTGCAGCAGATCGCGCACCGCCTCGGTCACCGCAGGCGCACGGAAGAACGAGGTGATGCACTTCGCCGACCCGTCGGGTTCGTCGCCGCCGCTGAACCCGCCTGGCAGCATGACGATCTGCGCGTTGCGGATACTGCGCACCAGCAGCTCGGCGCTCTGACGCACCGCATCCGGCGTCAGGTTGTTGATGATCTGCGTTTCCACCACCGCGCCCGCGCGCTCGAATGCCGCCAGCGTGTCGTATTCGCAGTTCGTGCCCGGGAACACCAGAATGACCACCCGCGGCCGCGCGATGGCCGGACCGTTGAACGTGGCCACAGGCCCTGCGGTGTAGCTGACCGTGGGCACCTCGGCTGCGGCCTGCTCGGCCGATCCGTCCTGGCAGCTCCGATAGGGGAACACGTCTTCCAGCGCGCCCTCCCATGCCTCTTGTACCGCCGCCAGATCGGCCGTCTGGCCCTGCATGGTCATGGTGTACGCCTGTGTGGTGGTACCCAGCGACAGCACTTCGCAACCGGTGTCGCCGCCGTCATCCGGGGCATCATCGTCCACGTCCGCCTCTGCGTCCGCGTTCGCGCCATCGTCCGCCTCCGCACCGTCATAGAGTGCCACGCCCGCTGCCCGCAGCGCCGCGCGCACTGTTTCGGCCGTTTGCCCGTCGGCCAGTTCCACCACGAAGGTGCCGAAAGCCATCTCGCACAGGTCATCCAGGATGACATCGACATCGAGCGCAAGGCCCAGCCGGTTGCCCACGCACATCTTGAACAGCGTCTCGCCCAGGCCGGTCGCGCCCACCGTGGCACACGCACGCACCAGACCCTGTCCGATCAGCGTCTCTACCACGTCAAACGCAGCATTGATGTCGTCAGGCACATCCGACACGGGGCACACCCAGACCACCTGGTGGTCCGCCTGCTTGAACTCGGGCGACGTGATGCGCCCGATAGCGCCGATGGCCGTAGCGAAACTGACCAGTGTGGGCGGCACATCTAGGTCCTCGAAGCTGCCCGACATGGAATCCTTGCCGCCGATGGCGCCCACACCGAACGCCAGTTGCGCCTGCAACGCGCCCAGGATGGCCGCCATGGGCTGCCCCCAGCGCTCGGGGTCGTCGCCCAGCTTCGGAAAGTATTCCTGGAACGTCAGGTACATGCGCTCGCGCGTGAAGCCGGTGGCCACCAGCTTGGCGATGGATTCCAGCACCGCAAGGTAGGCCCCCGCGAACGGGTTCGCTTCGCTGACATACGGGTCGAAACCCCATGCTAGACCCGACACGGTGGTGGTCTGGCCGCCCAGCACGGGCAGCTTCGACACCATAGCCTGCGCTGGTGTCAGCTGATAGGTGCCGCCGAACGGCATGAGCACGGTGCCCGCACCGATGGTGGAATCGAAGCGCTCCACCAGGCCTTTGTTCGACGCCACGTTTAGATCACTCACCAACGAGACAAGGTATTGCTCCAGCGAGCCATCGGCATCCGGCACCGCGCGCGGCGTCACCTCGCCCAGCTCGGCCAACTGTCCGATGCGCACCTTCGCCTGCTTAGGCGCACCGTTGCTGGCCAGGAAATCGCGGCTCACATCCACGATGCGCTGGCCACGCCACTCCATGCGCACGCGTGGCTCGGCCGTGACCTGCGCCACCGGCGTTGCCTCCAGGTTCTCGGCGCGCGCCAGTTCGATGAACCGGTCCACATCATCGGCTGCCAGCGCCACTGCCATGCGCTCCTGGCTCTCAGAGATGGCCAGCTCCGTGCCGTCCAGCCCTTCGTATTTCTTCGGGATGCGGTCCAGCCATATCTCCAGCCCGTCGGCTAACTCGCCGATGGCCACCGACACGCCGCCCGCGCCGAAGTCGTTGCAGCGCTTGATCATGCGGCACGCTTCGCTATTGCGGAACAGGCGCTGTATCTTGCGCTCCACCGGCGGATTGCCCTTCTGCACCTCGGCGCCGCACGTCTCGATGGACGTGGCACTGTGCGCCTTCGACGAACCCGTGGCCCCACCGATGCCGTCGCGCCCCGTGCGACCGCCCAGAAGCACCACCACGTCACCCGGCGCGGGCGTCTCGCGCCGCACATCGCTGGCGGGCGTGGCGCCCACCACCGCGCCGATCTCCATGCGCTTGGCCGCATAGCCGGGGTGGTACAGCTCACTCACCTGCCCCGTTGCCAGCCCGATCTGGTTGCCATACGAGGAATACCCCTCGGCCGCCGTGATGCACAGCTTGCGCTGCGGCAGCTTGCCGGGCAGCGTCTGGTCCAGCGGTGCGGTGGGATCGGCTGCCCCGGTCACGCGCATGGCCTGGTACACATACGCGCGCCCCGAGAGCGGGTCGCGAATGGCGCCCCCCAGACATGTGGCCGCCCCACCGAACGGCTCGATCTCGGTGGGATGGTTGTGCGTTTCGTTCTTGAACAGATACAACCAATCCTCAGTCTTGCCGCGCACGTCCACCGGGCAATGCACCGTACAAGCGTTGATCTCCTCGGATTCATCCAAGTCGGTCAGCTCTCCGGTCGCCTTGAGTGCCTTCGCTCCGATCGTGCCCATGTCCATCAGGCACACCGGCTTCTCTGCACGCCCCAACTGGTCGCGTACCTGCTGATATAGATCGAACGCCGCGCGTACCGCTTCGTCGTCTATCTGGATATCGGTCAGCTCCGTGCCGAACGTGGTGTGACGGCAATGGTCCGACCAATACGTGTCCACCATCTTCACCTCGGTAATGGTGGGCGCACGCCCTTCGTTACGGAAATACTGCTGCAAGAAGGTGATATCGCCCAGGTCCATGGCCAGCCCGCGCTCGGCGATGAACGCCGCCAGCGCCGCCTCATCCAAGTCCAGGAACCCTTCCAACACCTCCACATCGGCGGGCACGGGGAAATCCTGTTCCAGCGTTTCCACTGAAGAAAGTTGCGCCTCACGCGCTTCAACCGGATTGATCACATAGCGCTTGATGGCATCCACATCGGCCTTGGACAGGCTGCCTTCCAACACATACACCGTGGCCGTGCGCACGTCGGGACGCACCTGCTGGCCGATCAGCAGCATGCACTCCGCTGCGCTGTCAGCGCGCTGGTCGAACTGCCCCGGCAGCGACTCCACCGCGAACACCACCGGTTCCACAGGCTCCGCGCTGGCATCAGCAGCAACGCCGCCGTCCTGCGAGTTCTGCGAATGCGCATCCTGTGAAGCCACCGCGCGGACGGCCGGCCCGGCCCCTAGCGCCTCGTCCAGCGTGCGATAGGTGGCATCCACCTGCGGTTCGCTGAACACGCCCGCCACGCTAGCATCGAAGAGCGCCCGGTCGGCACCGTCCACATCATAGCGGTTCAGCACGCGCAGATGCTGCAGCGCACTCACGCCCAGCACATCGCGTATCTCGGCTTCCAAGCTGCGAGTGTGCGGATCGAAACCCGGCTTCTTCTCCACATAGATGCGCTCGACCATGTTCCTCTCCCACCGTCTCACTCGAATAGCCCGCGTCTGCGCCCGCGAATCGCTCAGCCTTGACCTTGGTACGACCCTGATCCTAAACGTGTCAGTGCCCTACCGCACCAAGGCTTTAGCTTGCCACCGCCTTGTCGGGTGCCTTGCCATCGTCAGCCCCATCGGCCTCATCAGCATCAGCAGCCCCATCAGCGCCAGCATCGGCCGCAGCCTTTGCCTGCTTGGCTGCCTCGGCCGCTTCGGCCTTCTTGCGTCGTGCTCCCAGCCCGCGGCGACTCTTCACCACCGGCTTGTTGTCCTCGGACGGCACGTCATCGTCTGCCGCAGCACCCTTCTGCCCCTTCTGCCCCTTCTGGCCTTCGCGCTTCGCCTGCTTCTCGTCCTTGGCCTCAAGCGCCGCCATGCGCTCTTGGTATGCACGACGCTCCTTGCGGATCTTCGAGAAGTCGATGTAGAACGCGAAGATGATCAGCCCATACGCCAGGAACAGCGCCACGATGGCCAGCCAGTCGGGCTGCACCCCGCGCAGCGCCCACGAGGCACACACGCACACCACGGCGCCGATCAGCGCCAGCCACCACGTGCGCCGCAGCTTCTTGTAGCGCTCCGTATCGGGCTTGTAGTACTTCTTGTCCAGTTCGCGCTGGCGATCCTGCTCGGCCTTGCGCGCCGCCTTCTGCGCCGCCTTGCGCTCGGCTGGCGTCTTCTTCTTGGTGCCCACCGTTACCGTGCCAGCCGCCTTGCTCTTGGGCTTGGCCGACGCTGCGCTCTTGCGTGTCACGCCGCGCTTCGTGTCGCTGTTGTAGCGTTCGTTCATGGGATTGCGCTGAGACATACGAAAACTCCTGTTCGGGCGAAATATCTCGTGGACCGATTATACCGAGAAACGGCAGCGCGGCTACAACGGCTTGCCCGTGATCAGCTCGTAGGCTTGCAGGTACTTCTGCGATGTCCGCTCGATCACCTCGGCAGGCAGGTGTGGCGGTTCGCCCGTGCGATCCCAGTTGGCCGCCAGCCAATCGCGCACGTATTGCTTGTCGAAGCTGGGCTGGTCGGCACCCGGCGCATACGTGTCGGCGGGCCAGAAGCGCGACGAATCGGGGGTCAGCACCTCATCGCCCAGCGCGATGCGCCCATCCGCACCGCGTCCGAACTCGAACTTCGTATCCGCAATGATGATGCCGCGCGCCGCCGCATAGTCGGCCGCCGCGTTGTACACGTGCGTTGACAGCCGGTTGAGCTCCTGGGCGTCCTCCACGCCGATCAGCTGCGCGCATCGGTCGAAGCTGATGTTCTCGTCGTGGCCGCCCACCTCGGCCTTCGTGGACGGCGTGAAGATGGGCTGCGGCAGCTTCGACGAATTCTCCAGGCCTTCAGGCAAATGGATGCCGCATACTGTGCCCTGCGCGCGGTATTCTGCCAGGCCGCTGCCCGCGAGGTACCCGCGCATGATGCACTCCACCGGGAACATCTCCATCTTGCGCACGATCATGAAACGCCCCGCCAGCCAGTCGGCCCACGGTGCGAACTGCTCCGGCAGATCGGCAACGTCGGTGCTGACCATATGGTTCGCCACCACGCCGTCCAGCATCTCGAACCAAAACTTTGACAGCTGCGTGAGCACCTGGCCCTTATAGGGGATCTCGTCGGGCAGGATGTAGTCGAACGCGCTGATGCGATCGGTAGCCACCAGCATCAGCTGATCGCCCAGATCGTAAATATCGCGCACCTTGCCTTGACTGGCCGGATGCAGTGCCTCGGCCATGTTTTGAGAGCTTAAGCTCATCGGCTCACCTCGTCTTTCGCGGTCCTATCACTGTTCGTCAGAGGGCTTGCTTCGCCCCCCCCCCCCCCGATAAGGGGGCTTTGCCTGCGCGCTTGGCGCGTACCGCTGCGGGCCCGCACACGCGATATGGTGTCTTCGTACAGCGGGATATGGATGGTGAACGTGGCACCCTTGCCCGTTTCGCCTTCTACGCCCACCCAGCCATTATGCCGGTCCACGATCTCCTTCACCACGGCAAGGCCGATGCCCAAGCCGCCGCTCTCGCGGTTGCGCCCGGCGTCCGCGCGCCAGAAGCGGCTGAACACCATCTTGGCTTCTTCAGGCGACAGCCCGATGCCGGTGTCCTTCACAGAGATGTTCGCCATGGCGGTGCCGCGACGCACCGACACGTCGATGCCGCCCGAGGGCGTGTAGCGCACCGCATTGCTGATAAGGTTGACCACGGCCTGGCGGATCATGTCGGAGTCGCCCCGCACCAGCACACGATTGTCGGCATAGAAACCCAGCTTCAGGCCCGAATCGGCCACGAACTGCTCGTGGGTCTGCACGATCTCGCCCACCAGCTCTCCCAGGTCAATCACCTTCTCGTTCATGGGACGACTGCGGTTCTCCAAACGACTCAGCTTCAGCAGCGCGTCCACCAGGCGGCTCAGGCGCTGCACCTCGGTGTTCACCATGTCCAGATGCTCGGCGTCGGTCTCGTAGATGCCGTCTATCATGGCCTCCATACTGGCCTGGATGCTCATGAGCGGCGTGCGCAGCTCGTGCGCCACGTCACTGGTGAGACGCTGTTCCAGCCGTCGGTCCTTCTCAACTGAGGCGATCATGCTGTCGAAGGTCTCACCTAGATGCGCGATCTCGTCTTCGCCCGTCAGGTTGCTGCGCGCTTCGAATTTGCCCGCCTTCACCGCTGCAGCCGTGCGCGTCAGCCGGTTGATGGGCGCCACCAGCGCGCGGGCGAACGCCACACCGAACAGCGTTGCCACCGCCACCGCTGCGATACCCGAGAACGCCAGTGCCGCATACGAGTTGTCGCGGAACTGCTGGTCCAGCTTACTCATCAGCGTGTCAGAGCCGTACATCCACATGCGCACGCTGCCCACCACCGTGCCGTCCGAGATGATGTTCGCCAGCGCGATCTGCGCCGGGTCGGTGGGCTCGAAGCTGGTGCCGTCCGGACCTTCCACGCTCTCACCCGTGGTCTCATAGATGGTGTTACCCTCGTCGTCCAGCACTTTGATGCCCGCGTCCGGCGACACCACAGCCGCCTGTACGATGGCCGCCACCGTATCGGGCTCCAGATGGCCCGTTTCCTTGTAGGACACCGCGATGCGGCTGGCCGCCGTGGATGCCACCGTCTCCATGTTCTCGGTGGTGTAGCGCTGGAAGTATTGCCCCCACACCAGCGAGATGCCACCGATGGCGATGCCCGCGGTCAGCGCCGCCACCAGCGCGAACGCCAGCGACGTGCGGGAAACGTAGGACAGATTGCTCCAACGCAGACGGCTCAAGCGCTTCGGCTTAGCCTCTTCCGGCTCTTCCTCGTCGGGCACGTCGGCCACTTCCGCTTGCTCGGCCTTCGCCGCGCTGGCCGCTTTCGCCACTGCCACGGCCGAATCCCACGCAGATTGCGCGAGAACCACCGATGACGCATCGGATGCGGGCGCGTCAGCGGCCGTAGAGGGCTCTGTTTCGTTTACTTGGTTCTCGTCGGCCATGTCTGCGAGCAGATGTCTTCCCTTGAACGGACGTTATGCCTGTTGAGTGGGGTCTTCGAAGCGATAGCCCACGCCATGCACCGTATGCAGCCAGGTGGGGCTCTTCGGATTGTCACCGATCTTGGCGCGCAGGTTCTTCACGTGGCTGTCGATGGTGCGCTCGTAGCCTTCGAAATCGTACCCGAGCACCTTCTCCACCAGTTCCATACGGCTGTACACGCGGCCTGGGTAGCGCGACAGCGTGGTCAGCAGCTTGAATTCGCTGGCGGTCAGATCGATCTCCTTGCCGTTGACGAGCACCTTGTGGCCCGATATGTCGATGGTCAGCTCGCCGAACTCCAGCACTTCACGCTGAGGGGCGTCGTCGGAATGCACGCGGCGCAGCAGCGCACGCACGCGGGCCACCAGCTCGCGTGGACTGAACGGCTTCACCAGGTAGTCGTCGGCGCCCAGTTCCAACCCGATGATCCGGTCTTCCACTTCGCCCTTGGCGGTCAGCATGATGATGGGCACATCGGAGTTGTCGCGGATCACGCGGCACACGCGCTCACCCGGCACCTTCGGCAGCATAAGGTCTAAGATGACCAGGTCATAGTGGTGCTTGCCGAACTCGTCGAGCGCTTCCTGGCCATCAGCCACCCCGGTGACCCAGTAGTTTTCGCGTTCCAGATACGCCATGACGGCATCGCGGATGTTCTTCTCGTCCTCAACCAACAGGATGCGCGGTGTTTCGCTGCTCATAAACTCCGGTCCTTCCGATGTGCGACCCGCAAAACGGGTACATTACGGGTACATTCGGTCGCAGAATACAGTCTTGGGAATATTGTACCTTTTGGTGAAAAATGATGCGCGCACGTTGCCTGAATGACACAATAGTGGCATGCCAACGAACCATCAGAAACGCCCGCGCGTCGGCGGGCATGCAAGGAACATATCGGAGCGGTCCCGCCGAACAGGGTGTCGGCCCTCCACTAACCGCTCGGGTAGCGCCCGCTCGCACCGAGCCGAGAAGCCGTTCTATGCCGGGAAGCCCTCTGCACGCGAGCATGACGGGCTTTCGCAGGACCGCGAACGAACACTTTGCGGCAGCATCAGCAATGTCAGTAGCGACATCGGCGGTCGCACCAGTGGCAGCAGCGGCAGCGGCATGAGCAGCACGGGTGGCCTTGGCAGTATCCCTGAGATGCTCCTGACGCGCCGCGGGTTCCTCTATGGCGCCGCCGCTGTGGGAGCAGCGGCCGTGGTGGGCGTGGGTGCCTACGCGGCCACCGGCGGCTTCGCCTCGCGCCCCGACCTGCTGGCGCTCGAAGTGCGCGAGGATCAGGTGTTCACCACTGAGCAGTGCGAGTACATCGACGATGCCGCATCGGTACTGACGGCCCAGCAGACCATCGCGCTGCCCTACGGCTCCATGGTGTGGGCCACCGATCCCGACGTGGCTGCGTGCCTGCTCCCCACCGCTAACGGCTCGCCACTGACGCAGGTGGGGCTGATCGCGCTGGGCAACGGATCGGTGCGTACCGTGCTGGATGCTGCTGTGGACACCGCGGAGGGCTACGAGATATACGATGCGCGCGCCACCACCGCCGGGCTGATCTGGACCGAAGCCGACATCCTGGACGGCAACTGGCGCGTGTACCAGGCCGCCTTCACGGGCGAGACGCTCGGGCAGCCGGTGCTGGTGCATGAAGGCGGTCCCGACTGGGAGATGCCCACGCTGACCGCCGCGGGCGAATACGCCTTCTGGCAGGTGCTGCCCGTTGTGGACGGCGCGGCCGCAAAAGAGGACAGCCTGATGATGTGCACGCGCTTCGGCGCAGTCGCCGACGACGCGCGCACGCTCTACACCTCGCACGGGCGCATGGCATGCAGCCCCAGCCCTACCACAAGCGGCATCGCCTTCGCTCCCCGCGCCGAAACGAGCGACACGCGCTACCAGCTGACGCACGTGGACGCTGCCACCGGCGAGGTGACCGACGCGCTGGTGCTGCCCGCTTCCATGAAGCCCATCTACGTGGCGTACGGCCCCACCGGGTTCTCGTTCTCGTTCGATGGCATCTATGACTATGGCGACGGCATCGCCAATTTGGGAACCTACACCCCCACCATAGCACCCACCTACGATCTGGCCGCCGCGCGCACCGAGGCACGAGCGAACGCGACCGACGAGAAAGGGCAGCTCTCCGACCGAGCAGCCGAGACCGCAGACGCGCAGGCGGCGCACTCGGTGGCCGAGCTATACTGTGCCGCCGACTGGTTCCGCTTCCCGCGCACGCCGGTCACGCCACCGTGCTGGTACGGCGATTGGTTCGTGGTGAAGAGCACGTCGGCGGTAGCAGGCATCAATCTGCGCGATCGCCGCTATTTCACGCTGGAGGTGGAGAACGGTGCGCCGGATTACGGCGAGTTCCTGGCCTCGTACGGCACCGCGCAGAACCTGGTGACCTACACCAACATCGACTACACGCCCATCAACGGCGACCCCATCAACGAGTGCCGCGTGAAGGTGTGGGCATAACGTTCTAGGCGATATTCGATTCAACCGATCGAGCACCATCAATGAATACTGCGTGATGGGGCGACCGCAGCATTCAGAAGAATCATGTCGACCGATCCGAAGACCTACCTGATCGGACCTTTCGAACAAACGATCTGCCACGTCTGGAGTTCATTGCGTGAAACAATCGGAACGATCGCCTGTTTTTAGGTAAATATTCAAAGCAAATGCGACCCCAAGGGACGCGTTTAGTACGAAAAGTTTCCTCTTTTTTAAAATTGAAGGGATCGTGGAAGAAAATGCCGCCGAGACAACGAATTACACCGTAGATTC
>CASTMW010000037.1 GCA_949450265.1 uncultured Eggerthellaceae bacterium | reverse complement strand
ATTTCATAATGGCATCAACAACAAGAAGATTGATAACCAACACTGAAAGAGAGGGAATCAACAATGGCTAAGATACTCGGAATCGACCTGGGCACCACCAATTCGGCCATGGCCGTCATGGAGGGCTCCGAGCCGGAGATCCTGGTGAACGCTGAAGGCGACCGTACCACCCCTTCCGTTGAAGGTTTCCGCAAGGATGGCGAACGTGTGGTCGGCAAGGCTGCGAAGAACCAGGCCGTCACCAACCCCGAGAACACCGTTTCTTCGGTGAAGCGCTTCATCGGCCGCAGCTACGACGAAACGCCCGAAGAGCAGAAGACGGTTTCGTACAAGGTGGAGAAGGGCAAGGATGGCCGCGCCGTGGTCGACATCGACGGCAAGACCTACACTCCCGAAGAGATCTCCGCCATGGTGCTGCAGAAGCTGAAGGCCGATGCCGAGAAGCAGACCGGTGAGACCATCACGAAGGCGGTCATCACCGTTCCGGCATACTTCAACGACGCGCAGCGCCAGGCCACCAAGGATGCTGGCAAGATCGCTGGCCTGGAAGTGGAGCGCATCATCAACGAGCCCACCGCAGCAGCGCTGGCCTACGGCCTTGACAAGGCTGATCACGATGAGAAGATCCTCGTGTTCGACCTGGGCGGCGGCACCTTCGACGTGTCGGTGCTGGAACTGGGCGATGGCGTGTTCGAAGTGGCTTCCACTGCAGGCGACAACCACCTGGGCGGTGACGACTGGGATCAGCGCATCATCGACTGGCTTGCCGACAAGTTCAAGGCTGACACCGGCATCGACCTGCGCGAGGACAAGATGGCCCTGCAGCGTCTGAAGGAAGCAGCCGAGAAGGCCAAGATGGAGCTGTCCGCCACCACGCAGACCAACATCAACCTGCCGTTCATCACCGCAGGCGCCGATGGCCCGAAGCACCTGGACTACACGCTGACGCGCACCGAGTTCCAGAACATCACGAAGGACCTGTTGGAGCGCTGCAAGAAGCCGGTCGAGCAGGCGTTGAAGGACGCTGGCCTGAAGGCGGGCGAACTGGATGAGGTCATCCTGGTGGGCGGTTCCACCCGTATGCCCGCGGTGCAGGAACTGGTGGAGAAGCTGACCGGCAAGAAGCCGAACATGTCCGTGAACCCAGACGAGGTCGTGGCCATGGGCGCGGCTATCCAGGGTGGCGTGCTCTCTGGCGACGTGACCGGCATCCTGCTGCTCGATGTGACCCCGCTGTCGCTGGGCGTCGAGACCATGGGCGGCGTGATGACCAAGATGATCGAGCGCAACACCACCATTCCCACGCGTAAGACCGAGATCTACTCCACGGCTGCCGACAACCAGACCTCCGTTGAGGTGCACGTGCTACAAGGCGAACGCGAGATGGCTGCTGGCAACAAGACACTGGGTCGCTTCCAGCTGACCGGCATCCCGGCTGCTCGCCGCGGCGTGCCGCAGATCGAGGTCACCTTCGACATCGATGCGAACGGCATCGTGAACGTGTCGGCGAAGGACCTGGGCACCGGCAAGCAGCAGCAGATCACCATCAGCGGCTCCACGGCCCTGTCCGATGATGAAGTGGATCGTATGGTGAAGGACGCCGAGCAGCATGCCGAGGAAGACGCCAAGCGCAAGGAAGAGGTCGAGGTGCGCAACAACGCCGAGGCCCTGGTGACCGCCACCCAGCAGACACTGGACGAACTGGGCGATAAGGTTCCGGCTGACGCGAAGAGCGAAGCCGAGAGCGCCATCGCCGAGACCCAGAGCGCGCTAGAAGGCCAGGATATCGACGCCATCCGTGCTGCTACCGAGAAGATGCAGCAGGCGGGCTACAAGCTGGCCGAGGTGGTCTACACCACCGAAGGTGCCGGCGCTGGTGCTGAGGCTGCGGCGGCCGAGACGGCTCCTGCCGACGACACGCTGGAAGCCGACTATGAAGTGGTCGATGACGACGATGCGAAGAAGGAATAGGCATGGTCGACCAGAACGAAACGAAAGCGGCTCAGGCTGCTGAGGAAAAGACGGAGGGTGCGCCGGCAGGCGCTCCCTCTGCCGAAGCGCCGGAAAGCGCTGCACCGGCCACCGCACAGGATGCAGACGAGCTGACCGACGCCGTGCTAGAAGCCGAGGCCGCCGCCATCGTGGACAACGCGATGGACCAGGTGGAGGCCGAGGCTGCTGCTGCGGCCCAGGTGGCCGAATGGAAGGACAAGTACATGCGCCTTCATGCGGAGTGGGATACGTATCGCCGCCGCACGAAGGAGCAGCGCGAGGAAGAGAAGGCGCGCGCCGCCGAGAAACTGGTGGTCAGCCTGCTTCCCGTGATCGACGACCTGGAACGCACTATCGACTACGCCGAGAAGAACTCGGACGCTGACACGAGCAGCGGCCTTCTCGATGGGGTCAAGGCAGTGCTCACGAAGTTTGTGGACACGCTGCAGAAGGATGGCGTGGAAGTACTCGACCCGGTGGGGCAAGCCTTCGACGCGCTGGAAGCTCAAGCGGTGGGCACGGTGGACGATCCCAGCCAGCCCGACGAAACGGTCAACGAGGTCTACCAGAAAGGCTACAAGATGGGCGTGAAGGTGTTGCGCCCGGCCATGGTCACGGTGACCACCGGCGGACCGAAGAGAGAAAAGCCCGAAGGCAAGGAAGACTAACGGCTCAAGGGCAGCGGAAAGCTGCCCTTTTCATTGAAGGAAGGAGTGGAGCGCATGGCAGCAACATCCACACCGGATTACTACAAGACGCTGGGCGTTCCACGTACTGCGTCGGCAGATGAGATAAAGAAGGCGTTCCGCAAGCTGGCTCGCACCCATCATCCCGATGCTGGTGGCGATGAAGCGAAGTTCAAGGAGATCAACGAAGCATACGAGGTGCTCTCGGACGAGAAGAAGCGCGATCTGTACGATCAGTACGGCACGGCCAACGAGAACCAGATACCGTGGGGCGGCCAAGGTGGCGCAGGCGGCTTCAACTACGAGGACATCTTCGGTGGTAACGGAGGCACCTACACCTACACGACCAACGGCGGCGGTGGGTTCGGCGGCAGCTGGGCCGATATCTTGGAGAGCATCCGTTCGGGCGAAGGTGCGTTCGGCACCGACTGGGACTTCGGCGATCTGGGCGGCAGCCGCACCCGCGCTGCAAAGGGCCAAGATATGAACGTGACGCTGGATGTCACCTTCGACGAGGCGTTCAACGGCACCACCAAGCGCGTGACCGTGCGCATTCCGGGCAAGTCCGAAGCTGATACGCTGGACGTGAAGGTGCCTGCGGGCGCACAAGAGGGCGGCCGACTGCGCTTCAAGAAGAAGGGCGGCTTGGGCCAGAACGGCGGCGAACCGGGCGACCTGCTGATCACCACGCACATCACCGAGCACCCGTACTACCGGCGCGACAAGGCCGATGTGGTGGTGGACATGCCCGTGACCATCGCCGAGGCGGCGCTGGGCGCGAAAGTGGTGATCCCTACGCCCGACGGGAAGAAGGTGCGCGTCACGGTGCCCGCAGGCACCCAAGATGGCACCGTGCTGACCATCAAAGGCAAAGGCGCGCCCGACATCAAGAAGAAGGGTACGAACGGTAACCTGAAGATACAGGTGCAGGTGAAGGTGCCCACCGAGCTGAACGATGACCAGAAGAAAGCGCTGGAGGACTTCCAGGCTGCCACCACAGAAGAGGTGCGGCCATGGTAGGGCATGAGGACCGCGATCGACCACTGTACATGATCGGCGTGGCGGCCGAGCTTGCTGGCGTGCATCCGCAGACTCTGCGCGCTTACGAGCAGAAGGGGCTGTTGAACCCGCAGCGCACATCCGGCGGCACGCGCATGTATTCGCAGGCTGACATCGAACGGTTGGAACTGATCAACGAACTGACCGCCGAAGGGATCAACCTTGCGGGTGTGATGCGCATCCTGGACCTGCAGGTGCGCCTTGAGGCCCGCGAAGACGAACTGGTCAATCTGCACAAGCGCGTGCAGCGGCTTGCGCGGCGTGTCAGCGAGCTGTCGCCGGGAACGCCAGTGAACGCGCTGATGAGCATCCGTGACCTTCCCCCGGCCTGGCATTGGCTGAACAACCCCTCGGCCACGGTGCATTTCTATTCCAAGGAAGTGCGCGGTGGCCTGAGGCATTAGACGAACAGAGAGCAAGGAAGAGATATGAGACTGGACAAATTGGCTGTGACCGCGCAGGAAGCGGTGCAGGCTGCGCTGGGCGTGGCCGGTGACGCCGATTCCGCCATGGTCGAGCCCATACATCTGTTGAAGGCATTGATCGATGCCGACGAGAACAACATTGCGGCCATCATCAAGCGCATCGGCGCCGACCCGGTATGGCTGGCGCAGAACATCGAGGACGCCATTGCGAAGATGCCCAAGCAAAGCGGCAGCGCCATGCCCATGGCGGCTCCGTCGCAGGCGTTCATCAAGACCATCGATAGTGCGGTGAAGATCGCCGAGAAGCTGGGCGATAGTTACGCTACCAGCGAACACATGCTGATCGCGCTGTCTGAGGACAAGGGCGAGGCGGGCAAGCTGCTCACCACCGCAGGCATCACGCGCAAGAACATCGAAGCGGCCTACGAGGCGCTGCGTGGCGACACGCGCGTGACCAGCCAGACCGACAAGACGCAGTTCGAGGCGCTGGAACAATACGGCCAGAACCTGACCCAGCAGGCGCGCGAGGGCAAGCTGGACCCGGTGATCGGCCGCTCGGAAGAGATCCGGCGTACTATCCAGGTGCTCAGCCGCCGCACCAAGAACAACCCGGTGCTCATCGGCGAGCCCGGCACCGGCAAGACCGCCATCGTGGAGGGCCTGGCCCAGCGCATCGTGGCGGGAGACGTGCCATCCAGCTTGAAGGACCGCGAGATCATCAGCCTTGATCTGGGCGCCATGATGGCCGGTGCGAAGTACCGCGGAGAATTCGAGGACCGCTTGAAGGCGGTGCTGCGCGAGGTGAAGGAGGCCGGTGGCAACATCATCCTGTTCATCGACGAGCTGCACACCATCGTGGGCGCGGGTGCGGGCGGCGATAGCTCGCTGGATGCAGGCAACATGCTGAAACCTGCGTTGGCTCGTGGCGAGCTGCATGCCATCGGTGCCACCACGCTGGAGGAATACCGCAAGTACGTGGAGAAGGACGCTGCGCTGGAACGCCGCTTCCAGCCGGTCATGGTGAACGAGCCCACGGTGGAGGACACCATCGCCATCTTGCGCGGCTTGAAGGAGAAGTACGAGATCCATCACGGCGTGCGCATCACCGATGGCGCCATCGTGTCGTCGGCCGAGCTGTCCGACCGCTACATCACCGATCGCTTCCTGCCCGACAAGGCCATCGACCTGATGGATGAGGCGGCCAGCCGTCTGCGCATCGAGATCGACTCCATGCCCGAAGAGGTGGACGCGGCCGAGCGGCACCTTACCCAGATGCAGATCGAAGAGCAGGCGCTGATGAAGGAGAGCGACGACGCGTCAGCCGAACGTCTAGAGAAGCTGCGCCGCGACATCGCCGATGCGCGCGATGCGCTGGACAAGCAGAAGGCTGCTTGGCAGAACGAGAAGGACGTCATCGTGGGCGTGCAGAACTTGAAGGCCGAGCTGGATTCCGCTCAGCTGGAAGAGGAACGCGCCACGCGTTCGGGTGACCTGGCGCTGGCATCGGAGATCCGCTATTCGCGTATCCCGCAGCTTCAGCAGCAGCTGCATCAGGCCGAGGAATCCCTGAAGGCAAGCCAAGAGGCCGGTGCCATCCTGAAAGAAGAGGTCACCGAGGAAGAGATCGCGCAAGTGGTGTCCACCTGGACCGGCATCCCTGTTACCAAGATGATGCAGGGTGAGATGGAGAAGCTGGTCGACCTGGAAGAAGAGCTGAAGAAGCGCGTTATCGGCCAGGACGAGGCGGTTAGCGTGGTGGCCGGTGCCATCCGCCGCAACCGTGCGGGCCTGTCCGACCCCGAGCAGCCCATCGGCAGCTTCATGTTCCTTGGCCCCACCGGCGTGGGCAAGACCGAGCTGGCGAAGGCGCTGGCCGAGTACCTGTTCGACACCGACAAGGCCATGATCCGCATCGACATGTCGGAGTACATGGAGAAGTTCAGCGTGCAGCGCCTGATCGGAGCGCCTCCGGGATACGTGGGCTATGACGAAGGCGGCCAGCTGACCGAAGCCGTGCGTCGTCATCCGTATTCGGTGGTGCTGCTCGACGAGGTGGAGAAGGCGCATCCCGATGTGTTCAACGTGCTGTTGCAGGTGCTCGACGATGGGCGCTTGACCGATGGTCAGGGTCGCGTGGTGAACTTCAAGAACACCATCATCATCATGACCAGCAACATCGGCAGTCAGATCATCCGCGACCATGCAGTGGAGAGCGCCCAGTTCGATCGGAATGAGGAAACGGGCGGCGAGACCATGGGCGAGATGTTGGAAGACGTGGTGAACATGACGCCCGAGCAGGCGGCCAAGCGCATGAGCGAGTTCGCGAACAAGATCCAGGATGCGCTGCGCGCCACGTTCCGTCCGGAGTTCCTGAACCGCATCGATGACATCGTGACGTTCAACGAGCTGTCCATCTCCACCATCGAGCCGATCGTGGACCTGCAGCTGGAAGAAGTGCGCGATCGCCTGTCGAAGCGCCGCATCACGTTGGACGTGACCCCGGCCGCTATGGAGCATCTGGCCATCGACGGGTACGACCCGGTGTTCGGCGCTCGTCCGCTGAAGCGTCTGATCCAGCGCGAGGTGGTGGACCGCATCGCTCAGAAGGTCATCACCGGCGAGCTGCACGATGGTGCCCATGTGCTGGTGGATATCGACGCAGAAGGCGATTACGCCTGCCGCATCGAAGGACCCTTGAACTTCGATGCTGCTGACTTGAGCGAACTGTAGCTTTCCAAGCGGTACAATACCCGCATGCGAACTTCGCTTGCGGACATAAAGTCGAAAGCCATGCCTGCCTTGCGCGGCATGGCTTTGCTCATCCTTGCGATCATCACGTTCATCGTGGCGCTGTGGGTGTTGATGGCTCTTGTGCGCGTGATCCTACCGGTGGGATAGCTGTAGGCCATGTGGCAGCGCTTCACATTCTACGATCTTCAGGTCATCGGTCATTATCTGGGCATGCTGGTGCTGTTCGCCGCAGCCCTCATGGTGGTGCCGTTGGTGACCGCTATCGCCTTCCAAGAGTGGGATCCGGCATCGCGCTATCTGTTCGCCATCGGCATCTCATTGGTTGTCGGTTCGGTGCTGCGGTTCTGCCGCATCACGCCGGGCAAGCTGAACCATCAGCAGGCGCTGGCCGTGGTGGGGATGGCATGGGTGGTGCTGGGCCTGTTCGCCTCGCTGCCGCTGTATCTGAGCGGCCATTACACCACCTATCTCGATGCGGTGTTCGACGGCGTTTCCGGCTTGACCACCACCGGCGCCGCGTTGATCGTCGATCTTGATCACCTGAGCAACGCCGACAACATGTTCCGCTTCGTGCTGCATCTGCTGGGGGGCTTGGGGCTCATCGTGGTGGCGCTCAGCCTGGGCATCTTCGGCAAGCGCACCGGCAGCACGCTCTACACCAGCGAAGGCCGCAACGAGCACGTGGTGCCCAACGTGGTGCAGACCACGCAGTTCATCGCGCGCATCACGGCCATCGTGGTGGTGGTGGCCACAGGCATCCTGACGCTGCTCATGCTGCTGGATGGCATGGAGCCCGCTCGCGCGGTGCTGCATGCGCTGTGGACCTCGGTGTCGGGGTTCGTCACCGGCGGCTTCACGCCCATGCAGCAATCCATCATGTACTACCATTCCGCGCCTATCGAGTTCATCTTGATGGTGCTCATGCTGATGGGCTCGGTCAGCTTCGTCATCTATGCCGATGTGGTGAAGGGCGAGACGAAGAGCTTCTTCCGCGACATCGAAACGCGCACCGCGCTCATCTGGATGGCGGTCATGCTGTGCGTGTTCACGGCAGCGCTGGCGGCCAGCACCCTGTTCGGCAATCTGGCGGCCATGCTGCACCGCGGCACGTTCATGTTGATATCGGCCATGACCACCACCGGCTTCTCCATCGTCACCGTGAACCAGCTGCTCTCCGTGTTCACGTCCGGCGCGTTCCTGACGCTGGCGCTGGTGATGGCGGTGGGCGCGGGTGCGGGCAGCACGGCGGGCGGCATCAAGCTGTATCGCGTGGGCATCATCGCGAAGTCCATCGTGCAGACCATCAAGGAAACGCTGGCACCCGACAGTGCGCGTGTGGTGGTGTCATACAACCATCTGGGACGGCGCATCCTGACATCGGATCGGGTGAAGGAAGCCATGACCGTTTTCATCCTCTATGTGATCACGTACGTGCTGGGCTCGCTCGTGGGCATCGCGCACGGCTACGATGCGGTGCAGAGCGTCTTCGAGAGCGTGGCCATGACGTCGAACGGCGGCATCATCACCGGCATCGCATCGCCGGGCATGCCTTGGACGCTGGAGCTCTTCTATATCTTCCAGATGTGGGTGGGTCGTCTTGAGTTCATCGCGCTGCTGGCGCTGCTGGTCCAGGTGGCCATCAGCGTGGTGCCGCGCCATCGGCCGAAGGTGGCGGAATGAGGGCGCTGCGCACGATGATGGCGGCGCTGCTGGCCGGGGCGCTGGTGCTGGGGTGTGCCGGTGTGCTCATCGGCTGCAACAGTCCGGCGCCCATCGAGGCGGGAGCCAGCGGCACGGCGGGCAATGCCACGCCGGATGCGGCGCCCAACCTGATCGACCCATCGCAGCTGCCGGATAGCTCCTTCATCTATGATGCCAGCATCAAGGACCTGCAAACGGCTGATTCGTACATGGAAGGCCAGACCGTGCAAGTGATCGGGGAGGTCGTGGGCGATCTTATCTTGTCCGACTACGACCCCGAAGAATGCTGGATCACGTTGCAGGCCAACGACGGCAACGACGCGGAGATCTCCGTCAGCATGCCGTTGTCGCAATCGAAGCTGATCGACATGTACGGCGCCTACGGCAAGCGCGGCACCACCCTGCAAGTGCGCGGCACCTTCACGTTGGCGTGCGCCGACCACGATGGCCTGACCGACATCCACGCCGATCACGTGGCCATCGTCAGCCGCGGATCGCTGATCGAGACGCCCTTCGACATTACGTCCTTCCTTCCGGGCACGCTGCTGGTCTGCGCTGGTATAGCGCTGACCTTGGTGTATCGGCATCTCAGCGAGCGCAGGCGATAGATGGCGGCTGCGCAGGGGGACGCCCGCATGCAGGGGCGTGTGGTGAAGCTGGATCGGGGGTTGCCCGAGCTGGTGCTGGAAGATGGGTCGCGCGTGCGCTGCGAGCATGCCACCGAGCTGGTGAAGACGGGTCAGAGCCGCGCGGTGATCGGCGATACGGTGCGCGTGCGCATTCCGGAAACGCACGATGTAGGCGTGATCGAAGAGATCCTGCCACGGCGGACGCAGCTGGTGCGCAAGGATCCCACCGATCGCGCGATGGCACAGGTGCTGGCGGCGAACTTCGACACGGTCATTATTGCCCAGCCGGTATCCCAGGTGAACGTGCGGCGCTTGCAGCGCGAGCTGGTGCTGGCGTTCGAAACGGGCGCACAGGTTGCGGTGGTGCTGACGAAGGGCGACCTGGCCGATGACGATGAGGCGGTTCGTCAGGTGTGCGATCGCGTGCAGGAGACAGCGGGCCCTACGGTGCCCGTGGTGGTCATGGCGGCCGACGATGCGGCGTCAGTGGAAGCGGTGCGCCGGTTGGTGCCTGCGGATACCACGGCCGTGCTGGTCGGGCGTTCGGGGGTGGGCAAGTCCACCCTGATCAATTTCCTGACCGGTACGGAAGCGCGGCGCACCGCCCGCGTGCGGCAGACGGACGGCAAGGGGCGTCATACCACGGTGAACCGGGCTATCGTTCCCATTCCGGGCGGCGGCGATATCGTGGATATGCCGGGTGTGCGAGGGCTGGGGCTCTGGGATGCTGATGCTGGCATCGATGCCGCTTTCGCCGACATCGAGCAGCTGGCCCAGGATTGCCGCTTTCGCGATTGCAAGCATCAGCGCGAGCCAGGATGTGCCGTTCGTGCAGCCGTTGAGAGCGGGGAACTTTCGCAGGCGCGCTTCGACACGTATGCGCAACTGCGTGCCGAGACCGCCGATGTGCAGCAGCGCCGCGAAGAGGCCCGTTGGCGCCAGCGCGAGCAGCCGCCGGGGAAAGGGCCAGCGGGGAAAGCGGGGAAGAAGGCGAAACCGTCTGCCAAGAAGCGTGGTCGCGGCTAACGAAGCCCGTTCGCACAGGTTCTTCAAAATGCACTATACTCGCATCTGCGCGTGCACCGATGGGCCCTGCCCGCGCATCTTTATCAGTTGCCCATGACCCTCGGCATATGCCGTGCGGAAAGGAGTCATCATGACCGATTCTGCCATTCTGTCCAAAACACGATCGACCATCGCGGATATGCCGCGTTCGCGCTATGTGGCGCAAGCGGGCATGATCGCTGCATTGTACGCGGCGGCCACGCTGATCTGCATGTTGCTGCTGCAAGGCCTTGCGTGGGGACCTGTGCAGTTCCGCATATCGGAGGCCATCTGCGTGGTGGCGGTGCTCACGCCTGCGGCCATCCCAGGGCTCACCATCGGCTGCATCATCGCGAACCTGGTGAATCTGGTCATCAGTGGCACGGGCGCGCTGGGGCTGCTGGATGTGGTGTTCGGCAGCGCGGCCACGCTGGTCGGTTCCATACTCTGTTGGCGCCTGCGCCGTCACCCCGCGCTTGCCATCGGCAGCTTCGTGGTGACCAATGCACTGATCGTGCCAGCGTATCTGCCGCTGCTGTTGCAAGGGTTGGGATTCTACACCATCCCCTTCACCGATATCGCGCTGGATGGGGCGTATCTGCCCATGTATCTGTTCGGCGTTGTGGCCACGGGCATCGGCGAGGCGCTCGTCATCTATGTGTTGGGGCTGCCCTTGCTCAAGGCCATTCAGAAGTTCAACGCCCGTTAACGGCGGAGGCTTGCGGGGCGGCATCGATCGCCCTGCTCCATTGCACAGCATTCTACATGAGCATGCTGATCGTCGTGTTCATGTCACATCTGCACGCCGAGCGCTTGAAGGCCACCGCGGATGAACCGATCCAGCGTCTCTTGGTAGCGCGGCCAGTCCCCTTGGCGCCCGCATTCCGATACGGCTACCGCATAGCAGCCGCTCATCTGGAATCGGAACACCGCTTCCGCTACATCGGTATCGAGTCCGACAGCTTCTAGCCGTTCGACCAGCGTATTCGAGACGGTCGCATGATGGGTATCCAAGGCTGCGGCCAGAAAATGACCATCTTTCACCACCCCGCGGCAATCCGCCGCATCTCGGAGCCGATCGCAGAACGGGCGCACTGCCTGACCGTTGCGGCACATCGTGCATGAGAAATGCTCGGCTAGGTCCTGAGTACGTTCGTAGAAGCGCGCCACGGTGGCGCGATACGCTTCCATCACGTTTTGGAAATGCGCATACAAGGTGCTTCGGCTAACGCTGGCCTCGCGTGCGATCTCGCTCATGCTGATCGCGTCGAGCGGCTTGTCTTCAAGCAACCTCGCAAGGGCGTCGCAAATGGCGTGTTCGGCCTTGAGGTAGCGCGCATCGGTGGCGTTGGTCATGGGTCTCTCCATAATATCGAACACTTTGTCCGATATTGTACTTAACATGGGGAACGGGAATGGCAAGAATGAGAAAGTAGCCGTGAAACCATGTGACGTTGTAAGAAGGAGTGTCCCATGCAGCTCGTCCAGGAACCCATTCTCGCGTTCATCGGTGCACCGGATCGTTGCTTCATCATCCCGGCTTATCAGCGCGCCTATGCGTGGCAGCATGATCAGTGCTTTGAGCTTTGGTTGGATGTGCAACGCGCAGCACGGGCAGGAAAGCATCATTTCACGGGCACAATCCTTTGTGCGGCCGAAGAGACGGACGATCACGGTGCTCAGCGCCTTGCGGTGATAGATGGTCAGCAGCGTTTGACGACGGTCTGCATCATGCTTGCTGCCCTTTGCGCGCAGATGCGCCAAGGTGCGCGGGCGGTGCCAGGCGTCACCGCTGAGAGCCTTGCTTTAATGTATCTGGTGGCACAGGGTGAAGGTCCGGTGCGGCCTAAGCTGCTGCCCTCCCGCAACGATGCAGAGGTGTGGGCAGCGCTAGTTGAGCAGATGGTTTCAGGCGTAGTGCCCAATGTTGATGGGGTCGATTCGAACATCGCACGCAACTTCGTGTTCTTTTGCGAGAAGATGGCCGAACCTGACACGGATCTGACGCATATCTGGACAGGTCTGCAACTGCTGTTCGCCATCGATGCTCAGGTGGACGATCCGGACCAGGCCCAGCTTGTATTCGAGAGCTTGAACTCCAAGGGGCGCTCTCTCACCGTAGCCGATATGGTGCGCAATCATCTGCTGCTCTCGGAATCTCGCAGCATGCAGGAGCGGCTCTTCCAAGAATATTGGCAACCCATGGAAGACCTGTTCGCGCCCGATCCCGGCTCGCTGCGCCTGGACAGTGCCATCAAAGGGTGGCTTGCGGTGCGCTTTCGTAAAACGCGCATGCGCAGTCCCGAATCGGTCTACAGTGGCTTCAAGCAATACGTTGAGGACACCTATACTGGCACGAAAGAGGATCTCTTGTGCGAGCTGCGCGGGTTCTGCCTGGTGTGGGCCGAGAATTATCGGTATCACGCGGCGAAGAAGTTCCGATCATCGTATGACTGGGCCATCAACGGCGCGCCAACGCTGGTGTCGGGCTATCCGTTGAAGAAGGCCCACAACGAAGCATACGCTGAAAAGGTGCGAGCGGAACTGCGCGCCATGAACGCCCAGTGGTAGGAGGCACCATGAAGGTCGAACAAGAGCAGCTCCTAACGCTGATCGGCAAGCCGGATGTGCGCTTTCGGGTTCCGTTGTATCAACGGGTGTATGCATGGACACAGCGCCAATGCGACGAACTGTGGAATGACGTGATGCGTGCGGCCGATGCGGATGCAGACCACTTCATCGGCACGGTGCTATATGGGTGGGAAGGGGCGGACGGTGGCCAGTGCGCAGGGGATGCGGCGATCGACCTGGTCGATGGACAGCAACGCTTCGTTACGGTAACGCTGCTCTTGGCGGCCATGCGTGATGGGCTTGCTGATAAGCCCGACATCTTGGATGGGGTCGATCCTCATGACATCGACATGAAGTATCTGTTCGTTTCCGATGCCAGTGGCACGCGAACGAAGATGGAGCTTTCGCATGCTGATCAACCGACCTGGCAAGCGATCTTGGATCGCACACCGCTGCCTCAAGGCGATGCCCTGTCGCGCAACGTTGCCGAAAATCACCGTTTCTTTCGGGATCGGCTTGAGGACCCTGGGACATTCGCGCTGGCATGGCGCGGCCTGCATCGGCTCTCGGTGATCGCCGCACAG
>CASTMW010000036.1 GCA_949450265.1 uncultured Eggerthellaceae bacterium | reverse complement strand
GCTATCTGCGTGCCAGTCGGCGAAGGCGGTGTGGCCAATCTGAAGGCGTGCACCAAACTGGCCGAGGCGCTGCCGAAGTTCGTGGACGACGACCGCCTGACCGCGGCCTCCATTTGCGCGGGTCCTACCGTACTGAACGAGTTGGGACTGCTGACCGGGCGCACGGCCACCTGCTATCCCGGTTGTGAGGTGGGCTTTCCCGAGGGAACGTATGTCGAGCAGGGCATCTGCGTGGATGGCAACCTGATCACCGCGAGCGGCCCGGGATACGCGCTTAACTTCGGACTTGCCATCCTGCGGCGCATGGCTGGGGATGCGGTAGCCGATCAGGTAGCCGCGGACATGCTATACCAGGGATAGACATCGGGCAGGAGTTTCGCGCGCACGAAGGTAGACACGGGCCTCACGCGCTTGAAATCAGGTTGGAGCCCTATGCGCACGAACTCATGCGCATGAGACGATGGTGCCTCCTGCCAGAAGGATGTCGCCATCATAGACAACAGCGGCCTGGCCAGGTGCGCAAACGCGCTGAGGCTCGGCGAAGGCGATGCGCAGGCTATCGTCTGCCACCTCAGCCATGGCGGGTTGGGGCTGCTGACGGTAATGCGTCTTCACCTGCACCGGTAGCGCGCCCTTCCACGGCACGACCGATACCGCATTCGCATCAGCGGCCATAACGCTGGTGCAGGTTGCCTCGGCAGCGGTGCCCACCACCAGCTCGCGCGTATCCGGCCGCTTCCCCATCACGTAGAGCGGCTCAGGCGCCGCCACACCGATGCCCTTGCGCTGCCCCGCGGTGAAATGGATGAGCCCCGGGTGCTCCCCCAGCACCCTTCCCGCGCGGTCCACGATGGGGCCCGGCAGGAACGCATCGGGTATCTCGTGGGCACCACGGTCGCCTGTGCCAGCACCCATGGTCGCACACGCCGCACCACACGCCGCATCACATCCCACATCCACGCCCGCCTGCGCCAGACGCGCCACATCACCGGCCGCTCGCTGCGCGATGAACGCAACATGGTCGCCCTGCGACACGAAGCAAATGTCCTGGCTCTCAGCCTTCTCAGCCATGGGCAGCCCCGCATCGCGCGCGATGACGCGCGCCTCTTCCTTCGTTAGGTCGCCCAACGGGAACAGCGTGTGCGCCAGCTGATCCTGCGTGATAGAGAAGAGGAAATAGCTTTGGTCCTTCGTCTTGTCGCGGGCGCGCACCAGCTGCCAACGATCGCTCGCTGCATCGAAGGCCCGTCGCACATAGTGGCCGGTGGCCAGATAGTCGAAGCCCTGCTGGCACCGCAGCGCATGCAATGCCGCGAACTTGATGTACCGATTGCACGTCACGCACGGATTGGGCGTCTGGCCGCACAGGTACGCTGCGCAGAAACGATGGACCACCTGCTCTTCGAAGCGCTCGCGCAGATCCACCACCTGATACTCGATGCTGAACCGCTGACACGCCGCGCGCGCATCCGCAATGTCAGCTTCCTGCTCCGCGTCCTGCAAGCGCATGGTCACGCCGACCACCTCAAAACCCTCTTCTAGCAGCAACGCCACGGCCGCCGTGCTGTCCACACCGCCGCTCATGGCCACCAGCACGCGCTGAGCGCCACTCATGCGCGATCAGTCCCTACCAGCCCTACGATGCTATCGGCCATGTTCACCCCACACGCATCCAGCATGCTGTGGAAATGCGGATTGGAATTGACCTCACACACCAACGGGCCGCGCGCCGAGGGCAGGATGTCCACCCCACCGAAAGAAAGCCCTAGCGCCGCACAGGCGCGCAGAGCGCAGGCAGCTTCGTCAGGCGTGGGTTCGACCGGGCATGCCTGCCCCCCCGCCGTGATGTTCGACCGGAAATCGCCGTGCTCGTTGAAGCGGCGCATCGCACCCACCACCGCGCCATCCACCACCGCCACGCGCACATCGGTACCCGCGCTCTCGGCGATGAGCTCCTGCATGATGAAGCGAGCATTCCCTAGCCGTGCCACCACGTCAAGAAGCTGGCCTTCGTCCTGCACCAGCGTCACCTGCTGCCCGAACGAGCCGTGCACTTCCTTCACTACCAGCGGATAGCCCAGCTGCGTTGCAGCCTGCGAAGCGAAGCCCAGACGCGCCTCATCGGGCGCCGCGAACGCCAAGGGCGACGCGACCGTGCGCGGCGTGGGCACCCCGGCCGCATCCAGCGCCAATGCCGTAAGCGCCTTGTTATCGCAGAGCTCTATGGCCGATGCGCTATTGAACAGGCACACGCCAACGGATTCCAGCATGCGCGCCAGCAGAACGTCCTTATCCCAGAAGATGGCCCGTTCAGGGCAGATGGTAGCCAACTGTTCGCGATTATAGGGGATGTCGGTGGTGCGCACCAGGTGCAGCTCCATGCCGCGCCGCGCCGCTGCTGTCAACAGCAGTTCGTACAGGTCGTTGAACTTGGGACTGTCCAGAAAGCCGTTGACGACAAGCCATGCAGCGCTCGCGGAAAGAGCGCCATCGCCGTTGAGATCGAAAAGGGAACGCAACGCCGCCTAGCGCCCCTTCTGCATCTTGGCGGCTATCTCTTCGGCGGAAAGCTGCGTTTCCTCGAAGACGCTCTCGGAATCAAGGTCGAACGCCGTATGTAGCAACTGCACCGCGCGCTGCGCCTCGGCCGCATCGATCACCATGGACAGCCGGATAGGGCTGGTGGAGATGGCGATGATGTTGATGTTGTTGGCGCCCAATGTGTCGAACGCCTTCGCGGACACGCCCGGTGACGACTTCATGCCGGTGCCCACCAGGCTGATCTTGGCCACGTCCTCTTCCACATCAACCGATTCCGCACCGATCTGCGGCACGATGGTGTCGAGCGCCTCCATGGCGCGCGGCAAGTCGGAGGCCGGGCAGGTGAACGAGATGTCGGTGGCGCCGTCGAGCGAGGTGTTCTGGATGATCATGTCCATGTTCACGGCCTTCTCCGCCAGCGCGGTGAACACCTTGGCCGCCACGCCCACGGCGTCGGGCACATGGCGCACCGTCACCTTCACCTCGGATGTGTCGTGCGCGATGCCGGTGATGACGGCTTCCTCCATCTGGGGTTCCTCCTTGATATAGGTGCCAGGCGCGTCAGAGAACGCAGAGCGCGAATGGATGACCACGCCCCACTTCTTGGCGAATTCCACCGCGCGGCTCTGCAACACACCGCTGCCCGCGCTGGAAAGCTCCAGCATGTCGTCGTAGCTGATCTGGCTCAGTTTGCGAGCGCGCGGGGCCACGCGCGGGTCGGTGGTGTACACGCCGTCCACGTCGGAATAGATCTCGCACGCATCAGCGCCGATGCCCCACGCCACAGCCACCGCAGTGGTGTCCGAGCCGCCACGCCCCAGCGTGGTGATGTCGCCGTTCGCGTCGATCCCCTGGAATCCCGCCACGACCGGCACGAGTCCCGCGGCAAGCGCTTCCAGGATGCGTTCGTTGTGCACCTTCACGATGCGTGCCTTGTTGTGGGTGCCGTTGGTCTCGATGCCCGCCTGGCGCCCTGTGAAGCTGATGGCGGGCACGCCCAGTGCATCCAGCGCCAGCGCCAAAAGCGTCATGGACACGTGCTCGCCCGTGGACAGCAGGCGGTCCAGTTCGCGGGCGGGCGGGTTGCTGGAGACCGCGTTCGCCAGCCCCATCAGCTCGTCGGTGGTCTTGCCCATGGCCGACACCACCGCCACCACCTGGTCGCCACGCTCTCGCATGGCAGCCAAGCGCTTCGCCACGTTCTTGATCCGCTCGGGTGACGCCACCGAAGTGCCGCCGAATTTCGCAACTATCAGTGCCAAAAGGGCCCTGCCATTCTTCACAATTCGGTCGTATGCGCGCACTATTATAGGCGTGCACACGGGCCGCTCACAACGCGAAGGAGAGAAATCATGCCAGCCGTCATCACACACGATGAGTTCGGTCGTCAGGTCTATGACAGCCTGTACATGATGATCGGCGAGAGCCGTGACGAGTTCCAGGCGTTCTTGCTGGGCAATCAAGGGCCCGATGTGCTGTTCTTCGCGGCACTGCATCCGCTCATGATGCGCGTCAGCCAGCTGGGCTCGCGCATGCACCGCGAACAGCCCATCGAGGCACTGGCGGCGTTCCGGGAAGCGGTGGATGCCATTCCGACTGTGCCCGATGCGGTGGCGCGCTGTGGTGCGGCATCGGGTGGTGCAACATCGGACAGAATTGCATCGAGCGGCACGGCAACTTCTGACGCATCCAGCACACCCAGCGCTCCCGGTGCACCCGACGCCAGCACACACGACATCGCGCGCGCCTACGTACAAGGACTGCTGTGCCACTACCTGCTTGACAGTACATTGCATCCGTTCATCTACGCGCAGCAGTGGGCGCTCTGCGATGCGGGCGTGGAAGGCCTCGATCGCAACTCCGCCCACGAGGTGCACGCTGCCATCGAAAGCGAGCTGGACGAGCTGGTGCTGTCAATGAAACGCGGGCAGACCATCGGCGACTTCGACCCATCGCGCAAGACACTCGTCGCGAACGACCACGTGCTGAACGTCATATCGGCCCTGTACGAGCGTGTTGCGCATCAAGTGTTCGAAGAGATGCTGCCGCCGGGCGCCTACCGCGTCTCCGCCAAGGCCTATCGGCTGGCGCTGCGCGCGCTATGGTCGCCCACCGGCGTGAAACGAGCGCTGCTCGGGCGCATCGAAGAAGTGGCGCGACGCTATTCGTACGCGCGTGCCATGAGTCATCGCAATCATCGCATCGAGCGGTCCATCTTCGACAACCACGATCACGAGCCATGGTTCGACGAGGATGCCGCCGCACAACGAACGGAGAGCTTCTGGGACCTCTACGATCGCGCGCTGGCAGAGGCGTTCATCGACGTGCCGGAATTCGCTGCCACCTCAGACACCAATGCGTTCCTGTGTCGCGTGACCGGCGGCCGCAACTACAACGGCCAGATAGCCGAACCCATCATCGTGCACGTGGAATAGGCGTGAAGCGAACTATCAGTTCTTCAGCAGGATGGTGCTCACGATGTCGGCCGCATGCTCGGTGGCATCGCAGCACTTCTCCATGCGCTCATAGATGCGCGACCACACCAGCACGTGCATGATGTCGTCGTTGTCCTCGGTGTGCAAGCGCCGCATGGCTTCCTGATACAGGTTGTCGGCTTCTTCTTCGTAAGAGTTGATGTCCACCAACAGCTGCTTGAACTTCTTGTTCTTCTTGAAGTTGTGGAACTCGCACATCATGCGATCCAGCGACTTCACCGACTTCTTGATGACCTCCGCGAAACGCAGGGCGTCCTTGGGCATGCTGCGGATATCGTAGACATACATGTGACCCAGCACGTCGTCGATGTAGTCCAGCACGTTGTCGAGCGCCTGCGCGAGCGACACCACATCCTCGCGATCGAACGGCGGCATAAAGTCCACCGCAGCCGCCTTGAAGATGTCGTGGTTGATGTCGTCGCCCTGGTTCTCGAACTCGTGCATCTGCGCCATGGTGTCGGAATAACCGCTAGCGTCCGTGAACGTGCGCATGGCCTCAATCAGCAGGTCAGCCTCTTCAACCGCCAGTCCGGTCAGCTTTTCGTACGCCTTGAAGTAATTGAGCTTGCTCTTCCCCATTGCGATATCTCCATCCACGGTCTGCGGCCACAACCTTGCGATCAAAAACCCACCGAGAAGATGATATCAGGGCATGCGACCAGCGCCCGCAAAAGCTCGAACTGTGCCCATTCTGTTGCCGTGCTTTCGGCGAGCGCGACCTACAGCACCAGCAAGAACAGTTTCGCGAAAATGAATCCCATCAAGCCGCACCCCGGGAACGTGAGCACCCACGTCTTCACCATGTCGATGGCGATGGACCACTTGACCGCCTTCGGGTTCTTCGCCGCACCCACACCCATGATGGCAGTGGTGTTGGTATGCGTGGTGGACACCGGCAGGCCGCCAAACGTGGCCACGATCAGGCTAACGAACGTGGACGAACTGGCCGCAAAGCCCTGGAACGCCTCCAACTTCACCATGTCGACGCCGACACTCTTGATGATGCGCTCGCCGCCCACGGCCGTGCCCAGTCCCATGGATAGCGCGCACAGTAACATCAGCCACACCGGCAGCGACATGGCGCTGGTGCTGGTGCCTATGTCGGCTGCCATCAGGATGGCCAGCACGAAGATGCCCATGAACTTCTGGCCGTCCTGTGCTCCGTGCATGAACGCCACACCCGCGCCCGAGAGCACCTGGGACGCGCGGAAGAACATGTTTGCTCGTTGGCGATTCGCGTTATAGAACACGCGCTTGATGATGTGGAAGAACACCCAGCCCAGGCCGAAGCCCATCAGCGTGGACAGCAGAATGCCATAGATGACCTTCACCCATTCGGCCCAGTTGATGGCATCGAAGCTGCCCATGAGCGCCACAGCCGCGCCCGTGATGCCTGCGATCAGTGAATGGGATTGCGAGGTGGGAATGCCGAAATACCACGCCACGCTACCCCACACGATGATGGCCACCATGGCCGCCATAAGGGTGACCAGGGCCTTGTGGGCATCGCCGCCGAAATCCACCATGCCGAAGATGGTCTGGGCCACCGCCGGTGAGATGGCCGAGATGACCAGCAAGCCCACAAAGTTGCAGATGGCCGCCATGATGATGGCGCGCCGCGGCCGTATGGCGCGCGTGCTGACCGCAGTAGCAATGGCGTTGGGGGCGTCGGTGGCGCCATTGACGATGATGACACCGATATTGAGCAAGGTAACCACCAGCAGAAGCGGGTTGCTCAGAAGCTCTGTAATGAAGAACGACCAATCTAGGGACACGGCGTGCCTTTCAACGGTTGCGTCACGCCTGAATTCTAGCATTGAACGGCGCGACAAAGCGGCGCACCTTCCAACGGGTCGGTAACGCCGCTTCAGTTTTGAGATGATCCCTGACTATTCCGGTTCGTCGCCGAACAGCGCGAACGTGCGGCGCTCGCCTCCGATGGTGGTCAGCTGATTGTGCCCAGGCAGCACAGCCGTATCGTCGGGCAGCGCAGCCAACTTCTTCATGGACGCGGCCATATCCGCAGGCGAGCCGCCTTCGAAGTCGGTGCGGCCGGTCGTGCCCGCGAACAGCGTGTCGCCCGAGATGAGCACGGGCAAGCCATCCGGATGATTCCCGAACTGCGGAATGCAGAACAGGCACATGGACCCCGGGCTGTGACCCGGCGTTTCGATGACCTTCCATTCCATGTTGCCCACGCGCACCACATCCCCGGTGGCCACTGTACGATCCACCGGGCACGGGGTCGCACGCCGTGAGGTGCCCACGTCGGCCGGGTGCTCAACGAGTGGAGCATCGTTCACGCTGGCGATGACCGGCGCGCCCGTAGCCTCGCGCAGCGCTGCCGCCGCGCCCATATGGTCCCAGTGCGCATGCGTGATGACGATGGCATCCAGCGACGCCCCGTCCAAGGCGGCCAGTATCTTGTCGGCATCCTGCGACGGGTCCACCACGAACGTGCCGTCCCCATCCGAGATGATGTACACGTTGTTCTCCAGCGGCCCCATGACAAGGAAGCGCACATCCACACATAGTCCGTTCACAGTAACAAGATCGGTCATGCTTCCCTCCTTTTCGTATAGGGTCAATGATACCGGTTCGCCCGAGGAAGCACCGCAACGTCCAGAAGGCTCCGGTAGCCGTCAGGCCGATGGAGCCTTCTGACCCGGCATCATGCGACGAGCATCGAATACCCCTTCCACCGATGCCAGTCCCTTGATGGCGAGGTCGATCATAGCAAGATCGCTCACCTGGAACAGGAATCGCATCTCCACCAGCCCATCGCGATGCGTGTTGGTAGTGCATGAGATGACGTTGGCACCCACATCCGATAGCACCCGCGTCACATCCAGCAGCAGGTTCATGCGATCGAGCGCCTCCACGTATATCTCTACCTTGAAGGTGTCCTGCACGCGCGCATTGCCCGCCCACGACACTTCGATGATGCGGTCAGGGTCGCGCTTCAGATCGGATGCGTTCGGGCAGTCGGCCCGATGCACGCTGACACCGCGCCCACGCGTGACGAACCCGATGATGTCGTCGCCGGGCACCGGGTTGCAGCAACGCGACAGGCGCACCAGCACGTCGTCCACGCCCTTCACCACCACGCCGTTGCTGCTGTGCGCCTCGTGCCGCTTGGGCCGCTTCACCGAGGTCAACATGGGCAGCTTGCCCACGGTGGAGCTTTCCCCCACCCCCAAAGGCGTGGTCTTCTCGGCCTCGTTCGCGCGGTCCACCAGCAGCTTCAACATGCGGTTCGCCACATGCTGAGCGCTCTCCTTGTTGCGCGCTATCTGCACGTACATGTCGTCGGTGTCGTTGAAGCCCATGGCCTCGGCCACCGTCTTCAACGCGCGCACGCTGCGAGCGCTGGAAAGGCCCAGCCCATGCTTGCGCATCTCGCGCATCAGCATGTCGTGGCCCTCTTGGCGATCGTCATCGCGCGTCTGCTTGCTGAAGTACCCGCGTATCTTGTTGCGCGCCGACGGCGTTGCCACCATGCCCAGCCAATCGCGCGAAGGGCTGGCGCTCTTTGACGTGAGCACTTCCACGCGATCGCCCACGTTCAGCTTGTACGACAGCGGCACGATCTGCCCGTTCACCTTCGCACCTACACAGTGGTTGCCCACTTCGGTGTGCACGGCGTAAGCGAAGTCGATGGGCGTGGCACCCGCGCGCAGCGTCTTCACATCGCCGCCAGGCGTGAACACGTACACATCGGCGTTGTCCAGATCCATCTTCAGATTTTTTAGGAACTCGCGCGAATCGTCGGCCTCATCGGACCAATCGATCATCTCACGTAGCCACGCCAACTGCGAATCCAGCTCGTCACGGCTGACCCGGCCGCCACCTTCCTTGTAGCGCCAGTGCGCCGCCACGCCGTATTCGCTGGCGCGGTGCATCTCTTCGGTGCGGATCTGCACCTCAAGCGGGCGCCCCGCCGGTCCCATCACTGTGGTATGCAGACTTTGGTACATGTTGTACTTCGGCATGGCGATGTAGTCCTTGAACCGCCCCGGCATCGGACGCCACAGCGTGTGCACGGCCCCCAGCGCACTGTAGCAATCCTTCACCGACTGCACGATGATGCGCACGGCGATCAGATCGTATATCTCCGAGAAGCCCTTGCCCTTCTTCGTCATCTTCTGATAGATGGAATACAGGTGCTTCGGGCGCCCCATGATGCGCGCGTCGATGCCCACCTTCTCCAGGTCGTCGTGGATGACGCCCACCACGTTGCCCAGGTATTCCTCGCGCTCGGCACGGCTGTCGGTCACCATGCGGCTGACCTGCTTGTACTTGTTGGGCTCCAGGTAGAAGAACGCCAGGTCCTCAAGCTCCCACTTCACCGAATTGATGCCCAGACGATGCGCGATGGGCGCGTATATCTCCAGCGTTTCGCGGGCCTTGAAGATGCGCCGGTCCTCGCGCAGGCTGGCCAGCGTGCGCATGTTATGCAGACGGTCGGCCAGCTTGATGACGATGACGCGGATATCCTTGCCCATGGCCACCAACATCTTGCGGATGGTGGCCGCCTGCTCGTCGGAGAGCGATCCCACTTCGATGCGCGTGATCTTGGTGACCCCTTCCACCAGCTGGCGCACGTCGGGGCCGAACTCGCGCTCCACGTCCTCCGGTGTCACGTCGGTGTCCTCCACCGTGTCGTGCAGGATGGCAGCGCACACCGTTTCGGCGTCCATGCGCAGATCGGCCAGGATCTTGGCCACTTCCAGCGGGTGATTGATGAAGGGCTCACCGGATTTGCGACGCTGTCCCGCATGGGCCTGATCGGCGAACTCGAACGCGCGCGCCAGCATGGCCTCGTCGTCGGGACTCATGTACTCGCCCACCAGAGCGGCAAGCTCGGCGAACACCTCCTCAGGCGCCCGTGTTGGCGTATGTTCGGCGGACATGACCATCGTATCGTCCTTCGCTATCGTCCTTCGCGCTTCGTGTCGGGCGTTATGGGATGCGTGATGCGCACGGTCAGACGGCCCAAGTCGGCCCCCATGGCCCAGTCGCGGAAAGCGTGGAAGATGCCCAGCTCATCCAAGCCCTCGCAATAGCGCACCGAATCGGTCAGCTCGCATTTCGGCGCGCCGATGTTCACTCGGATGCTGTGCGTGGTCACGCCATCATTATACGTTTCCTGCACCTCTATCAGCCCCAGCTCGCGGAAAACCGACACGCCGCAAGCGGCCGCCGTGGGCGACACGATGCGGAAGCGATCGGAGGCGCTGCGCGCCAGGTCATCGAAGGTCAGCTGCAATGCATCGTGAGGACATTCTTTCTGCATGCTGCACAGGCAGCGGTACACTTGCGCCATCACATCGCGGCCCGGCGTCAGATCGGCCAGGATGCCCTCATTGATGGACACGTCATCGCGCCCGTATAGCAGATGGATCCACGCTTCGCGCCCATCGCGCCCGGCGCGCCCCGCCATCTGGTTGAACTCCACCTCGTTGAACGGCATATGGTAGAGCACCACGTTGCGGATGTCGGGGATGTCGATGCCCTCGCCGAAAGCCGACGTGGACACCAGCACCTGGATATCGCCCCGCCGGAACAGGTCTTCGATACGGTTGCGCTCGGCGCGGGTCAGCCCCGCGTTGTAGAACCCGATCATGGGCGCTAGCTGCGGCACCCGACGGCGAAGGCGGCGGGCCACCCCTACGGTCTGCTCACGCGAGTTCACATAGATGACGGTCTTGCCACCTGCCGCTACCAGATATGCCAGGTAATCGTCGCGATTCTTGACATTGCGCTGGTCGTTCACGTGCAGGTTGTCGCGCGGAGCGTCATCCACCACACGATCCTCGATAGGCAGCGTCGCGTCCATATCGTCGGCCACCTCGGCAGGCGCCGTGGCGGTGACCGCCAGCACCACCGGGCCGCCCAGCTGGCTGACCACGCTGCCTAGCTGGCGATACGCGCACCGCTGACCCGCCTTCGCCAAGCCGATGTGGTGCGCCTCGTCCACCACCATGAAACCGATGCGCCCCGTGCGCGCCAGGCGATCGGCATGGAAGGCAAGGTATTCCGGCGTGGTCAGCACCATGTCCACCGTGCCATTCTCCACGCCCGCGTAGATCGCTTCACGTTCCGCCTGGCTGCTCTCGCCGTTCAGCACCGCGCAATGCAGTCCGAAGCGGCCCAGCTGGCGCGCCATATGGAAGGCTTGGTCAGCCATCAGCGCGCGCAGCGGATAGACGAACAGGCTGGCCTTGTGGTGCACAAGAGCCTGCATGGCCGCATACACCTGGAAGACCAGCGACTTGCCGCGCCCAGTGGCCATGACGCCCAAGGTGGAGCGCCCCGCTTCCAGCAAGTCAAGGATCTGGCGCTGCGCGGGATGCAGCTGGCCGTCGCCGATGATGGCCGCGATCACCTCCGCCTCCAACGCCTTCGGATCGCGCGCGCCCAATCCCTCCCAGAAGGCGCGATCGTGCTCCAAGGCATCCGGCTGGGTCGTCCGGTCGGCAGGCGCAGATCCTTCGGCGCGTGAAGTCACATGCGCTTGCGTGGTCAGCGCGCGGCCTGCCACATCCTCGGCTTGTCCGAACAGCTTCTCGAACAGGCGGTCCACCTCGGGGTCGATGCACGCATGCAAGCCTTCGCACATCTGCGCGGGCGCCAGCGTTTCCAGCATGGCCTTCACCATGCGCCGACCGCGCCATTCGTCGATCTGCACATTGAAGGCCGCATCCACCACCGAGTCGTTGTGCAGCAGATCCTGGATGTTGCGACAGTGGAACAGGATGCCGTTCACACTAGCACGACCGTCGGTCAGTGCGCAGCTGAAATGGTTCTTGTCCGCCCCCACCGCACGGCAGTTCGCCAACGTCACGTTGCGCGACAGATACAGCGGCACAGGATTCTCCTGCCCGAACGGCGCCAGCACATCGACCATCTGCACCGCTGGCAGCGTCAGTTCGTTCAGGCTGACCAGCGCATCCACTTCCATGATGGGCTGGAACTCGCTTTCGGGCAGCTGATCCATGTAGGCCACCAAGCGCTCCGTGAACGCGGGAAGGTTCTTCGCAGGCAGCGTGACACCCACAGCCGCCGCGTGACCGCCGAAGCGCGTCAGCAGATCGGAGGTGCTCTCAACAGCGGCGAACAGGTTCACGTTACCCACCGATCGGCCGCTGCCGCGCGCTTCGTCCCCGCAGATGGTGAACAGCAGCGCAGGCACCCCATAGGTGTTCACCAGGCGACTGGCCACGATGCCCTTCACGCCTTCGTGCCACCCCTCGCCTGCCACCACCAGCGCGCGCTGCCCTGCATAGGTGGTGGCAGCCTGCTCGTTGGCTGCCTCGGAAAGCTCAGCTTCTATGGTGCGGCGCTTGTCGTTGACCTGCTCAAGCTGACAGGCCACCTGATAGGCTTCCTGATAGCTATCGCACATCAGCAGGTCCAACGCTAGCTGGGCATCTCCCATGCGCCCGGCCGCATTCAAACGCGGAACCAGCGTAAAGCTGAGCGAGGTGGAGGTAATAGGCTTGCCCGCAACGCCGCTGACCTCGGCCAGCGCTGCGATGCACGGGCGCGGCTCGTCGTTCATGCGTGCCAAGCCGTCGGCCACCAGTGCGCGGTTCTCGTCACGCATGGGCATGAGGTCGGCCACGGTGCCCAAAGCGGCGAAGTCAGTATAGCTGCGCCATAGATGCGGGAACCCGCGGCGACTGCCCAGCACCTGCACCAGCTTCAACGCCACACCCGCACCCGCCAGGATGGCGCTCGGACATCCTTCGACTGTCTTCGGATCGCACAGCGGCACGTTCTGCGGCACCAAGCTGCCCGCTTCATGATGGTCGGTGATCGCCACGGGCACACCCTCGGCCATGATGGCCGCCACTTCCTCGGCGCACGCGATGCCGCAGTCCACCGTAACGATCAGGTCCGGCTCCAAAGGCTTCATGCGCTCGTAGGCCGCCAAGCTCAGGCCATAGCCTTCTTCGAAGCGCTTCGGGATGAACGGCGTGGCGCGCCCGCCCAGCGCTCGGATGCCCCGCGTCAGCACGGTGGTGGCAGAGATGCCGTCTAGGTCGAAGTCGCCGAACACCACGATATGCTGGTGCGCTTCGATGGCTGCTTCCACCACATCGGCCACTTCGGCCATGCCGGGCATGTCGTAGGGGTTCAGCCAGTCGCGCTCCAGCGAAGACTGCATGAATTCCCGCGCCTTCTCGGGCGTGTCAAGACCGCGCGCCACCAACGTGGCGGCGATGAACCGCGGCAGGTCCAGCTGCTGCTGGACGAGCGCGACCGCTTCAGGCGCGGCGGCGCGTACTTCGAATTGGGCTGGCATGTGCTACCTAACGTGCTTGTTTCTCTTACGCACGATTTTCGCACATCGCAGGCACGCCCGCATACGCGGCAGCCGGTCGTCTTCAAAATTCCAGAGAACGGAGCTAGTAGAAAAACGGTGAAGAAACGAAGAAGGAAAACGAGCATGAGGAAGCAAGAGGGCACGAACGAAAGAACAGGAAACGGAAGCAAGAGGGCGCCTGTATGGAAGAAAACAAAAGAGCTGACGCGCGTTCAGCGGCGCTTCGAGAACAGCTTCACCGGCTGGGCGCACAGCACGGCCACGATAACCTTGATGGCATCCGGTATGACGAAGGGCGCCACCGATGCCACGAAAGCCACTTCGGGACTGGTGCCCGTCACCATCATGTACTGGGCCCACCCCACAACATA
>CASTMW010000035.1 GCA_949450265.1 uncultured Eggerthellaceae bacterium | reverse complement strand
CTGAAAGGGCAGAAGACCGACCTGCAACAGTTCTACACTATGATGCGCGAAGGGAAGGTCATCACCACCAGCTTGCCCAACATGGCCGATGCTGAAGCCCTCATGCGTGAGGTGCTCGATCGCGGTTCCGACCTACTCTACATCGGCTTCTCCAGCGGCCTGTCGGGCACCTTCGAAGCGGTTGACCTACTCGCGCGCTCGCTGGCGTCCGAATATCCCGACCAGCGCATCCTTACGGTAGACACCCTGGCCGCATCCGGCGGCGAAGGGCTCTTGGTGTGGCACGCGGTCCAGCTTGCGCGCGGCGGTGCCAGCATAGAAGAGGTGCATCGGTGGCTGGAGGACAACAAGCTCCATCTGGCCCATTGGTTCACCGTGGACGATCTGATGTTCCTGTTTCGCGGCGGCCGCGTCTCCCGCACCAGCGCCTGGGCAGGCACGCTCTTGAACATCAAGCCCGTCATGCATATGGACGACGAGGGTCACCTGATACCGCTCGACAAGGTGCGCGGGCGCCGCAAGTCGCTCCAGGCGCTCGTCGACCACATGGCTCAGACCGCCAACGAACCCATATCGGATCAGATGATCTTCATCACGCACGGCGATTGTATCGAAGATGCCGAATATGTGGCCGATCTGGTACGCCAGCGCTTCGGTGTGACAGATATCGTCATCAACTACGTCGACCCGGTCATCGGGGCCCACTCGGGCCCAGGAACGCTGGCGCTCTTCTTCCTGGCAAGTGAACGATAGTACCACGTCCTCTCTGCTGCCCGCTTGGACCGGGCGGGCCATCCTCTTGGTCGACCTTGACGCCTTCTTCGCGAGCGTGGAGCAACTGGACCATCCTGAATGGCGCGGCCTTCCTGTCATCGTGGGCGGCGATGCGGGCAGTCGTGGTGTGGTGGCCACCTGCTCCTATGAAGCACGGCAGTTCGGGGTGCGCAGCGCCATGCCTGCCGCGCAAGCGCAACGTTTGTGCCCGCAAGCCATCTGGACGCATGGCCGGCGCACGCGCTACGAGCAGATGTCACGCGCTATCATGGACCTGCTCCATGACGAAACACCGCTCGTGCAGCAGGTATCCATCGACGAGGCGTTCTTGGATGTGTCCCCAACACGCGTGAACACCGAGCATCCCGTGCTGATCGCACGACGCATCCAAGAGAAGGTCGACGATCTTGGCATCTCATGCTCCATCGGCGTGGGCACATCGAAATCCATCGCGAAGATCGCCTCTGACATGGACAAGCCCCACGGGCTCACGGTCGTCTATCCGGGCAGCGAGCGCACGTTCTTGAACCCCCTCCCCATCCGCACCTTGAGCGGGATCGGCCCGGCAGCCGAGAAGCAGCTCGTACGCTACGGGATGACCACGCTCGGCGATCTTGCCCGCGCTGACGAGGGCATCCTACACAGCATCTTCGGCAAGAATGCAGCCATGATGCGCCAAAGGGCGCTCGGCATCAATGATTCGGAGGTGCAGACCGAGCGCACGGTGAAATCTGTCTCGAAGGAGATGACCTTCGCGTACGACCTGACCACCTGGGATGATATCCATGCGGCGCTGCGCACGCTTGCCACACAGGTGGGCAGACGGCTGCGAGCCGCTAAGCTGCGTGGTTCGACCGTCACGGTGAAGGTGCGCTACGGCAACTGGGAGACCCACACGGTACAGACCCAGCTTCCCGCACCTACTGATAATGAGGCTGACTACATCGACGCGGTATGCCGCCTGACGCGCACGGTGTGGGATGAAGGCGTTGCCGTGCGGCTGCTGGGCGTGGGCATCTCGCGCTTCTTCGGTGATGAGCCGCACCAGGAAACGCTCTTCGATGACGAACGAGCGCATCGCATGAGCGAGCGTCGCCGCGACCTTGTCGCCGCCACCGATTCGCTCAAGGATCGTTTCGGGGAGCACGCCGTGCGCTTCGGTCACGAACTGCGCAATGCCGACAACACCACCAATACCCAGTCGAAGACCATCACCCACGATCGGTCCGAGACAGACTCCCCTTCTGCCAACCTTTAATTGAAGTGGAACAAGCGCTGTGCCAGGTGATATCCGCCAAGGCCCAGCCTGCGCCCCACTTCGGTGGGCAGATTGGTGCCCAGATTGAGCACATTAGTGCGAACACGACGATAAAGCGCGCTATCGGTCTCTTTAAGGTGCTTCCAAAGGTCGTCCAGCTTCTGGTCGTCCTCGTCGGTATTGCGCATACGCAAGAACACCGAAGCGATGCACATCATCATGGAAAGGTAGCTTTCCATGTACTTGCGCAGGCGCCGCGGCTCAAGGCTCATCACGTCAACGTCATCGATCATCTGCCGCGCCACCTTCAGATGCTGATCGATGCGTCGCATCATGACGCGTTCGTTGACCGATTGGTCCTCGCGCCCGATGAGATAGCGGTACATGGGCACATCGATGTAGTACATCGTGCGCACATGCGGCAGCGGCTCGTACACGAAGATGTTGTCCACGTAGAAGCAGTGCTCGGGCAACGTCAAGCCCATATCGCGCAGCAGCTCCGTGCGGTAGATCACCGAATGCATGAGCAGGTACTGCGAGTGGTTGAACGATCCTACCTCCGCCCATCCGAACTCTCGGCGTTCGGGGAACACATTGCGGTAGTGCATCTCGGTGCGCGAATCCTCGTGGACCTTCTCGTAGACATAATTGGCGATCACCATGTCCACCGGGTCCTGAAACTCTGCTTGCGCGCGCAGATACGACATGACCTCTTCCGTGGAGCGAACATCCAGCCAGTCATCGGAGTCGACCACCTTGAAGTAGATACCCGACGCATTCGCCAATCCGGCATTCACAGCCGAGCCGTGGCCGCCGTTCTCCTTGTGGATGGCGCGGATGATGTCAGGATGGGCCTTCTGCCATGCGTCGGCCTTCGCCGCGGTCCCATCGCTCGATCCGTCATCGACGATAAGGATCTCCACATCATCACCGCACGCGAGCAGCGATTCGATGCAGATGTCCATGTACTCTTCGGAGTTATAGCAGGGCACCGCGAAGCTGATGGTCTTCATGATGGTAGCCTACCCTTGCGCGCACAGTTCGCCATCCGCCAGTTTGCGTCCGATCTCATCAGAGAGGTCGAGCGCCAGCGAGATGATGCGATCCATGTTGTAGTACCGGTATTCCGCCAAGCGTCCTAGCGGGAAGAAGTTCGGCAGGCTCTTTGTCATGGCCAGATAGCGCTCGTAATGCGCGCGGTTCTCATCGTTGATGATGGCGTAGTACGGGATCTGCGTCTCCGGGTCCTCGTAGGCGCGCGAGTATTCCTTCATGATGGTGGTGTTCGGTGCGCTCTGCGCTGTCAGATACTTGAACTCGGTGATGCGCGTGTAGTCCTCCGACACCGTGTAGTTCACCGTGCCGCACGGCAGCTTGTGCTCCTGATCATACGTCTCGTAGACGAAATCGAGACTGCGATACGGCAGACGCCCGAAGCGTCCCACGAACAGCTCATCGAGCGGTCCCGAGTACACGATGGGCCCGTCGAACGCGACGCCCTTCACCTTGATGGCGGAAAGGCTGGCGTCCTCATCGCCGTCTTGGAAGACCAGCTCGAAGACACTTGTGGCATCGGTGGAGAGGCACACGTCGATACCGTCGATGCCGAGCATACCCTCGAACAGCGCGGTATAGCCGAGCGCGGGCATCCCCTGATAGGTGTCCTGGAAATAGCGATCGTCGCGCGAGATGAACACCGGCACGCGCGCAGTGACCGACGGATCCACCTGATCGGGCGTCTGTCCCCACTGCTTCTGCGTGTAGTACAAGAATACGTTCTTATAGACAAAATCGGCGATCTCGGCCAGATCGGAGTCCTCCTGCTCGCGCAGCTCGTTGATGGTCACCTTGCGCTCGTCCCCGAACACATCGATCAGCTTCTCGATCAGCTGCGACGCGCGTTCCTCGCCAAAGGCGATCTCCATGGAGTTCTTGTTGAACGGAACGGGCATATAGGTGCCATACCAATCCGCCAGCACGTGATGCTGATAGGCGATCCATCCCGAGAACTGGCGCACATAGTTGAACACGCGCTGCTCGTTGGTGTGGAAGATGTGCGGCCCGTAGCGATGCACCAGGATGCCCGCTTCATCATATTCGTCGTACATGTTCCCCGCGATATGGTCGCGCTTCTCCAAGATCAGCACGCGACAACCGTGCCGTTCGGCCAGCTGGCGCGCCGTCACCGCCCCCGCGAAGCCACTGCCCACCACGATGGCATCGTAGGTGGTGATGTCCACGTCCTTGAAATCGATATACGAGACGCCCATTCAGCCGTCCTTCCGGTCGCATCAATGCACAATCCGGTATTCTACAATCAACGGATTATTATTCCAAACGAGAGGAGCCGAGCAGATGAGCGCATTCCTGGATACCATGGTGGCCCGTGCGAAGGCCGACAAGCGGACGATCGTGCTGGCCGAAGGCAACGATGAACGCACGCTGCAAGCGGCTGAGCGGCTCTTGGCGCTCGGTGTGGCCGACCTGATCATCTTGGGGGATGCGGATGCCATCGCGGCTTCACCCTATCGTCTTGACGGTGCCGAGCTGATCGATCCGCGCACGTCTGACCTAGGCGATGAGCTTGCGCTCGAGCTGTTCCACGTGCGCCAGGCCAAGGGTATGACCGCCGATCAGGCCTCCGAGCTGATACGTGACGTGCTCTACTTCGGCGTCATGCTGGTGAAGACAGGGCGCGCTGATGGCATGGTGGCGGGTGCCTGCCATGCCACAGGTGACGTGCTGCGTCCATGCCTACAGATCCTCAAGACGGCACCGGGCACGAAGCTGGTCAGCTCGTTCTTCATCATGGTGGTGCCCGACTGCGAATACGGCGACCACGGTACGTTCCTCTTCTCGGATTGCGGTTTGGAAGTGCAACCGGACGCCGAGCGACTCGCACACATCGCCGTCAATTCGGCACGGTCCTTCCAGACGCTCGTCGGATCACAGCCCTATGTTGCCATGCTAGCGCATTCCACCTACGGATCGGCGCACAACGATGACGCTAACAAGGTGGTGGAAGCTACCCGCATCGCGCATGAGCTTGCGCCGGAAGCCGCCATCGATGGCGAGCTGCAGCTGGATGCCGCCCTCTGTGCCGATGTGGCCGCCTCGAAATGCCCGGACTCCCCGGTGGCTGGGCGCGCGAACGTGCTTGTGTTCCCCGACCTGGATGCGGGCAACATCGGCTACAAGCTGGTGCAGCGCTTGGCGAAAGCGGAAGCATACGGCCCCATCACCCAGGGCATCGCAGCGCCGGTGAACGATCTTTCTCGCGGTTGCTCGGCCGACGACATCTTCGGCGTGGCCGCCATCACCTGCGTGCAAGCCCAGACGATGGCAGACTGACCCGAAACGGTCAGTTCAAGAGGGTCTCGGCGGACAGGCTCTCTTGGACTAGATCGAAGGTATCGCGCGCGATCATATACTCTTCGTCGGTGGGGATCACCAGGATCTGAACGGCGGAATCGTCGGTTGAGATGACACGTTCGCCACCGCGTCCCTTGTTCCTCTCGAGATCCAGCACGATGCCTAGCGGTTGCAGGCCAGCGAAGATCATACGGCGCATCTTGTCGCAGTTCTCGCCCACGCCCGCCGAGAGCACGATTGCATCCACCCCGCCCATGACAGCGATGTATTGCCCGATGTACTTCTTCACCGAGTGGGAATACATCTCGTAGGCCAGTTGCGCGCGGTCATTGCCATCCTCTGAGGCGCTTCGTACGCTGCGCAGATCGTTCGATATGCCCGAGATACCCAGCAGTCCCGATTTCTTGTTCAGGACATCGTTCACCTCTTGGCTCGTCAAGCCCTCATGCTCCATAAGAAACGGCACGATGGCTGGATCGATGGCGCCAGAACGCGTGCCCATCATCAGCCCATCAAGCGGCGTCAGGCCCATGGAGGTGTCCACCGCAAGGCCATGATCGATGGCGCTCATGGAGCACCCATTGCCCAGATGACAGGTGATGATCTTCAGGTCGTCCAACTGCTCGTCGAGCATGGTAGCAGCTCGGTCGGCCAAATAACGGTGGGACGTGCCATGCGCGCCGTACTTGCGGATGCCGTACCTCTCGTAGTACTCGTAGGGGATGGGATACATGTAGGCTTTGGGTTGCAGCGTATGGAAGTACGAGGTGTCGAACACAGCCACCATGGGCTTATCCGGCATGTACGTTTTACAGGCTTCGATGCCCATGAGCGCCGCCCCGTTGTGCAAAGGCGCCAATTCCGCCAATTCGCCGATCTTGGCCACCACGTCATCGTCGATGAGCACCGAGCGGTCGAAGTATTTGCCGCCCTGCACGATGCGATGTCCCACAGCGTCGATCTCATCCAAGGAATCAATGGCCTTGTTCGAGCCGGAGGTCAATGCCTCCAAGACCAAAGCCATGGCCTCGTTATGGTCGGCCATGGGTGCATCGATGACCACTTCGTTCTCGTCGATGCCGTGCTTGTGGAACGCCTCGTCCGACCCGACGCGCTCGCAGATACCTCGCGCGAGCACGGAGCGCGTTTCAAGGTTGACCAGCTGGTACTTGAGGGAAGAGGATCCGGCATTGAGCACCAATACGTTCACAGGGCAACCTCCGGGCGATCGTTTCCAGTGTTGCCTCTATGATAGTGATGTGCGCGCATCATGCCCGCACGCTGGCATTTCCTTTCGGCGAGCGGACTTAGCGCGCGCAGGGATCCCCATCGTTCATCTGAGCGCCGCCGAGCACATGAAGATGCACGTGATGGACCGACTGGCATGCATCATCGCCGGTGTTCGCGATGATGCGGAAGCCCGAATCGCGCACGCCCTTGATATCGGCTACCGTGCCCACCGCACGCAGCATGCTGGCCATGGTGGCATCAGGGATATCATCGGCGATGTTATCGTAGTGATCCTTTGGGATGACCAGCACATGGACCGGCATCATAGGGTCAGCATCCTCGAAGGCCACCACCGTTTCATCCTCATGCACCTTCGCAGCCGGTATCTCCCCTGCCGCTATCTTGCAGAAGATGCAATCGTCCTTCTTCATGGGATCCTCCTAGGCCTTCGATAGGGTCGTGTCCTGCACTTGGTCCTCGGGCGCTGCGGAAAGCTCGCCCATCAGCACCTCGACGCGCTGCTCGGCCGCACCGAGACGCTCTTGCAGGCTTGCCAGCAACGCGGTACCGCGCGCATAGCGCTCAAGGCTCTCTTCCAGCTCCAGCGAGCCGGATTCCAGCTGGGCCACAATGCCCTCCAGCTCCGTCATCGCCTCGCGAAACGTCATGTTCGCGATAGGTCGTGCGCTCTCGGTCATATGCCGCACCTTCTTCCTTGCTCGCTCACACGAGCATCTTTTCGTTAGCGTCGGTCACGACGCATGCGATCGTGCCATCCTTCACAGCGATGGCAACGCTATCTCCTGCGTGCACCCCTTCGATCGACGAAACGACATGACCTGCATCGTTGCGGACAATCGAATAGCCGCGAGCCACGATGGCAAGCGGCGAGAGGTCGTTCAGGCGGGCCGCTGCCAATGCCAGCTGGTTGCGCAAGAGATCCAATCGCCGCACCATGACGGCCTCCATGCGCCCGGCCAGGTCATCCAACGTGCGCGCATCGGCATCGAGCAGGGCCATGGGGTCACGGAACGCGCGCATGGTAGCGATGGCCGATAGGCGCGATGCCATCGCTGCAAGCGAAGAGCGCATGGCATTGCCCATGCGCAACCGGTAGGTCCCCAGGTTCGCGCTCAGCGCCTCGGCCTGCGCCGAGACCGCCTCGGCAGCGGCTGTGGGCGTTGAGGCGCGCAGGTCGGCGGCCATATCCGCGATGGAGGTATCGGGTTCATGTCCGATGCCGGTGATGATGGGCACGGGCAGCTCAGCGATGGTACGCACCAACCCCTCGTCGTTGAACGGCATGAGGTCCTCGAACGACCCGCCGCCACGCACGAGCAGGATGGCATCCACGCCAGCATCGGCCACGATGCACAGCGCTTCTGACATCTCGGCTGCCGCACGCTGCCCTTCCACCCCAACACCCGCGAAGACGACCTGCGCAAGCGGCAGTCGTCGGCGCAACGTGCGCAGCACGTCATGGACCGCAGCGCCCCGCGGCGAGGTAACAAGCCCGATACGTTCGGGAAGACGCGGTATAGGCCTCTTGCGCGCCGCATCGAAGAGCCCTTCAACGCGCAGCCGATCGGCCAGCTGGGCCACCTGCATGCGCAGCATGCCCTCTCCTGCCAGCGCTACCGAGAACACATCGAAGTTCATGCGCCCCTTCGCTGCATACAGCGTGAAGCGACCGGACAGCTCCACCAACGACCCGATGGCAAGCTGCACGCCGCTGGCAGCATAGCGGTTGTTCCACATCATGCACGGCAACGATGCCTTCTCGTCCTTCACCGTGAAATAGACCGCCTTGTAGCGTGGATTGACGGAGAGCTCGGATATCTCGCCCACAAGCTTGACCGTGATACCTTCGAGCGCGCCCTTCGCCAAGGCCATGGCGGACGAGACGCTCAGCGCATCGGAGGGACGCCCCTCCTGGATAGCTGCGTCCATAGGCTAGTCGCGCCTTTGGCCGAGAAGCCACAGCAACTGCAGGATGGATGTCAGTGCGGCTGCCACATAGGTCAGCGCGCAGGCGCGCAACACGTCGAAGGCGCCCTTGCGCTCGGCTTCTGGCAGCCCGATACTGCCCATGTAGGCCATGGCACGGCGCGAAGCGTTGAACTCCACCGGCAACGTGACCAGCTGGAAGATCACCACGGCCGCGTACATGATGATGGCAGCCCACACCAGTCCCACCATGTTCAGGAAGATACCGATGAGCAGGATGAATATCCACGCATTCGATGCCAGGTTCACCACCGGCACGATGGCGGTGCGCACCTTCATGGGCGTGTATCCTGCTGCGAACTGGCAGGCATGCCCTACCTCGTGGCATGCGGTGGCCGTGGCCGTGATGCTGCTACCCGCATATGCCTCGGGCGAGAGGGTCACCGAATTGCTGCGCGGGTCGAAGAAGTCCTGCCCCTCACCGCCCGGGCGCACCTCCACACCTTGGATGCCGTAGTAAGCGAGCATCTGTCGAGCCGCTTCGGCCCCGGTCAAGCCGTTTACCACCGGCACCGATGCGTATTTGTTGAGCTTCCCGTTCACGTATGCCTGCGCACCCAATCCAATGGCCAAGGTAACCACGATCAGCGCAAGGTAACTGTAATCCATCATCTGTTCGCCTCCTGTCGGTTCGCTGCATCATATCACGGTGCGTCATGCTGCGTACGTACCGTGGCGATGCGTCATCGGAGCGCTACTATGCGCGCTCGATCACCAGCTGGTCGCCCTGCAAACGCAGCGTCAGACGACCTGCCAGAAGCTCTTTCAGCTCGGCACCGATCAGCTCGTAGCGCCAGCCGCTCATCACCTCGGTGTACTCGCCATGGCCGCGTGCGATGGCCGCCAATTCGCTATGGGACGCCAGGGTCTGCAATGCGATGCCGTTCTCCTTCGCGCGATGGCGCGCGAGCGCCTGCATCAGGTCCACCTGCGCATCCACGTTCGGCTCGTTCGATCTGCTGCTCTCGATATGCGGGCGCTCTTCCTCCGGCAATGCCAGACCGCGACAGATTGCTGCCACGATATCGCGCGCATCACGGGTGGAGACGTGCTGCTTGATCCCACGCACCATGAACAGCTCGTCGATCGTTCGCGCTTCGCGCTTGCATGCCTCCACGATCTCTTCGTCGCCGACCACCCATTTACGCGGGATATCGCGCTTCTGAGCGCAGCGTTCGCGCCAGGCGGCCACCTCGCGCGCAGCCGCCAGCTGCGCACCGCTCAACTGGTTCACACGCTTCAGGCGGATGTAGCGGGTCTGCGGGTCGCATGTATAGCGCTGCGGATCGGCCAGTGTCCGGAAATCGTCGTCGAGCCAATGGAGACGCCCGCGCTCGTTAAGCATGTCCACCATGATGGCGTGCAGTTCAGGAAGGTAGATGACATCATCGGCTGCATAGCGCAGCTGCGAATCCGATAGCGGCCGCTTCGACCAGTCGGTGAACGAATCCCGCTTCGACAACCGCACGCCACAGAACGTATGCACCAACGATCCGAAGCCGATCTGATGCGATTGCCCCAACAGCGCGGCGGCGATCTGCGTGTCGAACAGGGGCCAGGGTGTGCAGCCCACCTCGCGCAGCAATATCTCGATGTCCTGACCGCCCGCATGAAACACCTTGCAGATATCCGGGCTTTCCAGAAGGGGTGCTAGCACCTCAAGGCTGCCGCACGTGAAAGGGTCCACGATGACCACCGCATCATCGGTGGCCATCTGTAGCAAGCAGAGCCTGGGATAATAGGTCTTCTCACGGATGAACTCGGTGTCGATGGCTAGCACGCTCGACGTCATCGCACTCTCAACGAAGGCCGCAAGGCGGCCGGGGTCTGATAGATATTGCAAGAAAACTCCCTCGATCACTGCATCGGCGGCGCATTCGGTAGCATTCAGTAGTACTATCTTATCAGGAAGGGAATGTGGAGTGAAACTGCTCATCATCAACAATGCGGCATCCGGTCTTGGGGATCTTTCGGTCTTCGACTATTGCCGCACCTTCGCCAAGGATGGCGACGAGCTGGTCATCCGCACATCGAACGGCTGCACCGACATCCGCACGCTCCTCGGCGATGCGGCCACTTTCGATTGCGTGGTGGCTGCGGGCGGCGATGGCACCGTGGCCACAGTAGCCTCCATGCTGGCCAACACCGGCATCCCTGTGCTGCCCTATCCGGCAGGCACGGCGAACTTGGTGGCAACGAACCTGTTCTCCCCCACCGATATTCACGAGCTGGTGCGCATGACGCGCCGCTTGCAGACCATGGAGTTCGATCTGGGCGAACTAGAGCTCTCCGACGGGCAGCGCTTCGGCTTCACACTGATGGCGGGCGCAGGATACGATGCTGCACCTCTTTGGCCCCATGGCCTACTTTACTTCCGCCTTCGCCAACGCAACGCCCCAGCACTCCACCTTCGACCTGACCATCGACGGTGAGCATATCCACACCGATGGCGTGGGCGTGCTGGTCATCAATTTTTCGAAGCTCCAGTTCGACATTAGCGTGGTGCATGAGAACCTGCCGCGCGACGGCATCTTCGACATCGTGGTGTTCCATACTAAGGATGCCTTCGGGCTCATACCGGCGCTCTTCGCAGCGATCCTTGATCGTGCAGGAGAGTTCCCCGCGCGCACGGATGCCTTCGAACTGTTCCAAGGATCCCAGATCAAAGTGGTGGCCAATCCGCCGCTCGTGGTGGAATACGACGGCGAGGTGACCGGGTCCACTACGCCGTTCACGGTGTGCATGCTACCGCGCGCTGCCACCTTCGTCGTATCGGACGAATGCTGCCGCATCTATTCTTGATGCGGTTCCTTCTCTGGCCCAGGGTGGCCCTCCCTATCTGAACGCTGCGGATGCGTGCTTGCGGCCACGCTTGCGCTCTGTTCCTTGAATCGGCGCAGGTTGGTGTTGTAACGCATCTGGATCAGCTCGAGCACGATGGCGAACACCATGGCAAAGTAGACCATGAGTTTTTCGAGGTGCATATCCAGCACTTCGATGCCAGTGGTGATGCCACACGAATCCAGCACCAGCAGCACGCCGATGGCAGCGATGAAGACCAGCGCCAGTATCTTCATCTCGGGGTTGCGATTGATGAACTCCGAGATGGGATCGATGAAGACCATCATGAGCACCACCGCGATGATAACGGCAAGGACCATGATGATGAGATGCTCGGCCAGGCCCACAGCCGTTATCACCGAGTCGATGGAGAAGACGATGTCCATGACCATGATAGTGCCGACCGCCTGCCCAAGGTTGATGCGATGCTTGGCTGCATGTTCCTTCGACGTGGCCGCGCGTAATTCGGTGAGGTCCAGCGTATCCTTCAGCTCGCGGATGCCCTTGTAGACCAGATAGGCCCCTCCAGCCAGCATGACGATATCGCGAATGGTGAACTCATGCGTGTAGACACCAAGCGATATACCGAACAGCCCCGTTGTCATATGCACGAGCCAGCTGGCGAAGCACAGGAAGAGGATACGCATCACCAACGCGCCCGCCAAACCCAGCTTGCGACCGCTATGGCGCTTCTCCGGGGCGAGGCGATCCGTAGTGATGGAAATGAAGACGATGTTGTCCACCCCGAGCACGATCTCGAGGAACGTCAGGGTGAGCAGGCTTATCCAAGCCTCGGGCGTTGTGAACAGCATTAGATCCATGCCTCAAGGGTAGCCCAGGAAGCACCGATGGGCAATGCTATAATCGGCTGACGATATCGAACCGTTAGGAGCATCCATGCCAGTCGATACCGATCCCGAGCAGAAGCACAGCGAGCTGGAGGACGCCCCTGGTGCCGATCAGCACGAAGAGCCTCGCAAGACCTATGGCAACGGCATTGCATATCAGATCAAGGATCCTTCCGATAAGGTCGCCTACCTTGATAGCACGGTCCTCGAGCGCCCGCTGAGCCCTCCCCGTCCCATCATCCTTGGCGGCCTCGCGCTTCTTGTGGCCGCTGGCGTGATCGGAGCCATCTTCCTTGGCGTGTACTTCGATGGCATGGTGAACGGTCCTGCTCGCGAGCAGGCGCTCGTGGACGAATATGTGGCCAAGGAGGTCGATCTGGGGCTGCCCAACCTGACCGCCCTCGTCTCGCTGGATGACGCGAGCATCATGGCCGCTCTGCAAGAGAGCGGTGCAACGCTCTTCGAGCGCTCCCAGGCCGAACCTGGCAAACCGTTCGAGGTCATCAAGCTGCCGCAGGATGTGTCACTTGCCGATGCGGCATCGCTCTACCTCAAAGGCATCTCGTCGCTGTCCGCCTCGGAAGCAGCCAAGCTGTTGAACGGGTCGTGGGACCTCACGGTCAATCGTGAGAACGGCCTGAACATGGGCATACATTATGCCGATTTCACCGCTGGCACGCCCGAGCGCGCGGTCAGTAATGCAGCGCTCTCGCAGGGCTTCAACACAGAGACCGATGTGGATTCTGGAGTGGACAGCTCTGGCAACACCTATATCTCGGGCACCATCGGCATCGCGGACCAAGCATATTCATGGAAGGTGTCGGCGGTACCGCTCTCGGATGTCTACAGCCAGCCTGGTTTGCCCGAGAACGCCATGTACGTGGGCATCCGCTTGTACCGATGATGCACTGTTCGTGATTCAGAAGAAGAGGATGGAGGCGACGCCCGGAGTCGAACCGGGGGTAAAGGCTTTGCAGGCCTCTGCCTTACCACTTGGCCACGTCGCCATCGCTTGCTCAAGAAAAGGGCCGGCCACAGGGACCGGCCCGAATCTCTAATGGAGCGGACAACGGGGTTCGAACCCGCGACCCCCACCTTGGCAAGGTGGTGCTCTACCAGCTGAGCCATGTCCGCATCGCGAGCGTTAATGATACTAGAACGCTCCGGATTGCGCAAGATGCAAAATGGTGGGCCGTACAAGATTTGAACTTGTGACCCCCACCGTGTCAAGGTGATGCTCTCCCCCTGAGCTAACGGCCCGGATCCGTCTTGCTTCTTACCGCGCAACGGTTCGATATATTAGCAGATGATGGCGAAGCGTCAAAGGGTTTTCTCCATATCTTTCCAGAAAGATATGGGAGCGGTCGACACTATAAGAAGAGCCGCCCGAAGGCGGCTCTTCTCAGTTTCCGCTACAGCAGGGATGCCGGGTCGTTAGCGGCGCAGGCGCCGGCGGGCGAGCAGCAGGGCACCGGCCGTGACGGCGGCGGCCGCCAGGAGGGGGAGCG
>CASTMW010000034.1 GCA_949450265.1 uncultured Eggerthellaceae bacterium | reverse complement strand
GAATACCGCTTCCAGATCATCGACACGCCCGGCCACGTTGACTTCACCGCCGAGGTGGAGCGCTCGCTGCGTGTACTCGATGGCACCGTGGCGGTGTTCGACGCGGTGGCTGGCGTGCAGCCGCAGTCCGAAACGGTGTGGCGCCAGGCCGAGCGCTACGGCGTGCCCCGCATCGCTTTCATCAACAAGTACGACCGCGTAGGCGCTGACTACTTCCACGCCATCCAGACCATGCGCGACCGCCTGGACGCGCCGGCCTATGCCGCTCAGCTGCCCATGGGCGCCGAGGATCAGTTCTGGGGCGTGGTCGACCTGGTCACCATGACCGCGTGGGACTTCAAGGCCGACGACAAGGGCATGACCTATCCCGAGCCCATGGACGCCATCCCTGACGAATTCGCCGCCGACGCCGAGCTGTACCGCCAGGAGCTGCTGGAGGCCGCCGCCGACTGCGACGACGATCTGATGGAGAAGGTGCTCATGGAGGAAGAGGTGACGGTCGAAGAGTTCAAGGCCGCCATCCGCAAGGGCGTCATCGCGTGCAAGCTGAACCCTGTGTTCGTGGGTAGCGCCTATAAGAACAAGGGCGTGCAAGAGATGCTGGACGCCGTGGTGGATTACCTGCCCAGCCCGGTGGACATCCCACCCATCACCGGCGTGAACCCCAAGACCGACGCCGAGGAAGACCGTCCGGCCGACCCGAAGGCGCCGTTCTCCAGCCTGGCGTTCAAGATCATGACCGACCCGTACGTGGGCAAGCTGACCTACCTGCGTTGCTACTCGGGCAGCCTGGACAAGGGCAGCTATGTGCTGAACGCTGTGAAGGGCAAGAAAGAGCGCATCGGCCGCTTGCTGCAGATGCACTCCAACCAGCAGATCGACGTGGACAAGTGCTCCGCGGGCGACATCGTGGCTGTGGTGGGCCTGAAGGACACCTCCACTGGTGACACGCTGTGCGCCGAGGACGCACCCATCATCCTGGAGAGCATGGAATTCGCCGACCCGGTCATCGACATCGCGGTGGAGCCGAAGACGAAGGCCGAACAGGACAAGATGGCCATCGCGCTGCAGAAGCTGGCCGAAGAGGACCCGACCTTCCGCGTATCCACCAACCACGAGACCGGCCAGACCATCATCGCTGGCATGGGCGAGCTGCACCTGGAGATCATCATCGACCGCCTGCTGCGCGAGTTCAAGGTGGAGGCCAACGTGGGCAAACCGCAGGTCGCCTACCGCGAGCGCCCCGGCCACGAGGTGCTCAACGCTGAAGGCAAGTTCGTGCGCCAGTCCGGCGGCCACGGCCAGTACGGCCATGCGGTCATCAACATGTACCCGCAGGAGGCCGGTGCCGGTTACGAGTTCGAGAACAAGATCGTCGGCGGCGTCATCCCGAAGGAGTTCATCCCGGCGGTGGACAAGGGCATCCAGGAGGCGCTGAACAGCGGCGTTCTGGCAGGGTACCCGGTAGAAGACGTCAAGGTGGAGCTCATCGACGGCAGCTTCCACGAAGTGGACTCATCTGAAGCGGCGTTCAAGGTGGCGGGCAGCATGGCCATCAAGGACGCGCTGAAGAAGTCCGACCCCGTCATTCTGGAGCCGGTCATGGCTGTGGAAGTGGAAACGCCCGAGGAATACACCGGCTTCGTGATGGGCGACATCCCGGGCCGTCGCGGCATCATCCAGGGCCAGGAGCAGCGCGGTAACGCCGTTGCCATCAGCTCGAAGGTGCCGCTGAGCAACATGTTCGGCTATGCGACCGACCTGCGCTCGGGCACTCAGGGCCGCGCCGTGTACACCATGCAGTTCGATAGTTACGAGCCGGTCCCGAAGAACGTGGCAACCGAGATTATCAGCAAGGCCGGCGGCAACGCCTAAGGCAGCTGGAAGGAGAATACGAAGTGGCTAATCAAAAGATCCGCATCCGCCTGAAGGGCTATGATCACGAGATCGTGGACCAGTCCACGAAGCTGATCGTGGACACCGCCCAGAAGACCGGTGCCAAGATTTCCGGACCCATCCCGCTGCCGACCGAGCGCAACATGTACTGCGTCATCCGCTCGCCGCACGTGGACAAGGATTCCCGCGAGCAGTTCGAGATGCGCACCCACAAGCGCCTGATCGACATCCTGGAGCCCACGCCCAACACTGTGGATTCCCTGATGCGCCTCGATCTGCCGGCTGGCGTCGACATCGAGATCAAGCTGTAGGAGGCGCGCAATGGCAATGAACGAGATATATGGCAAGAAGCTGGGCATGACCCAGTTGTTCACCGAGGACGACGTGCTGGTTCCGGTCACCGTCATCCAAGCTGAGCCCAACACTGTCACGCAGGTGAAGACCGCTGACACCGACGGCTACGAGGCCGTGCAGGTGGGTTTCGGTCACATCAAGCCGCAGAAGGTGAACAAGCCCATGCAGGGTCATTTCGACAAGCAGGGCACCGAGCCGAAGAAGTACCTGCGCGAGATCCGCGTTGAGAACGCCGCCGACTACAAGGTGGGCGATGAGCAGACGGTGGCAGCTTTCACCGAGGTGGCGAAGGTCGACGTGACCGGCACCAGCAAGGGCAAGGGCTTCGCGGGCGTTATCAAGCGCTACGGCTTCGGCGGTGGCCCGGGCGGCCATGGCGCGCACTTCCATCGTGCGCCCGGTTCGGTCGGCCAGTGCGCCACGCCGTCCCGCGTGTTCAAGGGCGTGCGCCTTCCCGGTCACATGGGCTGCGACACGGTAACCGTTCGCAATCTGGACGTCATGCGCATCGACGAGGATCAGAACCTGATCCTGGTGAAGGGCGCGATCCCCGGCGGCAAGAACGGCGTCGTGCGCGTGCGCGCGGCCAAGTCGCTGAACCTGTAAGGAGAGACAATGGCAACACTTGAGATAAAGGACGCAAAGGGCAAGGCGGCCGGTAAGGCCGACCTGAACGATGCCGTGTTCGGTATCAAGCCCAACATGCACGTGATGCACCGCACCGTGAAGGCTCAGCAGGCCGATTGGCGCCAGGGCACGGCTAACACGAAGACGCGCCGCCATGTCAGCGGCGGCGGCAAGAAGCCGTGGCGTCAGAAGGGCACCGGCCGCGCCCGTCAGGGCACCATCCGTGCGCCACAATGGCGCGGCGGCGGCGTGGTGTTCGGGCCGCATTCCCGTGACTACCATCAGAAGGTGAACCGCAAGGAGATCAAGCTGGCCATGCGCAGCGCGCTGTCTGCCAAGCTGGCCGACGGCGAGATCATTCTGGTGAAGCCGTTCGAGTGGGGTGAGAAGCCGCGCACGAAGGACGCAGTGGCGGCGCTGAAGGCGCTGGGCGTTGACAACGAGCGCGTGACGCTGGTCATCGAGAACGAGGACGTGGACACGTTCCTGTCGTTCCGCAATATCCCCACGGTGGACATCCTGCCGGTGAACGACATCAACACCTACGAGATTCTGGACAACAAGAAGCTGGTCATCGTTGACAGCTGCCTGACCTACATCGAGGAGGTGCTTGCATAATGTCCCGCGATCCCAGGAGCATCATCATCCGTCCGATCATCTCCGAGCACAGCTATGACGTGCTGGAGAACAACGTGTACACCTTCGAGGTGGCCAAGGACGCCAACAAGATTGAGATCCGCCAGGCCATCGAGGCTATCTTCGATGTGAAGGTGACCAAGGTGAACACCCTGAACGTGAAGCCGAAGCCGAAGCGCGTGCGCTACCAGAAGGGCTTGACTCGCAGCTGGAAGAAGGCCATGGTCACGCTGGCCGAAGGCGACGAGATAGCCATCTTCGCTAGCTAGGTTCACGAAGTATGCCCGCTGCGGCCGCGCTGTGTGGCTGGCTGCGGTCATTTGACGACGGAAGACCCCGGACGCATCTGCTCCGGGGTTTTTTTGTGTGGCGCTTCTGACGCGGAACCGTCGCCGCAAGAAGCGCCCGCGTCTGCTATGATGGAGGCATGAGGCAGAAGGCTTTCAACAAGGAGATACGGCGCTCCATCACCCATTCGTTGGGGCGCTTCATCGCCATCTTCGCCATTGTGGCGTTGGGCGTGGGGTTCTACGCTGGCCTTCAGATGACCGCGCCCGACATGAAGCTGGCAGCGGATGCGTTCTACGACGATACCAACCTGTTCGACATCCGCGTGGTGTCCACCATGGGGTTCTCCGACGAGAACGTGGAAGCGCTCTCGCAGGTGGAGGGCGTGGAAGCGGTGCAGGCCGACCGCGAGACCGATGCGGAGGGCATGCTGGACGGCGAGCCCTACACCTTCCGCATCCATTCCGTTGCGGGCATGCTCTTCGAAGAGGGTCAACCCATGCCCGAAGGCACGGCGAATGACGAAGCGAATGATACGGCGAATGACGCAGCGAATGATGCAGCGAACAGCACAGCGCAACCCGATGCCGTCGAACCCACCATCAATCAGCTGGTGGTGAAGGAGGGCAGGCTGCCGCAGGCGCCGGGCGAATGCGTCATCTCGGCCGATCGCATCATGAGCGAGCCGGTGCAACTGGGTGACACCATTACGCTGACCCAGGGCGCCACCGACCTGGCCGACGTGCTGCGCCGTACCGATTTCACCGTGGTAGGCTTGGTCACCTCGCCGTATTACACCTCAACCACCGAGATGGGCTCCACCTCGGTGGGCAGCGGCACGGTGGAGCAGTTCATGTACATCCCCGAAAGCGATTTTGCAGCGGACTATCCCATCAGCGAGGCGTTCGTCACCGTGGCGGACGCGCGGCAGCTCAACAGTTCATCGGCGGAATACGATGCGGCGGTAGCGGCGGTGATGGAGCGGATAGAGGCCATTGCCGCCGATCAGGAACAGCAGCGCCTGGCCGCCTTGAAGGCCGACGCGCAGGCCGAACTTGACGAGGCGCGCGCGGAATACGAGCGCCAGCGCGACGAGACGAATGCCACGCTGGACGACGCGAAGCGGCAGCTGGACGAAGCCCAGGCGCAGATCGGCGCTAGCGAGCAGCGCATCGCATCCGGCCAGCGCGAATACGACAGCGGCACCCAGCAGCTAAGCCAGCAGAAGGCCAGCGCGCAGACGCAGATGACCCAAGCCCAGCAAAAGCTGGACGATCAGGCAGCGCAGCTTGCCACGCAGAAGGAGCAGCTGACCACCCAGCGCACCACGCTGGCAGCGCAGGTGGCGCAGCTCCAGCAAGCGGCGGATGCCAACCCCACCGACCAAACGCTCCAGCAGCAGTTGGCGCAGGCGAAGGCGGGCCTTGCCCAGGTGGATGCGGGCCTTGCGCAGGTGGTGCAGGGTGAAACGCAGCTTGCCGCCGGACGCCAGCAGCTTGAGGCCCAGCGGGCCAGCGCGCAGGAGCAGATGGCCCAAGCCCAGCAGAAGCTGGACCAGGCAGCCTCCCAGCTTTCTAGCGGTCGTCAGCAGCTAGCCAGTGGGCGCGCCGACTACGACGCGGGCCTGGCCGAGTATCAACAGGGCCGCGCCGATGCCGACGCCGAATTCGCTCAAGCCGAAGCGGACCTGGCCGCCGCGCAAGCCGACATCGACGCTATCGAGACGCCCGAATGGCTGGTCATGGACCGCTCGAAGAACTACGGCGCCGAGAGCTTCCAGATGGATGCCGACCGCGTGGGCAATATCGCCGCGGTGTTCCCGCTGATCTTCTTCCTAGTAGCGGCGCTGGTGGCGCTGACCACCATGACACGCATGGTGGACGAAGAGCGCATGCAGATAGGCACGTACAAGGCGCTGGGCTACAGCCGCAGCCGCATCACGTCGAAGTACCTGACCTACGCAGGCGTGGCAAGCGTGGCCGGATCGGTGGCGGGCATCGCCCTGCTCAGCTTCACGCTGCCCGCCGTCATCATGGAAGCCTATGCGGTGGTGTACGTGGTGCCCACGGCGGGCTTGCAGCTGGATTGGCCCATCGCGCTGATTGCGGCGGGCCTGGGTGTGGGCATCACGCTGCTGGCCACGACGGCTGCCTGCCTGTCCACCCTGCGCGAGAGCCCGGCGGCGCTCATGCTGCCGCCCGCGCCGAAGGCGGGCAAGCGCATCCTGCTCGAGCGCATCCGCCCCATCTGGGGGCGCCTGTCGTTCCTGTGGAAGGTGACGTGCCGCAACATCTTCCGCTACAAGAAGCGCCTGTTCATGACCACGGTGGGCATCGCGGGCTGCACCGCGCTGCTGCTCACGGGGTTCGGCCTGCAAGACAGCATCAACGACATCATCGACAAGCATTTCGGTGTATTGGTGAAGCACACGGTGGTGGTCACCGAAGAGGACGATGCCACGCCCGAGGACCAAGCGCTCGTGCAGCAGGGCATCCAGGATGCGGGCCACGCCACTGCTAGCACGCGCGTGGAGCAGGAAAGCATGGTGGTCGTGGGCGGCGGTCCCGGCGCGGACGCGGCGAACCCCGCCACCGAGGACCTGACGGCAGACATCATCGTGCCGGAAGACTTCGATCAGTTCGAGCAGCTGTGGCTTTTGCGCAACCGGCAGAGCGGCCAAACGCTCAGCTTGCCTGACGAAGGCGCCGTCATCACTGAGAAGCTGGCTACCGAGAACGGCATCAGCGTGGGTGACAACGTGGTCGTCGCGCAGAAGGACACCATGGGCAACGCCACCAGCACCACCTTCGCCATCCCCGTGACCGGCATCGCGGAGAACTACGTGGGCCATGCGGTATTCCTGTCGTCGCAGGCCTACGAGCGTGCGTTCGGCACCGCGCCCGCCTTCCACACCACCTTCGCCGCCATCAGCGACGATCAGCAGGTGCGCGACGCGTTCACCGCAGCCATGCAGCAGATCGACGGCGTGAAGACGGTGGCGTACAACGACGAGACCATCGATAGCTACAAGACGGCGCTCAGGTCGGTGAACATGGTGGTCGTGGTGCTGATCCTGGCTGCGGCGGCGCTGGCGTTCATCGTGCTGTACAACCTGACCAACATCAACATCACTGAGCGCATGCGCGAGATAGCCACGTTGAAGGTGCTAGGCTTCACGCGCGGCGAGGTGCAGACCTACATCTTCCGTGAGACCGTCATCCTGTCCATCATGGGAGCGCTTCTGGGGTTGGTGCTGGGTATCTTTCTGGAGAACTTCGTGGTGGTCAGCGCCGAGGTGAATCAGGTGATGTTCGGGCGCGACATCCATCCGGGCAGCTTCGTGCTGGCCTTCGTGCTGACCCTGGTGTTCACCGCGCTGGTGATGCTGGTCATGCGTCGCAAGCTGAACAAGGTGGACATGGTGGAGAGCTTGAAATCGAACGAGTAGGTTTGCGTGGCGGTTGCGCGATCTGGTTGCGTGTGACTGTGCGGGATACGCAAAGCCGCACAAGATGCATGAAGAAGGAAGAGGGAACCATGGCGTTCTTGGAAGTGAACGAGCTATGCAAGACGTATCGGATGGGTGAGGTGGAAGTGCCCGCGGTGCGCGACATGAATTTCTCGGTGGAGCGCGGCGAGTTTGTGGTGGTGGTCGGGCCGTCGGGCTCGGGCAAGACCACGCTGCTGAATATGATCGGCGGCATGGACACGGTCACGTCGGGCAGCATCGTGCTGGATGGGGTGCGCGTGAGCGACTACACGCCGAAAGAGGTCACGTTCTACCGGCGCTACGACATTGGCTTCGTCTTCCAGTTCTACAACCTGGTAGCGAACCTGACCGCGCTGGAGAACGTGGAACTGGCAAGCCAGATCTGCAAGGATCCCATGGACGCCGCCACCGCCCTTGAAGCGGTGGGGCTGGGGCATCGGCTGGCGAACTTCCCGGGGCAGCTATCCGGTGGCGAACAGCAGCGGGTGGCTATTGCGCGCGCGTTGGCGAAGAATCCGAAGCTGCTGCTGTGCGACGAGCCTACGGGCGCGCTTGATTTCGAGACGGGCAAGGCCATCCTGTGCCTGTTGCAGCAGACATGCCGCGAAACGGGCCGCACGGTTATGGTTATCACTCACAACCAGGCGTTCGAGCGCATTGCCGACCGCGTGATACGCATCCATGGCGGGCAGGTGGCGGCCGTTACCGCGAACGCTCAGCCCGATTCCGCCGACACGCTGGAATGGTAGTGGCAGGCGTGAGAAAAGGGTCCTTGTCGGAGCACATACGCTCTTTTCTGGCCCTTATGCTGGTACAATGCGCATCAAGCCATCATCGTTTCAAGGATCAGGAGTGCACATGAAGGTAACCGAGAAGAAGCAGCAAGACGGCAAGATACTCATGCAGGCCACGGCCACCGCCGCCGAAGTGGACGCGGCCATGGACGCCGCGCAGATCGCGTTCGCGCAGAGCATGGGGTTGCGGCCCGAGCCCGGCAAGACCCCGGCGCAAGCAGCCGAAGAGCAGATGGGCGTGAAAGACCTGGATGCCATCGTGGCGCCGGGCGCACTGGAGGCGCTGGTGCCCATGGCGCTGGATGCGAAGAACCTGGTCCCGCTGTATCCGCCCAAGCCCAAGGCTACCGGCATGCTGGCGCGCGGGCAGGAGTTCGCCTTCGAGATGGAGGTGGAGCCCAAGCCCGCCTACGAGCTGACCTCGTACGAGCCTGTCAGCATCAGCATCCCGAAGTTCCAGGTGACCGACCAGATCATCGACGCCGAGCTGAAGAACCTGGCCGAACGTTACAAGTCCTACGTGGCCGATCCGGACGCACCGGCCGATCGCGTGGTGGAGAAGGGCGACAACATCAAGATCGCCATCAAGGCGTTCGAGGACGGCGTAGAGATGAAGCAGCTGTCCACCGAAGGCCGCACCTACACGGCGGGCGAAGGCTACATGCCGGAAGGCTTCGAAGCCGAGGTGCTGGGCATGAAGGCGGGCGAAACGAAGGAGTTCAGCTTCGACGGTCCCGATTTCGACGACGATTTCAAGCCCATCACGAAGAAGGTGGATGCAACGGTCACGGTGCTGGAGTTCCAGCGTGAAGAGGTGCCCACCATCGACGATAAATGGGTGAAGCAGCACATGCCCATCTACGATGGCGTGGATCGCCTGCGGGCCGATATCGCGCGCAAGGTGGAGATGGAAGGGCGCGAGCAGTACGACGCGCAAGTGCGTCAGGTGGCTGCCGAGCAGGCCGCCACGCGGTTCCAGGGCAGCATCGCCGATGAAGCCTACGAGGCCATGCGCGATCAGCTGGTGGCGCAATACCGCCAGCAGGTGCAGCAGCAGGGCCGCACGTGGGAGGAATTCGTGGAAGAGGCTGGCGGCGAGCAGCAGTTCAGCATGCTGCTGATGATGCAGATCCGGCAGATGCTGGTGATCGGCTTCGCGCTGGATGCCATCTTCCGCCACGAGAAGCTGAGCATCACCGACGAGGACATCCTGGAAACATGCCAGGCCATGAACCCGCAGATGGACCCGAAGGTCATGCGCCAGCAGGTGGAGCAGTCCGGTCGTGGCTTCGCGCTGCGCGAGAGCGCCGAGCGCCTGAAAGCCAACAAATGGCTGGTGGATACCGCCGATATCACGTATGTAGAGGCACCCGAGTCCGCCGAGCAGTCCTAAGCGCATGGGCCCTGCGACCTTCCTTCCGCTGACCGTCGCAGAAGCGGCCGAGCGCGGCTGGGACCAGGTCGATTTCGTCTACGTATGCGGGGATGCCTACGTGGACCATCCTTCGTTCGGCGCGGCTATCATCTGTCGTTTGCTGGAGGCGAAGGGCTTCCGCGTGGGCATCGTGGCGCAGCCTGACTGGCGCAACCCGGCTTCGGTGGCCGTGTTCGGCGAGCCGCGCTTGGGCTTCTTGGTATCGGCAGGCAACATGGATTCCATGGTCAACCACTACACCGTGGCGAAGCGGCGGCGGCGCACCGATGCGTACAGCCCCGGCGGTCAGATGGGCAAGCGGCCTGACCATGCGGCGGTGGTGTACGCCAATCTGATCCGGCGCACGTTCAAGCGCACGCCCATCATCCTGGGCGGCATCGAGGCATCGCTGCGGCGGCTAGCGCACTACGATTACTGGTCCGATGCCTTGAAGCGCTCCATACTGTTGGATTCAGGGGCCGACCTGGTGTCCTATGGTATGGGCGAGCGTTCCATCGTGGACATCGCCGAGGCGCTGGATGCGGGGCTGGCCATAACCGATCTGACCTACATCCCCAGTACGGTGTGCCGCGTACGTTCGCTCGATCATGTCTATGACTACGAGCTGCTGCCCAGCTGGGACGAACTGCGCGCCGACAAGCTGGCCTTCGCGCGCTCCTTCGCCACGCAGTACGCCAATTCCGACCCCTTCACGGGCACGCGCTTGGTCGAACCGTATTCCGACACGCTGTTCGTGGTGCAGAACCCGCCTGCTGAACCGCTCTCTCAAGAAGAGCTGGACATGGTGTATCGTCTGCCGTTCGCGCGCGCGTGGCATCCCAGCTATGACACGCAAGGTGGCATACCGGCGCTTTCCGAGGTGCGCTTCTCGCTGACCAGCAACCGCGGGTGCTTCGGCGAATGCGCGTTCTGCGCGCTGACGTTCCACCAAGGGCGCATCGTGGTAGGGCGCAGTCACGATTCGCTAGTGGAAGAGGCGCGCGCCATGACGGAGGACCCGGCCTTCAAGGGCTATATCCACGACGTGGGCGGTCCCACGGCGAACTTCCGCCAACCTGCTTGCGCCAAGCAGCTGAAAGCGGGCGCATGCGCGAACCGCCGGTGCCTTGCACCCGAGCCGTGCCCGCGCTTGGAGGTGGACCACAGCGATTACGTGGCGCTGCTGCGGCGCCTGCGCGCATTGCCTGGCGTGAAGAAGGTGTTCGTGCGCAGCGGTATCCGCTTCGACTACGTGATGCTGGACGCTGACCCCACGTTCTTGCGCGAGCTGGTGGAGCATCATGTGAGCGGTCAGCTGCGCGTGGCGCCCGAGCATGTGTCGGTGCCGGTGCTTAACTGCATGGGCAAGCCGCCGCACCAGATGTACCAGCAGTTCGTGCAGGCCTTCGATGCGGAATGCCAGCGCGTGGGCAAGGAGCAGTACGTTGTGCCGTACCTGATGTCCTCGCATCCGGGCAGCACGCTGGATTGCGCGGTAGAGCTGGCAGAGTTCTGTCGCGACATGGGCTACAACCCCGAACAGGTGCAGGATTTCTATCCCACGCCCGGATCCATGGCCACGGCCATGTACTACACCGGCGTGGACCCGCGCACCATGCAGCCCGTCTATGTTCCGAAGGACCCGCACGAGAAGGCCATGCAGCGCGCGCTCATCCAGTACCGCAACCCCAAGAACCGCAAGCTGGTGCGTGAGGCTCTGCGCCGCGCCGGGCGTGAGGACCTCATGTCTTCTCTTGCCCCGGTGCCACATAAGGCCAGCCCAACGCAGCGGAAGACCAGCCCGATACAGCATAAGAAGAAAGCGCACGAGCAGCGCTAGATGCTGGGTGCCTCGTCCTACCTGCCATTTCTTAGCGAACACGAGAGAATTTCTACATTATGTAAAGTTTTTCCTGATATTTATTCTACATTATGCAAAGTTTTTTGAAGCAAAAATACGACATTATGTAAAAATGAATGAAGGTACATCGGCGGTAGGTATGCGCTCGCGGTGTGGTCACATTTCAATCTATCGCACAGTTACAGTGCGATTTCAGCCCACTCTTCCACGGCAAGGCCAGGAACTCTTTGAAATTCGCGTGCATTGTTCGTAACGAGCACGGCGCCCCGCGCTAAGGCTGTGGCAGCAATAAGATAGTCGTTGGCGCCAATGGTTTTGCCCGCCTGCTCTAGTTGAGCTCTAATGCACCCATAGTGCTGTGCGCACGCTGCATCAAAAGGCACAAGTTCAAAAGGGAGCAGCAGCATTTCCACTCTCAGGCGTTCTTGATCAGGATCCTGACTTTTCTCAGCGCCTACCAGCAGTTCTGCTTTCACGATGCTCGACACGCTGAAAAGGCGCGCATCGCTTTCGCGCAGTTTGCCATAGATGGAGTTCGATGTGCCGCGCAGAAAATCGATCAGGATGTTGGTGTCAAGCATATACATGCAACTACCAGGCTTCGATAGGCTCAGGTGGAACGTCGATGCTAGCAGGAAAATCAGGGGAGCTTCCAAAAAGATCGAAATAACCCGGTGGCCACCCATTGACCCAACCCTGACGTTCGGTTTCGTGACGTCGCTCCAACACCTCGCGTGCGTATGAGGAAATGGATGTGCCAAGCTGCTCGGCATCTGCGCGTAACGCAGCCATGGCGGTGTCGTCCATATACAAAGAGAGCTGCGCCATAGCGTCCTCCTAAACAAGTATATGAACAAGTATATGTATGGCTTGAGATTTTGGCAACCCCAGAACGCAGCCACGATTTGCGACTACGATCGTGATACGTGCGAGACAGCTCACGGCGGGCAACCAGGGAATCGAAGGTAAGAGCGTCAGATGACAGTGGCGGCGAGCATGCATGTCCAGACAAAGGGCAAAAGGGGGCAAAAGGGGCGCGCCGCACAGGCGAGCCCCCAAGGAGAGAGGAACGGCTTCATTCGATAGACCGGCCGGAGCAAGGGCCGCCCGTCCTCCCTATGGTGTTATGATCGCGACTGCCGCAGCGTCGTCGCTGACAGTGCGGCAGCAGCTCGTTACCAGTTTTATTGCTGATCCATTACTGGTTCGCGTTCTTCACGTGCTTGTCCAAGAACTCCACCATCAGGTCGATCACGGCAGGCTGGTCGAACATCGGACCGCCGTGTCCCGCACCTTCGATGGTGTAACGCTCAGCTTCCACACCGGCATCTTGCAGCCGCTTGAACAGCTCCATGGACGCCACGGGTGACACGAGCGTGTCCTTATCGCCGTGCAGGATAAGGAACGCCGGATCAGAACCGTCAATGTATGTGAATGGGCTTGCTTCGGCCGCGGCTTCAGGCGTATCGAACACCGAAGCTCCCTTGTTATCGCCGAATGCCGTACCGTTGACAAGCAGTGCTTCGGTCGTGGCTGGTGAGTTGTGTCCCTCTTCCAGCCCGTCGGGCAGATCGGCGCCGATGATCGTTAGGTCGGACACGCCATACAGGTCGATGACCGCGTTCACCGCTGAGCTCTCGTTGGTATTTTCGCCTACGTCGAATTCCTTTACATCGCCCGTTACACCCAACATAGTGGCGAAGTAACCGCCTGCTGAGCTTCCTACAGTGCCCACGCGGGTCGGGTCGATGCTGAACTCGGCTGCATGAGCGCGCAGCCACCGCACGGCGGCCTTCACGTCTTCTACCGGCTCTGGGAAGCGCGCCGTAGGCACAACGCGATGCTGGATGGACGCTACCACGTAACCGGCCTGCGCGAACGCCATGCGCTGCGTGATGCTGCGCGACGGCTGCGATCCAGTGAATCCGCCGCCATTGATGTAGACGATCAAGGGGAAAGTCTCGTCCTTTTGCCCACTAGGAACCAACATATCCACGTGAAGCTGCGTGCCCCCAGGAAGGACCTGCTTGTAGACGAGCCCTTCGGTCAGGTTGATAGAAGGAACGCTCGTTTCCACCTTCATCACGTTCTGGCTGGTCGCTTCGGCCAGCGTGGTGGTCGCAACGCCGCCAGCAGCCAAGGATGTGTCCTTGGCGGGCTCGGCACCAGCCTGCGAGCACCCGATCAACGTTGCGCCAGCTGCTACCGCCGTGGCTGCGCCGGCGAACTTGAGCATATCTCGGCGCGACATGGCACCTCCGCCTAAGACCGTTCCAGACATGTTCTCTCCTTTCGTCCTCTCTCTTGCGTTGGACCAGACATTTGCCCGGACCCTGTTCGCTGTCCCGCATCTGGCGAACGTGAGCGCCTTCAATGCACTCGAAGGGAGCTGCTTGAAGGGTCACCCGAAGATCCGATCCAACTGTGGGCCATGCTAAGAAATCACGCATGCAGGCGCATCCCATGAATCATGGGGAATCGTCAGAAAATGGCGCTGAACTGGCCATATCCATATTGATTCTGTGTCGTTCAGAAGGTAGCGCCAAAGAAGGCGATCAAAGAAGACACCCAAAGATGGAGAGAGCGCTTCGTCAATCGGATTCTTCGAAGGCGTCTATCA
>CASTMW010000033.1 GCA_949450265.1 uncultured Eggerthellaceae bacterium | reverse complement strand
CCCTGAAAGAGAGGCTAAGGTTCTCTGGAGTCGCAGTTACTTTGAGAAGTTACCACTGGTAACATATGGGGACATACGTTCTGTTTTACCTGGTCAGCGCGGGCACCCTGCTGGTCATACAACCTTCAAGAACTGAAGAAACTGTCATATTGTTCGGCTCGCTCATGTGCATCGTATGTTCCTCGGTATTGTGCGATACGTGGGAGCAGATGCCATTCGGGCACAAGCGCACTGTATTCTTTCATATACAGCTCGCGCATCTCTTCGATGAAGCCCACCAATGCACGCTCATCTTCAGGAAAGACCCGAATCCCTTGGTAATAGCCATCCTTGAACTCACCGAACACAATGAACGGCTCAAGGCCGTGTCGCAGGCACTCCTTGAACATAGCAATGCGCCCAACGCGCCCATTGCCATCCTGAAAGGGATGTATCCGTTCAAAGAAAACGTGCATGCCAGCGATATCCCGATAATTCTTGGTCGACTTTGCCTCATACGATGCGAGCAGCCGACCGATCTCATCATCGACGTATTTCGGGTCGGTGGTTCTTGTGCCGCCAACTTCGTTGGGCTGCTTCTTCCAATCCCCAACAGCGATATCGTCATAGACCACATCATCGGCGGTTCCGCGCTTCAATATACCGTGGTATTCCTTTAACAACTCTTTCGTAAGAGGTTCATCGTAGGTTCTAGCATCCGGTCGAACAGCCGGAAATGATTCGCGGTTTCAAGGTAGTGATCGAACGAAGAGGGCCGATCATGCGGGATGACCGTGCGTGTCTCGAATATGGCGCGCGTCTCTTCCTCGGATAGCGGGTTGCCTTCCATTTTTTCGGAATTGTAAACGAAAGCGATTTGATTCTCCCAGTAAAACCCACGCTTCACGCGATGGTCGCGTTGTTCGAGCAGCGTTTGCGCTATGGCTTCTCCTACGGATGCTGACTTCTGGGCTACCATAGATCACCGTTTTCTGGTTCGTATCCAACGAGAGCGTTTCGTGCCCAGAGCCTAGTGAACCCACTGTGGCAGCGTCACCGTGCCCCCGATTGGCCCCTGCAGATCATCCAGCGAAGTTGCAAAGGAGCAAGGCTGATGTCCTGATAATGGATGTGCTTTATCTTAGGTGCTGTTCTCATAGGTGGATTATAGCGTGAGATCTTGTAAGAGGTGTGTTGCGGCCGACACCCTTAGCGAAGGCGGTCAACTGGCTGTCCTGCAGAACTAAACGCAAGGGGGGCGTTCGTTTATCCAATTACCGAAGGACACCTTTTGCGATGTTGGGAACCGTATCGTCTTTTTCCCTTCCCGTGGCGCGGAATGAAGGAAATGCCGCGCGTGTTGGTGCAAGATGAACGAAATGCCGCAACTGATGGGCGATCCAAGGGCAAAACAGAGCGAACTCGGCCGGTTTTCTGCGGAAAACGTTCCGTGCGTGCCACGCTCTGCGGAAGTTCGTGCGTTGCGCGCCAGCTACGCACCAATTCCGTATCTCACACATCCTACGAAAGCGCTACATTGCGCGCCTCACCTTGCAGAACAATGTTACATGCATAGCCAGCTGCCAGCATCCGGCACTCACGCCGCCCATTGGCCTATACCGCTTCCAGACGGACAATGGCCCAGTCGACCGCCTTCAGAACATCTGGATTCTTGAACGTGTCGCGCGCCCGGCGCAGAGCGGGCAAATGGCCAGGATCGCCCGTATTGCCCAAGGCCACAGCCGCGTTGCGGCGAAAGATGTCGAGATCTTTGATGTAGTTGTACATGATGGGCTGGACGACGTCCTTGTAGTAGCCGTCGTCCAAGAAGAGCACGCGCTCCAGGTCGAACTCGCCTGCAAGCCATTCGAGGAACGGATCCTTCTGCGCGGCACGGGCAAGCGGCTTCCGGTTGCGCGGACACACGACCTGGCATGCATCGCAACCATGGATGCGCTCGCCCATGGCCTCCCAGATATCCTCCTGCGCACCCGGCGCGAAGCGCTGGTTGTTGAATAGGATGCAGCGATCAAGATCCAGTTCGCACGGGCCGCTCATCGCGCCCGTGGGGCACGCCTCGATGCACAACTCACATCCTTCCGGACAGCCGTTGCGCACCGCAGACCCGCTCGGCCGCAACTGCGCGTCCACCACGAAGGTGACCAAGATAACGAACGAACCGTCCTGCTCGGTGTAGGCGAAGTTATTGTTGCCCAGCGTGACGATACTCGCCTCGGCGCACGCGAGGCGCTGCGGCACGCTGAACTGGTTGCGCTCAACACGCATGCCCAGACTTTCCAGATACTGCGCAGCCCTTCGATCTGAAAAGCGTGAACGGTGCCGGCAGGCGGAGTGTAGACGCGCGCCAAGTACGCCCGCGCCACCGAGCGCAACAACACCTCCGGGTAGTCCACAGCCGCGAACCCCAGCGTCGCGCAGACGATGCTCTTGCCCCAGGGATTCAGCGTCTTGGCATGGGCAAGGCGGCTACTTGAGCTTCTTGGCGATGTCGGCGCTCAGATCGTCGCCCCACTTCTCGGTGTAGGTGCGCGCCTCGCGCATCAGTTCGTCGGCGAAGCCGGACACGTCCTCGCCCGTCACCTCCAACACGGGCTTCCCTTCGGCCGCACCCTGCTCGAACAGCTCCACCAGCCCCTCCTGAATCTCCATCATGTCGTAGCCCGCGCCCGACGCGAACTTCCACATGTAGTCCTGAATTTTCTTGAACACGTACCGGTAGTCCTCGGGCAACGCGTCCACACGGGCCATCATGGCCCGGTACTCGCGCTTCTCCTCAAGCATTCTCTTGATGTTGAGATAGTCATCGAAGAACTGCTTCACATCCGCCATCCTTCTATCCTTTCCTCAGCCGATCGATGATGGTCTTCAGGTAGTCCCACCTCTCCCAGAACTGCTTGAGCTCGGCACAACCTTCGGCGTTCAGCGTGTAGAACTTGCGCGGGGGACCCACCTCTGAAGGCTTCTTCTCCACATCAACGAGGCCGCGCTTCTCAAGCCGTACGAGGATCGCGTAGACGGTGCCTTCCACCACGTCGGTGAACCCCTGCTCGTTGAGCTGACGCGTGATCTCATAGCCGTAGGCGTCGCCCTCGCTGATCAGCTGCAGCACGCAGCCCTCGAGCGTTCCCTTGAGCATTTCAGTGATGTTGCCCGCCATAGACCCTCCTTACGTTCTAGGCAACGCATCTGGTATATAGTGACACTATATACTATACACTACTCTGTGTGACTACTTAGAATATTCACATCAATGTTCCGTTGATACGCAGAACCACGTTTATCAGCGGGTCCGCTCTTTTCATAGGAAGGCACTATCAGAAGGTTGTCGCCCAGACCATCCTGCGATAAAACAGCATCCTCCTTCTGCAAAATGTCGCGCACTCACGTGGTCGCAACATCCAGCAACCAGGTCAGCGCGAATGGATGCGACGAGCCTCTTCCTCCAGCAAATCCCTGGCGTGAGCGATGGCCTCATCGATGTGCCCGAGGAAGTTCTCCTCCCCCACCAGGTCAACGAAGCCGGCATGGCGCATTGCCTTCATCGGCTGCTCATTCACATGCGAGAAGATCAGCTTCACGCCGTGCGCGCTGCAATACGCGTACAGATTCTCAAGCGCATTCATGCCTGACGCATCCAAAGACGGCACCCCGCGCATGCGGATGATCAGGTATTTGGTGAACGACTTCACGGAGATATCCGCGATGCGCTCGGTCATGCCGAAGAACATCGGCCCGTTGATCTCATAGACACGAACGCTCTTCGGCAGTTCGCGCAGATGCGTGACCTCGGAATTCTCGTCGCAATAGTATCGCCAACCCCTGACCTCCGTCTCGTTGCTCATGTCCTTCAAGAACAGCACTACGCTGATGGTCATGCCCACACCGATCGCCAACACTAGGTCGAACACGATGGTCAGCACGAACGTGAGCACCAAGACCACGACCGCGCTCTTCGATGCTGTCTTGCACAGATGAACGAAGTTGCGCCAGCCGCACATACCGTAGGCCACGAAGATGAGGATGGCTGCGATAGTGGGCATGGGGATGAGCGCAGCGAACGGCATGAGGAACGCCAACACCGCCACCAGCACAAGCGCGTGCACCATGCCGGCAATGGGCGTACGGCCGCCAGCTTTTACGTTGGCCGCCGTGCGCGCGATGGCACCTGTTGCCGGGATACCTCCGAACAGCACAGATGCAATGTTACCGATGCCCTGTGCCATCAGTTCCGTGTTGGCGCGATGGTGAGCGCTGATCATGGAATCGGCTACCACACACGAAAGCAACGATTCGATAGCTGCCAAGATGGCAATAGTGGCGCCGTTCGCCAGCTGACTGCGGAACAACTCGAGATCAAGTTGCGGCAAGTGGAATGCGGGCAAAGCGCTATTGATGACGTACAGGTCCCCGATAGTGCTCACGTTGAGACCCAAGCCACTCACCAACGCGATGCCCACAAAGAGCGCCACCAGCGAGCTAGGGATAATCTCCCCTACCCGTGGCACCTTCCGCCACGCGAACAGGATGATCAAACACACCGCGCCCACAATGCATGCCTGTACGTTGACGGTCGAAGCGTTCGTCACCGCAGCGGCCACTTTATCTGCGGTGTGGATGGCTACGACCCCATCAGGATAGGTCAGGCCAAAGAAGTCCCTGATCTGTCCGATAGCCAATGTGACCGCGATGCCCGCCGTGAATCCCGTAGTGATGGTGAACGGCACGAAGCGGATGATAGCGCCCAACTTGAACAGCCCCATCAGAATGAGCAGCACGCCTGCGATGATGGTGGCCGCCACCAATCCTTCCAAGCCGTCCGTAGCTACGATGCCCGCAACGATGGTGGCAAATGCCGCCGTGGGCCCTGAGATCTGGACGCGACTGCCACCTAGGAATGCGATCAGGAATCCCGCGATGATGGCCGTGTACAGACCCTGCTCTGGCGTAACGCCGGATGCGATACCCAGCGCCACCGAAAGCGGGAAAGCCACCACTGCCACCACGATACCCGCCACGATATCTTTCGGAATCTGTTCCCTCAGCTCTTCTGGGCTGGAGTGCTTGATGATGCTAAAAAGGATAGGCTTGATCTTATCGCGTTGATTCATGCTCTGCTTTTCTTCGAACGGGGACGCTGCATTGTAGTGTTTCTTTTCATTCCCGCACAAGGATAGCAGCGTGCTTTCAACGGAAGCAACTGCAACGATGATGCCATCATTATGATCAGAGCATTCGAATTTCACACCTTGATGTAAGAAAGCGTAGCCCCGTTCATGTTCGCGCCCTGCTCATGTTTACGTCCCGTTCGCCTTCATCATCTCTTATCTTATCGATCGAACCCATCGGAAATATGGAGATGGAGCGTTGACGAACTACTTCTTCACAGGGACAGCAGCGGCGGTAGCCAGTGCACAGATGGCATTGCTGGAATGCTGATGCAGACCCAGGTGCTTCAGCCGATCCACCATCTTCAGGCAGTAGGACTTCTCCAGGGATTCCAGTTCACTCAGGGCGTTGATGGCATCTTTGGTCAGTGTGTTCATCGGTGTTCCTTTCTCTTGCTGCCAGTCGAGTGAGAACATCCTAGGAGTGGGACGGCGCGCTTCTTTCGTTCGATCGAACATGATAGGGTCTACCGTTTTGTACGATCGCACAAAACGGCCGATGTCCATCCGCATGCCACACTGACGACAATACCAACCGGGCAGGGCGCTATAATGCCCCGTACGAGCGCGCGCCGGACGTGCTAACGAGTTGCTAACGGACATGCCACAGGACGCACTAACAGATGCATTAACGGACGTACCGGTGGACGCGTCAACAGATGTACCAGCAGACGCGCCAACGTCCGCACCAGCATCCAAGCCAGCGTCCGCACCAATATCCGATCCGACCACGAACCTGCGAGGTACCTTATGATCCGCAAATGGGAAGAGCGCGACCTGTCCGATCTGATGACCATCTGGAACAACGTGGTGGCAGCCGGGCGATTCTTCCCCGATAAAGAGCTGCTCGATCTGGACGGCATGCGGCACATGGCCGAACGCCAGGCATTCATGGGCGTTGCCGAAGAGGACGGACGTGTGCTGGGCTTGTACATCTTGCATCCGAACGGCATCGGGCGCTGCGCGCATGTGGCGAATTGCGGCTACATGGTGGCCGAGGGTGCGCGCGGGCGGGGCATCGGGCGGCAGTTGGTGTGCCATTCGCTGGAGAAAGCTGGCGAACTGGGGTTTACAGGCGTGCAGTTCAACGCCGTGGTGGCAAGCAATACGGGCGCCATCGCGTTGTATGAAAGCCTGGAATTCCGCCGATTGGGCACCGTTCCGGGCGGATACCTGACCGATGCAGGCCCCGAGGACATGCACATCTACTTCCATGCGACCTCGACAAACATATAAGACACATGATTCATAGCAGACATAACGAGCGCCGCGAACACCTCAAGCATCTACAACACCTGAGAGGCCAAGGGCCTGCGTGATAACCACTGCCGACATATTGGCGCTCCCCGCGATCCACGAATGGGAACTGCTGGCCGGAGCGCCGGATGCCCTGCAGCGACGCGTCATCAACCTGGGCATCATGGACGCGCCCGTGGGCAAGGACGCCTATGCCGACTACGTGCCTGGAGAATTCATCTTGTCGAACATGGGCTTCGCACGCGATGACGCCGACCTGGCCGAACGATCGCTGGCCACCATGGTGTCGCGCGACCTAGCTGCCGTTGCGGTGCGCAACGTGCACGACCTGCCCATCAGCCAGCGCGTCTTGGATGCCAGCAACGCATCCGGCACGCCGCTGTTCCTCTATCGTGGCGAATACTACGAGCAGGTGATCTTCCAAGGCATGAAACTGCTGGAACGCGACCGCGTTGACGCGGACATCGCGCACCTGATCGACGGACTGCTGCACAACCGCACGCCCGAGCAGATCCGCCAAGTGTTCTACGAGGCGCTGCACGCCACAGGCGCCACCATCCAATGTGCCGTGCTGCGCCCTCTTGCCGAAGATGAAGCCTCGCTCTACGCCCAGATCGACGAGCTGACCAGCGTGACCGACCAGATCGAGCGCACCTGGGAACGCGTTGAGACCGCCGGGGTGTTCCGCTACCACGGCTGCGCCATCATGGTGATCACCTACAATCGGCCGCCCGCTGCCTTCCAAATGGAATCCGATTCCGAGTTCATCCAGCTGTTGCGCCCGTATGGGCGCATCGTCTGCGGTATCAGCGAAGAAGTGCCGCTAGGACAGGGCGATCTGGCGGTGCGCGAAGCGTTCGGCGCGCTGGAAGCAGCAGAAGCGGCATCCGCAGGAGCGTCCAACAGCCGGATCGTGCTCCGCTGGGCCGATATGCGCGAAGGCGCCTTCCGCAATGCTGCCGCCCAGGACCGCCTGCTGACCAGCACATGCCAGCTCTACCAGCAGATGCTGGCGAACCACGACCAACAGCACGGATCCGATCTGCTTGCCACCGCGCGAGCCATCGCCGACACGGCGGGCGATGTGCGCGCTGCTGCCGAGGCGCTCTTCCAGCATCCGAACACGGTGCGCTACCGTCTGCGCAAGCTCAAGGCCATCTTCAACATGGAAGAGGCCACCGACCGCGACCTTGCGCGATTCCTCATGCTGGTCTTCCTTGCGTGAGCAGCCAGGGCCGAGCAGCCCGAACCTGGAATGCCCCTAGCGGGCCACCCGAACCTAGAGCCTAGAATCCCTACTCCATGAAGGCGCCGGTCTGACGGTTCCAAAGGTTCGCGTATTCGCCGCCCGCCTCCACCAACTGCGCATGCGGCCCATCCTCCACGATGCGCCCATGCGAGAGCACCACGATGCGGTCAAGGCTTGCCACCGTTGACAACCGATGCGCCACCACGATGGTCGTACGACCGGCCATCAGCTTGCGCAGCGCATCCTGCACCAGCGCCTCACTCTCGGAATCCAACGCACTGGTGGCCTCGTCCAGCACCAGGATAGGGGCGTCGGTCAACATAGCGCGCGCGATGGCGATGCGCTGCCGCTGGCCGCCCGACAGCTTCACGCCACGCTCGCCGGTCAGCGTGTCGAAGCCCTGCGGCAGCCGCTCAATGAACTCCAGCGCATTCGCGCGCTCGGCAGCCGCGCGGATCTCGTCGAGAGTAGCATCGGGCCGCCCGTAGGCGATGTTCTCCGCAATGCTGCGATGGAACAGCATGGCCTCCTGCGGCACATACGCGATGTTGCGTCGCAGGCTCTGTTGGGTCACGTCGGCCACGCTCTGGCCATCCACCAGGATGCTGCCCTGCTGAATATCAGCCAGCCGCAGCAGCAACTTGGTTAGCGTGGTCTTCCCCGCGCCGCTCATGCCCACCAGCCCCACGCGCTGCCCAGCGGGGATGTGCAGGTTGAAATCGTCGAAGACCACCGTACGCACACCGCCGTCGGTATAGCCGAACCCAATATGGTCGAAATCGATGTCGCCCAGTTCCACCACAAGCGGGCGCGCATTCGGCGCATCGTCGACCAGCCGCGGCTCATCCAGCACGACCGTCATACCGCTGGCATCGCCGAACACCTGATTCAGCCGCTGCAGCCCCGTATTGATGAAGTTGAACTGATTGGTCAGCGTATATGTGTAGGTGAACATCATGACCAGCGTGCCCGCCGAGATGCCGAACCACGCATTGCCGCCCGCAATGAACACGGTGACCACGCTCATGATGATCACCGTAATGGCTGCCGTAGTCACCCCGCGCACCATGGAGGACATCATGCGCTTACTGTCACGCGCTACCACATCGCGGTTCGCGCTGTCGAAGAGCTCGCGCTCGTAGTCCTCGCGCCCGCACGTCTTCACCGCCAAGATATTGGTCACCGCATCCGATAACTCGCCTGACAGGCGATTCTGCGCCGCAGCTGCCTTTTCATTGAGATGCAGGATGCGCTTGTACATGATGTACGACACGCTGCCGTATGCCACCAGCAGCACCATCAGCACACCTACGTACAGCGGCACCAACGGCAGCAACAATGCACACGTGAACACGACCGAGCAGATGATCGGCAAGAAGGGAAAGGTGATCGTGTTGAGCAATAGCGTGTAGGCGGACATGAACTTTGAGGTCTGGCTGACCAGCGTGCCGCCGAATCGGCTGGAATGGAACGACATGGATTGGTTCGAGAGGGCGTCGAAGGCCATGGTGGCCAGGTCGTAGTTCACCGCGATCTGCAGCTTCCACATGGTAAGGTCCTGCAATTTGCTGCACGCCTGCCCGCATAGGTTGATCAGGATCAGCGCCGCAATGTATGGGCCGAACACCGGCAGCACCTGATCGGCTGCCACACGCCCGGCACTGACGCGGTCGACGATCAGGCCCATCACGTACGGATTGCCGTATGTCAGCAACCCCACGAAGCCGATGGTGGACGCCATCAGCCCCAGGAATAGGCCCAGATGCTTGCGCGTGGCGATCCAGTAGTAATGCAGCGTGCGACGGGTCGTTGATGCGGTGACAGTGGGTACGGCAGCAGATGCGGCGTTCACAGCATGTGCAGCATTCGCGCTCGCAGTCGTTTTGTTCGTGTTCGCGGTCGTGGTCATAGGCCCAGTATACCGCGCAGCGGGACAGTCTATCGGGGGCGCAGAGTCACCTGACCGCTCATGATGGTGATGTCGAAGTTGCCGAGCGCGTCAGCATTGCGCCTTGCGTTCGCGGCCGCGTTGCTATGGGCATCCCCATTCGCGCTGCTCCTGCCGCCCGCACTCTCGGTGGCGCGGTCGGTGCTGCTGGCACTGCCAACACTATCAGCATTGCTGCTCCTGCCCGCAGGTCCATACACGCCTTGCGCCTGTGGGAAATCGCAGGTGAACAAACCGGACATCTTCTCCAGGTCCACCGTGAAAGCACTCTCGTCCGGCAGCGCCACATCCACATTGCCGCTTGCTACGTTGATGGACGCGATGCGCGGACATGCCTCTCCGCAGTCGAGCGCTATCATGCCGCTTGCCAGTTCCACGTCCAGCTGCTGAGCGATGTTGCCTGCGATGTCCACGTTCCCGCTTGCCACGTCAAGGGCCAGCGTATCGGCGCGCACGATGTCGGCGTTCACCTGGCCGGACGCAAGGTTGATGTCCAGCAGCTCACAGCCGATCTGCCCGATCTCGTAAGAGCCGGACGCCCCATTGATGCCGATGCAACCAAGATCGTTCGCCACGCTTTCCGGGATACTCACCACAAGATTCTTGCGAGCGAGCGGCGAGCAGCCGATGAAGCCGTAGTCGCGCGGACCGAAGCTGATCTGCAACACATCGCCGCTCAGCTCCCAGCGCATGCGCTGGCTCTCCGGAAGCGAAGCGCCGTTCGTCTCGGTGAATGTGATGGCTGCATCGTCCGCCGTTTCGTCCGCACGCGTTTCGATGACGACGCTGCCAGCCGCCCAGTCGATCTGGAGGTCCTTCACGTCGCTGGCGCGTACCGACCCGTCACCCTTCTGCGCCAGATCGTAGCTGTCGTAGGCCTGCCAGAAGATATCGTTCGCATGCTGCGTGGCCATCGAACAACCGCGACTACAACCCACGATGCCACCACACAGCACCACACAGAGCAAAACGACCAACAGGATCTTCACGTAACTTGATGTGGTCAGTCTAGTCATGATTCACCTCGTTCGTCGGCGTTTGCTGCACGGACGGAGTCTGTTGCGACGGGGTTTGTTGTACGAGCGGGGTTTGCGGCGGCGGAGCCTGCTGTAACGGGGTCTGTTGTACAGGCGGCACCTGCTGCGATGCGCACGCCGCCTGTTGTGATGCGTGCGCCGCCATGTAGTTGGGGTCGTGCATGATGATGTTGACCACCCAATAGTAGAACGGGATGGTCAGGAAGATGACCCAGGCCGGATGCCACATGCCCAGGAAGAATCCGCAGAACAGGAAGAGCACCACACAAAGCAGCGGATAGGGGAACATGCGCCATGCAGGGCTCGTACGGAACACGGGAGCAGCAGCGGCTTGCGGGACGGTCCCGTTTTGCACGACAGTATCTTGCGAAGCGGTGGCGCCTTGTGGAACAGCGCCTTGCGAAGCCGCATCTTGCGGAGCGGCGGTATTTTGTGTGGACGCTGCCGGGACTGGCTCGGACGTTGCGGTCGGTGATAGCTCTGACGGAACCTCCGCCGAAACTGCTTCTTCCGCTGGCCCTTCCCCATCAAACGCTTCCACAATGACCGCTTCTTCAGTCGTCGCTTCTGTGCTTGACGCTTCTTCGGCCGCCGCCTCTTCGTCTGGCGCCTCCACAGTTAGATTCTTCTTGAACGATATCGCTGCGCTCGTTGCTCCTTCAGCAGAGGCTTCGGCGGCAGCCACCGCCTCTTCACCCCGCACCAATTCGTCCAACGATATCTCGTACAGTTCAGAAAGCGCCATCAGGTTCCCAATATCGGGCGCCGACTCGGCGCGCTCCCACTTCGACACCGCCTGGCGCGATACGCCTATCTTCCCAGCCAGATCCTCCTGGCTCAGCGCACGCGAGCGCCGCAGCTCGATCAGGCGATCGGCGAACTCGTAGCTCATAAAGCTCCCTCGATTGTTTGCTGCCATCCTCTTCGCCTTTCGAGTATGCGGTTGCGGGCCTCGTTGCATAAGCAACATCGGTGGTCATTTTGACAAATCGAGGCGGCAACCGCCAGTTGCGAGAGGTTCAGCCGACCGTGCCGTACACCTGACCCCAGGCATGCCCGGTTATGGCGGAGTTCAGTTGCGTGGTCAGCTTCTGGCGCGTGTAGTCGCCGGGTGGCAGCAGACTGACGATGCGCAGCAGATCATCGGGCAGGTCGGCCGATTCAGCGGCCATCACCACCTGTAGACGCGAGACGGTGGGGCCCGTGGGTTCTTCGGACTGCTGAGCTGTTCCGCCAAGCGCCCCAAGCCCCAACATGGCCGCCTGATCTGTGGTCACGCCGAACTGCTGCGCGGCGGTGGTCAGCGGATCGGTTCGTTCGTGCGCGAGCGACGCGGCGTTATTCGTGGCCTGCTCTTCGTAGGCCGCATCTCCCTCTTCGCCGAACAGCTGATCGATCACCTGCTGCAACGCGCCGTAATGCTCGCTTCGCTCTCTATTGCTGGGCATCTATCGCTCCAATGCTCGGTCGATCTTCGCCCGAAGACGCGCGGCCACGCTTTCCATATCTTCAGCGGCAGCGGGCGCTTGAACCGCTTGCGCGGACGGCGGCAGCACCACATCCAGGTCATCCGTGGCAGCCACCAGCGCTCCCGTGTATGCCGGAGTCGCATCGCCGGTGGCGCGCAAGAACTGCACACCAGCCGCACGCAGGGCATCCGCTGCATCCACCATAGTCTCGGGGTCGGTCTGCGTTCCTTGGATGTCCAGCTGCACCAGCGTCGGCAATGCGTATTCCTCGCGAATGCCCTGAGTCAGCTGCACCGTCGCGTCCAGCGGCGCCGCTGTGCAGAATCCCAGCACCTGCGCGCCGTATTCCGCCATTACGCCCACCGCATCGCACAGCGTGTCGCCACTGGGAAGCAGCCCTGCCGCGTCCACGTTCACCGATGCCAAGATGGGAGCGTCGGTCACCTTCCGCAGCCCGATCAGCGCACATTTCAGGTCGACCGCACGCGTGAACCCATTCAGGAAGAAGGCATCGAAGTCCTCGCTATCGAAGAGGCGCGCCGCGCGCTTGTACTGGTCGCTGTTCTCGGTGAGGGATGCGCGCGATGACGGGTCGAGCGGCAGCCCGCACGGCCCCAGTTCCACCAGCACATGCTGCGGGTTCTGGGCGCGCACCACTTGCAGCGCCGCCTTCGCCAGTTCGTCAGCGCGCTGCTCCAGCCCCACATGGATCAGGCGCATGGGGGTCAGGTTCGCCGTGGGCGTCACCAAGCATTGCGCGCCCACCAAGGTGTCCAGCTTGTAGACCTCTTCGAACACTTCCGGTTCCAGCAACAGCGTCAGTTCGCCGTCGCGCTGCACATTCAGCCCCAGCCGCGCCAGCTCGGTCCACACCGGCTCGCCCAGCACTAGCATATCTTTCAGAAACCGCAGCTGTATGTCCGCCATGCTTCCCTACCTTGCCTTATGATCCTAGCCCGCAATGTGCACATCCGACCACCAGAATATCGCTACTTCCAAACCATCCAATCCATTCAGATGCAGAGGTATTGGCTACCAGTCAGAGCAGTTATAGCATGAAACGGGCTCTAATGAAACGGGCCCTAATCTGCGTCTTTCTCCCGAGTCCACCACGCTCAGCAACTAAAGATCCCAGGCGATGGGCCCCAGACGATTTTCTGAACACCCTTGTACTGCAAACCCTAATGATCGGGAATCTTGCCGAAATGTGATGCTACGCAAGAAAGTTCATGACAAGAGAGGTCATAATCTCTTTCTCTTCTGGCTTTGATTCGGCGATCATAATGGTGGTCGCGACGAGCGCGCTATCGCTTATCACTTTCTTTCCTTCGCGATAGAGCATTCCATTCGATGCGCTTGTTTCCGTCGTGAAATGAGTGATTCTTCACGATGAAGTAGAGTAGATTTGCTGCTTTCTCCTGAACGGACAGGTAGATTTCCTTGCCTCCAAAGGATTGGTAGATCGCTGCAATGCTGCTCTTGAACGAATCGTCTTTCTCGACACCGAACAGACTGCTCTCATCATTGAACCTGAGCGTCTTGATCAATTCTATACACTCGTCATAGTCGAGAACATAGATAGCATCAGTCCCATCTGGCTTCGCGATGCGCTGATGATCGTAGTCATCAAGAAGATCGAGTGCCGATGCATAGCTCTTCACCACTTCAATCACTTGATTAGTATCCAACGCATCCGAAATGCCCCTCAATGATGTATCTACGAAGCACGTCGGTCGCCCAACTCCTGAAATGAGTTGCCTGTTTCGAATTGACTCGATATCCGACAGAAAGGATCATGTCGAGGTTGTAAACATTCACGGTCCGCTTTACCTGGCGTGACCCTTCAGTTCGAACTTGTTCCATTTTGGAACAAGTTGGGGATTCATCGAGTTCTTGGTCCTCGTAGATATTCTGTATGTGCTTGGTAATCGCTTGAGTTTTTGTGCCAAAAAGCTCTGCGATCTGCGCTTGTGTCAACCAG
>CASTMW010000032.1 GCA_949450265.1 uncultured Eggerthellaceae bacterium | reverse complement strand
AAGCTGGCGAGCGCGTTCGTTGCCGCCTGCGCCCGCTACCACGATCGCTCGCGCGGCGCTGGTCCAGATGCCAGCGCCACCGAGAACCACCTGTTCACCGACGAATACGTGACCATGCTGCAGAAGGTCGACCCACACGGGGATGACCGGCGGCGCATCTGGACGTACCTGGAAGGCTCCACGTCGGTCTATGACGGGCAGACTGTCTATTCCTCTGCGCTCCCCCGCCTGTTCGACCAGGTGACTTACAACACCTTCGAGCGCATTGCGGGAACCACCTACCGCATCCTTGCCAAGGTGATAGCAGCCTATGTTGCTGACCCTGCATATCGCAAACTGTTCGGCTACGACCCGCGCGCCGAAGAGCTGATCCTGCTGCCCAGCGGCTACGATGAACCGCTGCCGCTCATGCGCGTGGATGTGTTCTTGAACGAGAACACCTTGGACGCGAAGCTATGCGAGTTGAACAGCGATGGATCGAGCGGCATGAACGAGAACCGCGAGATCACCATCGGCGTTGAGGCGGGCGAGCCGTTCAAGGCCTTCGCCCAGCACCATCGCGTGCAGGATTGCAACGACAGCCTGTTCGATGGCTGGGTGGACGAGTTCTTGCGCATTTATAGCACCACCGCCAACGCCGTGGATGCGCCCAACGTGGCCATCGTGGATTTCCTGGATCATGCGGTGGTGGAGGAATTCAAGATATACGGGCGCCTGTTCCAAGAGCGCGGGCTTCGCTTCGCCATCTATGATGTGCGCGAACTGACCTTCGATGGACAGCATCTGCGCGGCGAACATGCTTGGTGGGGCGAAGACGGCCTGGTGATCGATGCAGCCTGGCGCCGCTGCATCTCCACCGACGACGAATGGGAGCGGATCGTAGGCCGCTGTGCCAGCCAGCCTGACGGCCAAACGTTCCTTGCCCAGCGCTTCTGCGAACCCTTTCCTACCCCGGCCATCCCGCTCTACGGCAACAAAGAGGACTACCAGCGTCCGCCGATGCTGTTCAAGAATCTATCGGGGCTGTTCGTCTACAGCGGAAGGCTCACGGGCGTCTTCTCGCGCCAAGGGCCGCAGAACATTATCCTCGGGAAGAAGGGCGGCGTGACCGCACCCAGCATCTGGGTGGATGTGCGCGATGATGCCCGCACGGCAGAAGGGGCCACCGAGCGATGAATGCCGCTTCACAAAAGCGCGTCATGCAGGCCATCACGGCCGTCATGCTGGCGCTGACCTATTTCGCCGCCGGTTTCGCCATCTGCGCTGGCCTTCCCACCACGACCGCGGTGCTCTCGGCGCAGACCTCTCGCTGGGAAGGGTCGCCCTTCACTGCTGCACAGATGGAAGAGCTGGCTGTGGCTACGCGCGACTACACGGTGGCCACCCACGATCAGGCTGCGCTGATGGACGCCATCGCGAAGGCGAACGATGAAGCGGCCACGCCCTATGCGAACGCAGACGCCGACCGTCTGGCAGAGGCGCCCGATCAATATACCTTGGATGCTGATGCGCTTGCTCATCTTGACGATGTGTACGAGGTGGTCAGCCGCTTCACCATGCCGCTCGTGGGCGTGGCGCTCATCTCGGCCTTCTGCCTGATGGCGCTGTTACGCATGTTCGGGTATCGGCCCGTAGGCACCGCGCTGCTGTGGGCGGGCGTGGCGGTGCTGGCGCTGTTCGCCATGCTGGGTCTGTGGGCACTCATCGGCTTCGACGGCCTGTTCGCCAGCATTCATAGCGCCTTCTTCGCAGATGGCACCTGGACGTTCCCGGCTGATTCACTGCTGATCCGCATGTACCCGCAAGCCTTCTGGATGGGCATGGGCGCGGTGTGGCTGGCATCGTCGTGCGCACTGGCCGTGATATCGCTGATCGTGGGCGCACTGATGCTGCGCGCTGCGAAGAAACGGCAGGCAGCCGCGAAGGCTACGGCCGCTCCATCGGATGCCCGCGAAAATGCCGTTGCGAGCGAAAGCGCGCCCGCTCAGACCGAACGCGGGTGATAGCAGGTGGTGACCACCTTCGCAATGCTCTCCCCCAGATCGTCCGTTACGTCGATGGTGTAGAAGCCAACCTTGCGTCCAGGCTTGTCCAGGTTCGCGGTGGCGATCAGCTTCGTGCCGCGCGATGAGGTCATGAACTCGATGGTGGACGACAGCGACACGGATGCCGCCGCACCGCACATGGTAGCCACAGCGAACGCATAATCGGCCAAGGTGAAGATGGCACCACCCATCACGTGACCCTCAGCGTTCAGATGCCCCGGCGTGATGTCCATCTCGCATACGCCATGGCCGACCCACCCTTCCACGATGCGGCAGCCAGCGCGCTCATAGGCGAACGTATCACGGCGGAAGAACGCCTCCATCTGCTCCAGCGTGGGATAGTCGGGCAGCTTCGGCTGCTGCTGTGTACCGCCCGCCGCAGGGCGCGCACCCTCGGGGGTGGTGGCTATCATGGCAGCGCGCTCATCGGCCTCGGTCATAGCTTTGCTCCTATCAGAATACAGCGGACACGGTGGCATCGATGCGCGCGAGCACGTCCGCCATGTCCATCAGCTTGATGGATTCGAATAGCGGGGGCGACACCATGTTGCCCGCCACTGCCACACGCAGCGGCTGGAAGAGCTGCTTGGGCTTGAGGCCTGCTGCCTCGCCTTTGGCCTTGCATGCCTCCATGGTCACATCCTCGTCCCAATCGCCTGTCAGGCCAGCCAGCACCTCGCGGCAGATAGCCAGCGCCTCATCAGCGCGCGCGCCGTCCTTCGTCAGCACCTTCGCCACTGATTTCTCGTCCAGCTGCACGTTAGGGCCCCAGAACAGGTAGGACAGCTTCGCGGGTATCTCGTCGAAGCGTACAAGGCGCTCGGCCACCAGCGGGAAGATGGCGCGGAAGAGCGCCGGATGGTCGGCCACATGCGCGAGCGCCTTCTGCCACAGCTCGACATCCACCCCATCGCCAGGCACGCGCGTCTGGCGCGCACGCTCTTCCTGTTCCTCCTTGGCGGGCGTGGGCACCATGGTGACACCCGCGTCCACCCGCACGCCATCCGCATAGGCTTGCGCCAGCCACGGCGTAGCCGCCTCCACCCACGTGTCCGCATCCATCTCGCGGATGTAGACGCCGTTCATCCATTCCAGCTTCGTCTCGTCGAACACGCCGTCCTTGCGGTTGATGCGGTCCAGCGTGAAGTTCTCGCACAGCACGTCCTCGGGGATGATGGTGGTCTCGCCGTCGAGCGACCAGCCGATCAGCGCCAGAAAGTTCACCATGGCCTCGGGCAGATACCCGCGGTCGCGGTATTCCTCCACACTAGTGGCCCCGTGGCGCTTCGACAGCTTGTGCCCATCCGGCCCCAAGATCATGGGCAGATGCGCGAAGACAGGCACCGGGAAATCGCACGCCTCGTAAATGAGGACCTGGCGCGGCGTGTTCGACAGGTGGTCATCACCGCGGATGACATGTGTGATGCCCATGTTCGCATCGTCGCACACCACGGCGAAGTTGTAGGTGAAGGTGCCGTCGCTGCGGCAGACGATCATGTCGTCCATGGCCTCGGCTGGAAAGCTCATGTGACCGTAGACCGCATCGTCGAACTGGATGGTGCCTCTATCGCGCGGCACAGCGATGCGCCACACGTGCGGCTCGCCCGCATCGATGCGTGCCTGCGCTTCCTCCTTCGACAGGCAGCGGCAGGTGCCATCATAGCCCGCATAGCCGCCATCCTCGGCTTCGGCCTTCGCGCGCTTGGCGTCCAGTTCCTCCTTCGTGCAAAAGCACGGGTAGACACGCCCTTCGGCTTTCAGCTTGTCGAGCGCTGCCTGGTAAGTCTCGGTGCGCTGCGTTTGGAAGTACGGACCGCACGGGCCACCCACTTCGGGACCCTCGTCCCAGCTGAGGCCAAGCCAACGCATGGCGCGCAGGATGATCTGGGTGTTCTCTTCGGTGGAGCGCTCGGGGTCGGTGTCTTCGATGCGCAGCACGAACGTGCCGCCCATCGTACGCGCGAACGCCCAGTTGTATATGGCCGTGCGTGCGCCACCGATGTGCAGCATGCCCGTGGGACTGGGTGCGAATCGCACGCGTACACTGGGGTCCTTCTCTACCATATGTGCCTCGCTCTCGACTAGCCTACCGGAAGGCTCGGCCTACCCGGTTCGTTTTTAGCATAGGGATATCGTATACCATCCAGCTCAGAACCCTCCAAGAAGCTCTTCGCCATATTCCGCTTCAAGGTTCAGGATGAGCCGCTCGAATTCAGGAAGGTAATCGTTGATGATCTGGTTCACTAACCTATTAGCCAATCCCGCATCGTAGACGTGCTCGGCAGCATTGCGATCGTCCAGCATCGAGAGCCAGGCATCCTCATCGATGAAGCTATAGGCCGAATAGGCTGCCTTTATGATCCCTCGCGGAGACCCTACCGCCGCATCCAGCCGCCCTTCGTACGAGAGCATCTTCTGCAACAGCTTCCATGCAAGCTCGAACTGCATGGCGAACTTATCGATGATGCCACTCTGCACAAATTCATTTCCCAGATCCTGATCGGGCGCCTGCCTCAGAACGGCAAGATTCGACTGGTAGTTGGCATATTTAGCCATAGAGCTTCACTCCTTCCTTATCGATCCGGCGCTTCAGCTCTTCGCTGATATCCTTCGAAAGATCGATGATATCGAAGGTGAGCAAGGTCGGGCATCGCTCTTCGAGCGCTTCTTCGAAATCGTGCAAGCGCGGGCCAAGGACTGCAAGATCGATGTCACTCTTCTCGGAATAGCACCCCGTGGCGCGCGAACCGAAAAGGATGACCGTGCCCATCTCCGTTGTGTAGGCAGCGTTCGCTATGAAATCAACGACCTCGTCCTTCAGACCGAATCGAGCCATGGCGCCATCCTCCTTCCCTTTTGCGATCATCATGCCCTACGCATCCTGGTCGCGCTCCATCAATTCGGTAAGGAACGCGGCCACCTTCGTCAGAAGGCCAGCGTCATCATCGTCGGATCGAGGCCCAAGCACGCGCAGGGGCACGGTCAGCTTGCGCTTGTCCTTCAGATAGCGGCAGCCGCGGCGACGCAGTGCCGTCTGCTCCTTTGCATCTATAGCGATGGGCTCCACCACCAGATTGCCGCCCGCCACTGACACCGTCTTCAAGCCATGCTCGGCAGCGAACGCCTTCACGCGCGCCTTCGCGAACAGGTTCAAGGCAGCCGCTGGCATATCGGGATGCGCCAGGCGCAGCTCATCGGCAAAGGCATCCACCGCCTCCACCGTGGCAGCACTGGCCAGTCGCCGATACCACAGCACGCGCTCATCGGCATCGGGGATGTATTCCTCGGGCAGATACGTGTGGCCTGGCACGTTCACTGTGATGTCAGAGAGCGCCGGTGGCAGCACATCGGGAATGGCGCCGTCGCCTTCGCGCGTGGCGGCCACCGCCTGGTTCAGCATCTGCGCGAACAGGTCGAAGCCCACCGCGCTCATGTTGCCCGACTGCTCAGCGCCCAGCATGCTGCCCGCACCGCGGATCTCCAGGTCGCGCATGGCGATGCGCATGCCGCTGCCCAGCTCCTGATGCTCATCCAGTGCGATCAAGCGCGCTTCGGCCTCTTCGGTCAGCGGCACCTCTTCGGGGAACATGAAGTAAGCGTACGCCTGCACGCTGCTGCGCCCTACGCGCCCCTTCAACTGGTACATCTGCGCCAGGCCCAGCCGCTGCGAATCCTCGATGATCAGCGTGTTCGTGTGCGGGTTATCGATGCCGCTTTCGATGATGGTGGTGGCCACCAGCACGTCTATCTCGCCCGCGCTAAAGTCCTCCATCACGCGTTCTAGCTGCTCCTTCGACATCTGACCGTGCGCCACGCCCACGCGCGCCTCGGGGGCCGCCTGCGCCACGCGCGCCACCGCATCCTCTATGGTGCGCACCCGGTTGCTCACGTAATACACCTGCCCGTGGCGGGCCAGCTCGTAGCGCACCGCATCGCACACCACATCGGGGTCCCACTCCCCCACATGCACCTTCACGGGCAAGCGGTCATCGGGAGGCGTCAGGATCAGGCTCATGTCGCGCACGCCCGACATGGCCATCTGCATAGTGCGCGGGATGGGCGTGGCCGACAGCGTCAGCACGTCGATGGTCTCGCGCAGGTTCTTCAACTGCTCCTTGTGCCCCACACCGAAGCGCTGTTCCTCGTCGATGATGACCAAGCCTAGATCGCGCGGATTCACATCGCGCGAGAGCAGCCGATGCGTACCGATGAGCACCTGGCACGTGCCGCTGGCGAAGTCGGCCAGCGTGCGCTCCTGCTCGACTGCACTCTTGAAGCGCGAGAGCACCTGCACGTCCACGCCGAACGGCGCCAGGCGCTCGTGGAAGCTGGTGTAGTGCTGCTGCGCCAGGATGGTGGTCGGGCACAGCAACATCACCTGCTTACCCGCCTGCGCACAGATGAACGCGGCCCGCAGCGCCACCTCGGTCTTGCCGAAGCCCACATCCCCGCAGATCAGGCGGTCCATGGGACGCTCGGAGGCCATGTCAGCCTTCACGTCGGCGATGGCCGCACGCTGGTCGGGCGTCTCGTCATAGGGAAAGCTCTCTTCCATCTCGGCGATGACGGGGCTCTCCACGCAGAATCGGTACCCTTTCGTGGCAGCGCGCCGCGAATACACGTCCACCAGGTCGAACGCCAGCTTCTTGGTGGCCTTGCGCGCTTTCTGCATAGCGCGCGACCAATCCGAGGTGTTCAAGCGCGTCAAGCGCGGGCTGGCGCCTTCAGCCCCCACGTAACGCGTCACGCGGTCCAGCTGTTCCACTGGCAAGAACAGCTTGTCGCCCTCAGCGTATTCCAGCTCCATGTAGTCGCGTTCGGTGCCATCGATCTCGCGGCGCACCATGGCCTTGAACAGCGCCACGCCGAACACGGCATGCACCACGTAGTCGCCCGGCGCATACGGGAAGGTGATCTTCGTGATGTCCACCGTCTTGCGCGCCCGCGCTGCGCTCTGCGCGCCCTGCGTATCCGAGATGGACACCATGGCAAGCCGCGCCTTAGGGATCACCATGCCCAGCGGGATATCGTTGGCCACCACGTTCACGATGCCGCGCTTCAAGGTGCGCACATCGCCCTCTGCCACCTCCTGGATGGCCAGCCCATGATCCACGAACGCTAGCTTCATATCCTCGCGCACGCGGTAGTTCGTGGCGCTGAACACGCAGGTGTAGTCGGCCTGCGTCCAGCCCAGCAGCTTACCGAAGAGCCGGTCGGGCGCGCCCGCCACATCGGTGCGCTTCACGGGCAACTCGTCGTCGGGAGCCGCCCCTACTCGCATGATGGACACATACAGCGCATGCTGCCCCGCACCGAAATCGATCGCTCCCGGCTCGACGTACAGGCCGCCCACCCCGAACCCTGAGCCCTTCGCGCGGCCCTCAGCATCGGCGAAGGCACCAGCCGCATCGTCCATCACCGAACGCGGCTCCATCAGGCATACCAGTGCTGTGGGCGACACGTAATCACCCAGCGTGACCGTGCGCTCGAAGAGGTAGGGCAGCAGCACATCGGCGCCATCAAAGCGCAGGCCGCCCTCCAGCTTGTCGAACACCTCGCGCAGCGCCTTGTTGGTCAGCGCTGGCTTCTCCACCGCCTTACGCGCTCGCGCCAGCACCTTAGGCGTTGTGGGGAACTCGCTTGCCGGGTAGATGTCGATGGCGGGCAAGCTGGCGATGGTCTGCCCGGTGGAGGGCACGATGCGCCTGATCTCTTCCACCATGTCACCGAAGAAGTCGATGCGCACCGGATAGACCAGATTCGCCGGGAACACGTCCACCGTGCCGCCGCGGCGCGCGAACGTGCCCGGTCCATCCAGCTCGCCGGTGTTCTGATAGCCCGCACCCTCCAAGGCGCGCACGAACCCATCCAGGTCCTCCACACCCACAAGCCCCAGCTCGTCAAGCTCGGCCTCGGCGCGCAAGGACAACGGTGCGTCGGCGTTGGCTGCAGCGGGCGGCATGGCGCGCACGAGCGAACGCGCGCTTGCCACCACCACCACGTCATCTCCCCGGCGCAGCGCGTGGGCGGCCTGCATGCGCAGCGCAATGGTGCGCATGTCGGGCGCTTTCGGCTGGAACGGATGGTCAGTGCGCTCGGGGAAGCGCAGCACGCGTTCCTCTCCCAGATACGCTGCCACGTTGCGCGCGAAGGCCACAGCCGCCTCTTCACCGCTGACCACCACCAGCGTGCATTGCGGCTTATGCGCGAAGCGTGCCGCCACCAAGAACGGCCGCGCCGAAGATGCCACCGCCAGCGTGGCATCGTCTCCCGCATCAAGGCTGCCCCAGAACGCATCCAGGCAACCGGACCTCTTGAGCGTTGCGGTGAGAGCATCTATGAGCATTATCATCTCCAACCACGAAATACCGCATATCGCGGCTCGTAAGATCTCAATTCTATACCAACGCAAAGTACGGCTCGCTTGATTCCTGCATATGATGGACTCGATTGCATCGCAAGCGCCCGCGCCGCGCAGCCTTCTTCCCGACCGTATCCGATACTGCCGCTAAACATCCGGACCAACGATGGTATCTTGAAGATATCTTACGAGCACACCTCAAACGATCCCAACACAAGGAGCATCATGCCGAGCGATCCCTTGAAGCACCCCGAGAATATCTCTATCGATCCTGCATCGGATCCCGGCCGTTCGGGCATGCACACAAAGGATGTCGAAGGTGCCGTCTACGATGCGCGCACGCTGGGTGCGCCCAAGATGGGCCTGTTCGGGTTGCAGCATCTGTTCGCCATGTTCGGCGCCACCATCTTGGTGCCCACACTAACGGGGCTGTCGGTATCGGCCACGCTGCTGTTCGCGGGCCTGGGAACACTGTTCTTCCACCTGGTCACGAAGGGCAAGGTGCCTGCGTTTTTGGGGTCGTCGTTCGCGTTCATCGCCGGATATGCCGCCATAGCACCAAATGGCGAGACCGACCTGCTGCCGTATGCATGCCTGGGCGTGGCGTGCTCTGGGCTGCTGTACTTCGTGCTGTCCGCGCTGTTCCGCATCTTCGGCACCGATCGCGTCATGCGCTTCTTCCCGCCGGTGGTCACGGGGCCTATCGTCATCTGCATCGGACTGATCCTGGCCAGCTCGGCCATCGCCAACTGCGAGACGAACTGGCCCATCGCCATCGTTGCCATCGCCATCATCATCGTTGCGAATATCTGGGGGCGCGGCATGATCCGCATCATCCCCATCTTGCTAGGCGTGATCGGGTCGTATGCGGTGGCGGCCATCACGGGTGCGGTGGATTTCGCACCGGTGGCCCAGGCTGCTTGGATCGGGCTGCCCATTGCGTGGCCGAACACGGTGTTCTCCCTGATCGGACCCGATTTCGACACTGGGCTTGCCATCACTGCCATCATCACCATCATGCCGCTGGCCTTCGCCACCATGATCGAGCACATCGGCGACATGTCCGCCATCAGCTCCACGTGTAACCGCAACTACCTGGCCGAGCCGGGGCTGCATCGCACGCTGCTGGGCGACGGGTTCGCCACCATGCTGGCGTCGCTGTTTGGCGCGCCCGCCAACACCACCTACGGCGAGAACACAGGCGTGCTAGCCTTAACGCGCGTGTTCGACCCGCGCGTGGTGCGCATCGCGGCCGTGTTCGCCATCGTGTTCTCGTTCTGCCCGAAGTTCGCGGCGGTCATCGCGGTCATGCCCGCATGCGTGATCGGCGGTGTGTCGCTGGTGCTGTACGGGATGATATCCAGCGTTGGCATCCGCAACCTGGTGGAGAACCACGTGGACTTCATGAAGAGCCGCAACGTACTGATAACGGCGCTGATCCTGGTGCTATCGCTGGGCATCGCGTACAGCACGGCGGGCGCGGTGGTCATCCCCATCGGCGAGGTGAGCATCTCGCTGTCAGGACTGGCTATTGGGTCCATCGTGGGCATCGTGTTGAACATTGTGCTACCGGGATACGAGGATTCATGGGGCACGAAGGCACCGGATACGGTGGGGCCCGGAGATCCGCCGCTGCCGCTTGAAGCCGAAGTGGAGAACCTGCCTGTCGATTGAGCTGGCTTGAACCAATAAGCAACTTCGCTTGGACCGGACCGGATCGCATAGCGACAAAGCGAAGACGGCACCCGCGGTAAAAACCTGCAAGTTACAAAGCGTAGAATACGTGTCATACACTGCGAGCCACCATCGAAAGGAAACGCTGATGCCCCGCGAGACGAACGCGCACAAGTTCGAGCGCGCTATAGAGATAGAGCAGCGCATGTGCCAACACTACCCCGCCGCTGAATGCGCACTGCGCTACTGGGATGACCCGTTCCGCCTGACCATTGCCGTAATGCTGTCGGCGCAGACCACCGACGCTGGCGTGAACAAGGTAACGCCTGCCCTGTGGGAGCGCTACCCCACCATTGCCGACCTGGCGCAAGCCGACCCAAGCGAGGTAGCGCAGATCATCAGCACCATCGGCTGCTACAGGGTGAAATCAAACCACGCTGTGAGCATCGCACAAATGGTCATGTCGGATTTCGGCGGTCAAGTGCCTGCAGACATGGACAAGCTGCAGAAGCTGCCGGGCGTGGGGCGCAAGACGGCCAACATCGTGCTGAACGAGGGGTTCGGCATCGTGGAGGGCATCGCAGTGGATACGCACGTGAACCGCATCGCGCACCGCTTGAAACTGGTGCCGCGCGACGAGGACCCCAGCAAGACCGAGCGTGCGCTGCTGAAGCTGTATCCGCGTGAGATGTGGGGGCCAATCAACCACCAGTGGGTGCTCTTCGGCCGTCAGACGTGCACCGCGCGACGCCCGAACTGCGGCGAGTGCTTCCTCAGTGACCTGTGCCCAAGCTGTTCATGCGATGGTGCGTGACGGACACATCCTATCCGCTCACGCGTTAGTGCATGAGGTGTCCGAGCTGCTCATACGATGATGCCAGCCGGGCGTGACCGCCTCGCCCGTTTCCCGCCAGCGCACCTCCACTCCACGCTGCACCAGATCGGCCAGCACCGTATCCACCAGGAGGGGCACCTGGTCATACACCGCAGATGTCAGCCCCATCGTGACCACTTCCGGCGTGCGATTCTGAACCTGCATGCCAAAGCAGCGCCCTTCCGCCTTATAGCCTAGAAGCGTCGCCGCATCGAACAGGTCTATCAGCTTCAGATCGTGCAAGGAAGCCATCGCGCCCGCATGCCGGGCAATATCGTCGGGTGCAAACGAGAAAACGGTGCCTGGCGCGGCCTCCGTACCATCCACCGCATCCACCGTTATCAGATAATCGAAGTGATCGACCTGATCCACCATGGACAGGCTCATGCACCCCACATCGAAGAGCTCCACGCTCGCTGGGAACTCGTAGGCCACAAGCTCATCATAGACCGCAGGTCCCACACCATCGTCGAGCATCAGGCGATTGCCCACGCAGAACACCGCGATACGCTCCTGCCCCTGCAACGCACTCATATATGCTCCCGTCCCACGCTCACATCGTGGTCCGCAACGTCAGATTGTAGATGGTAGCCAGCGTCAGCATGATGGCACCCCCGATAGCGCACCCGATGGCCCACCAGCGCTGCCGCCGCAGGTACGTCGCGCGATCGACACCGCGTTCCTCCGCACGATGCGCCGCCAACGGCTGACTGATGATAGCGAAGGCCACGGTGACCGCCAGATACCCGATGGCCGCCGTCACAGATGCTCCAATGGTGAGCGGCATAGGATGCTGATAGGTGGCGAACAGCAGATTGTCGATGAACAACCAGGCGGGGTAATACAGGATGGTTACCCAGAACCCGTGCGCCGCGCCCCAAATGGGCGGCAGCAGGAACGCTGCCACGTTGAACCGCGGCAAGCCCTTCATAAACGCCTCTTCTTGCGCTATCTGCTCATCGGTCAACTCTGCCATATTCAACCTTCAATATCAGGCGTGATCAGCATGCCCGGCTCCTCTCCTGCCTCAAGACACGCATTGGCCATAAGGCAAGCGCGGATGAATTCCTCTTGAGCATGATCGATCATCCCATATTTCCGTGCTGCTCGAAAGCATGCATCAAGATCGGTCGATGCGCCAACGCGCCACAGATGAAGCGTCACCAGACGCACTGATCCACGAAACCTTCGTTCGATTGGCACTTCGCCCATATGCTGTCCCTATCCTCTTGTCTTCTATGCAAAAGCGGCGACCCGAAGGTCGCCGCTCGCTTTCAAACCCGATCCTTGGCTATTTGTCAGCCGCAGGATCCATGTCCTCGCCCACGATGTTGTGGATGTCCGGATCATAGACCAGACCACCGTGTTCCTTGTGGAAGAACATGAGCTTGGTGGGTGCCGTGCTCTCCACATTCGCCAGATAGATATGGATGAACATGAAGATGATGAACACGAACATGCCGTAGTAATGAATGATGCGCATGCTCATAGCACCACCGACCAGCGTGGTAGTAGCCGCGAACGCAGGCACGTTCATCGTCTCACCCCACAGGCATAGCCCCGTCCAGAACATCAAGATGATGAGGAATGGGATCAACAGGTAGGACAGCTTCTGCGGAACGCCCAGCTTCGCACCCAGCGGGTGATCCTTGCGCAAGAACAGATAGTACTTGATCCATTCAAGAGCCTGATGGCGATTGTCCTTCTGCGGCAGCCACGACTTGATGTCGGTGGTCTGCTTGCGCGTGCCGCCCGTGGGCGACGTCTTCACGATGAATGACGCGATCACACGGAACACGCAGTTCAGGAACAGCACGAAGCCGCAGAACACGTGCACGCCGCGACAGATGCCGGTCAGACCCGCCAGGAACGGATAGTGGATGATGAATCCGGTCAGGATCAACAGGATCATGCTGACCAAATTGATCCAGTGGGTGACCACGAAGACCATGGGATGCGCTTCGCGGTAATGCGCGAGATGTGCCATTTACTTCACCCCCCAAGGGCTGGTCACCGTCTTGAACTCCTTGCCCGTCTTGGGCTCGGTGATGTGGACCGCGCACGCCGTGCACGGGTCATAGCTATGCACCGTACGCAGCGCGTGAATGGGCATCTCAAGGTCCTCCACGGGCGTGCCCAGCAACGCCTGTTCCATCGGACCATGCACACCATCAGCATTCATGGGCGCTAGATTCCATGTGGACGGAATGATGATCTGATAGCCATCAACATTGCGGTTGGTCACCTTCTCGGCATGGTACAGCGCACCACGCGGTGCCTCCCAGAAGCCGGTGCCCTCGCCGGTAGTGGTCAGCGGCTCGCGGAAGTACTCGGAATCGCCGCCCTTGATGGCTTCCATCAGCTCTAGCGTCCAGTCCTTCATGAGCCCTGCGATGTAGAGCGTCTCGATCTGACGGGCAGCGGTGCGGCCGAGCGTGTTCTGCAGCAGCTCCACCTGACCAGGCTGGCCGCCCAGCTTCACCAGCAGCGCGTCCACCTGCTCCTTCACGAAGGGCACGCCACGCTTGTACGCTGCGAAGATGCGGGACAGACCGCCCGCCTCCATGGGTTTGCCGTCGTAGGCCGGGCACTTCACCCAGGTGTAGCGATCCTCCACGTTGTATTCCGTGAAGTCCGGATCGGTCACGAAGTACGGTGACTGATAGGTAGAGTCGCCTTCGTACCAGGAGTGGCCCATGTACTCGGTGATCAGCGATTCCTGCACGTTGGACACGTTCAGCTGCTCGTCCAGCACGGCCATGGGCAGATAGCGGTTGATCATCTGCTCGGTGTAGTCGTCGCCATAGGGCCAATCCGGACCCTCGAAGACACCCCACGCGATGTAGCGGCCACAGCCCTTGCCGTAGTCGGCCACTTCGGGATAGAACGAAGCGATGGCCAGCGTGTCGGGGATCATGGTGGTGGAGACCCAATCGTAGATCTCGTTGGCCATGGCCCACAGGTCGTCCAGCTTCGCCTCGGTGGGTACGAAGGAAGTCCCGCCGGGAAGCACCGTCATCACGTGCGGCATCTTGCCGCCGAGCAGCGCTGCGATCTCGGACGCGCGCGCCTGCATCTTCAGCGCCTCAAGGTAGTGGGCGGTGCAGATCAGGTCGGCCTCGGGCGTCATCTTGTAGCCCTTGCCGCCATCGCACTCGAACCAGTTGCCCGAGAAGATGGACAGCTGCCCGTTGGCGGCAAACTTCGCTAGCTTCTCCTTCAGCTGGCCGAAGTCGGTGTTCATGGACGTGCCCAGCGTCTGCGCCAGCTCGTAGGTGTCCGCCACATCAGCGGTCAGCGCGT
>CASTMW010000031.1 GCA_949450265.1 uncultured Eggerthellaceae bacterium | reverse complement strand
GCCCGAGCAGCGCGGTTTTAAGAAAAAGTTAAGGCGCGTTAAGGAAAGGCTAAGCCGACGGTATGGGAACGTTAAGGCCGCCGCGCGATAGCCTGGTCGTGCTCCCGTAGAGAAAGGCGTGCACGTGGTGAAGGTGACGATCATGGACGGTCGCCAACAAGGCCCACGAGAACTCACGAGGATCCCCGAAGAGAAAGGCGCCGCGCATGAACACCGCTCGAACCACCACTCGCGAAGACACTTTCCCCGCTCCGCGCGACTTCACCATGGACCGTCAGACGCTGCAGCAGCGGGTGTGGGAACGCCAGATGCGCCAGATGGACGGCCTTTCGCGCCACGTATACCTCTCAAAGGTCGCCCGTCGCAGGCGTCCTGTCCGCCTTTCGCGCTGGGCCAAGGTGGGCCTGGCGGTGCTGGTGGGTCTCCTTCTGCTGGCCGCACTGAACGTGTTCGCCTTCTCGGGCGGCTCGGCCCTGCCGGTCGGTTTGGTAGCGCAGGCGTCGGCGGATGGCGTTGTGAAGAGCACTCCGCGCCACCTGTGGACGCGTGGCATCACGCCATTCTTGTATCAGGTGGATGCGGAATGGGCCGACGTGCCCTATGCGGATGGCACCATCGGCACGCACGGTTGCGGGCCCACCTGCCTTTCCATGGTGTACGTGCAGCTGACGGGCCAGCGCGACAGGGACCCGGTCGCCATGGCGGCGTTCAGTGAAGAGAGCGGCTACATCGATTCCGGCGTGACAAGCTGGCTTTTGATGAGCGAGGGGGCGGCGCGCCTGGGTCTTGCGTCGCAGGAGCTCAGTGCCAGCGCCGAGGTGATGCGCGCTCAGCTGCGGGCGGGCAACCCCATCATCTGCAGCATGGGCCCGGGCGACTTCACCACCGATGGGCATTTCATCGTCATCTGCGGCACGGACGACCAGGGCCGCTTCGTGGTGCGCGATCCGAACAGTCCCGAGCGCAGCCAGCAGGTGTGGGATGCCTCGCGCGTGCTGTCGCAATGCCGGAACCTGTGGAGCTTCTCACTGGGTGGATAACGGGCGGATAGGTTGCGGATAGGCCGCAGGTGCGCTGCAGATGGGCTGCTGATAGGCCGCGAGTGGATCGTGGATAGATCGCGAATACCCCGCGAGCGCCTGCAGATAAGCTGACAGGCAAGTTGTAACTCTCTTGTAACTCTCGCGTATAAAGAGCGTTCTACGCCTTATAATAGAGTGATTCAACTTGCATTAAGGAGGCACCATGGCGTTTTACTTCGAGGAACCCTCGCGCACGTTCAACGAGTATCTTCTGGTGCCTGGATACTCGGGGAGCGACTGCATCCCCGCCGATGTGTCGCTGAGGACTCCCTTGGTGAAGTATCGCAAGGGCCAAGAAGAATGCCCCATCTCGCTCAGCATCCCCATGATCAGCGCCATCATGCAGTCGGTCTCCGACGATCGCATGGCGGTGGCGCTGGCCACGGAAGGCGGCCTGTCGTTCATCTACGGCTCCCAGAGCATCGAAGATGAAGCGGCCATGGTGCAGCGCGTGAAGGATTACAAGGCAGGGTTCGTGGAAAGCGACGTGAACCTCTCGCCCGACATGACGCTGGCCGATGTGGTGCGCTTGAAGGAAGAGCATGGCTTCTCCACTATGCCGGTCACGCAGGACGGCCGCCCGCACGGCAAGCTGCTGGGTATCGTGACCAGCCGCGACTACCGCGTCAGCCGCATGGACCTGACCGAGAAAGTGGCGGACTTCATGACGCCGCGCGAGCGTTTGGTGGTGGCGCCTGCTGATACCTCGCTCAAGGATGCCAACGACATCATCTGGGACAACAAGCTGAACTGCCTGCCCATCGTCAACGACGCCGACGACCTGGTGGCGCTGGTGTTCCGCAAGGACTACGATTCGCACAAGAGCAACCCCGACGAGATGCTGGACGCGCACAAGCGCTACATGGTGGGTGCGGGCATCAATACGCGCGACTACGCCGAGCGCGTGCCAGCACTGGTGGAAGCGGGCGTGGACGTGCTGTGCATCGACTCGTCCGAGGGCTACTCCGACTGGCAGAAGTTCACCATCGAATGGATCCGTCAGCACTACGGCGATACGGTGAAGGTGGGCGCGGGCAATGTGGTTGACCGCGAAGGGTTCCGCTTCCTGGCCGAATGCGGCGCCGACTTCATCAAGATCGGCATCGGCGGCGGCTCCATCTGCATCACGCGTGAAACGAAGGGCATCGGGCGCGGCCAGGCCACGGCGGTCATCGAAGTGGCGAAGGCGCGCGACGAATGGTACGAGGAAACGGGCGTGTACATCCCCATCTGCTCGGATGGCGGCATCGTCTACGACCATCACATCAGCCTAGCGCTTGCCATGGGGGCCGACTTCGTCATGCTGGGTCGCTATTTCGCCCGCTTCGACGAAAGCCCGTCGAACAAGGTCATGGTGAACGGCAGCTACATGAAGGAATACTGGGGCGAAGGGTCAGCCCGTGCGCGCAACTGGCAGCGCTACGACCTGGGCGGCAACAAGAAGGGCATGTCGTTCGAAGAAGGCGTGGACAGCTACGTGCCTTACGCCGGTGCGCTGAAGGACAATGTAGCGCTCACGCTCTCCAAGGTGAAGAGCACCATGTGCAACTGCGGTGCGCTGACCATCCCTGAATTGCAGGATAAGGCGAAGCTGACCGTGGTCAGCGCTACTTCCATCGTGGAAGGTGGCGCACACGACGTCATGCTGCGCGACAAGAACACGTATGCGAGCAGTGCCAGCATGCGATAGGTAGGGAGCGCTTGAGGGGACGCGCGAACATATCCAGGAAGCTGACCGCCATCGTTGCGGCTGGTGCTCTTGTGCTGTCCATGTCGCCTGTGCAAGCGTTCGCCTGGTCGCATTCCTGGTCGCCCAGCGCGCCAAGTTCTCCCAGCTATGATGCCGAGCCCACCGACTGGGATTATCTAGAGCCCATCGAGCATGCGGGCGTCATGATAGAGCAGCAGGATTGGACGGTCGGGTCGGACGCCGTCACCGATGTTGAGACCTTGCGCGCCTGGCTGGAAGCGCGTTTGGAAGCCATGGAGCTGCCGGACGTCATTCTGCATGTGAAGCTGGACGCAGCCGACTTCGTTGCGGCCGTTGACGGCACGGCCGAGTTGCCAGAGGGCATCCAGGGAAGTTTCAACGCAGAAGTGGAGATCACGCGCAGCCCCCTCGGTTGGACGTCGAAGCACGTGCCCATCGGCGGCACCATCGTTCCGGCGCCCTATGTGGCGCCGCAGCCCACGCCTACGCCCGAACAGCAGGTGGCGAAGGAGATAGAAGAGGCCATCGCTGCGCAGATCGTGGCCGATCCCGATTCGTGGACGGTCGACCAAGATGATCTGGACGACATTGACACCACCGATGAGGAAGCGGTGAAGGCAAGCGTCAAGATATGGGTGGCGGCCAAGCTGGCGCCCATGGTCCCCGAAGGATTCAGCCACGAGATAGGCGAGCCCGAGGTGGTCCTGCCCACCGAGGAAGAGGCGGGATCGTTCGCGTGCCCGGTGTTCCTTACCGCGGAAGAGCCGTTGCCGTCGCCCGCCGATGCCGTGGAATCCGCAACATCGGCAGCGGCCATGGCCGCGGTTGCAACGCCGCAGATCATCATGCAGCCGCAGTCCCTCATGATGCGCGCGAGCAGGACCGCGGCGGTGGAGCCAGTGCGCGAACCGTCGCTGCTCATCAAGGGCACCATCGCGCCACGCGGAGTGAAGGTTCCTAGCGAACCTGACGACCCGTCCACCACGCCTGGCGGTGATGATCAGGATCCTCACCCGATGATGGTACGGGGAACGGTTCCGGCAATGGCAGCGGTTCGCAAGATGGCGAAGAGCCCAAGGACAACCGCACGCCCATCCATCCGTTGGCGTTGCGTACCATGGACCCTGCCGACAACGTGACCATCATCAACACGGCCACGCAGTTGGACCGTTCACGCGTGGTGAAGCGCCCGAATCAGATCGACGGCGAAGAAGCTCCGCCATCCATGTCATCCACGGCCGTGCAACGCGGTTCGTCCATCGCGCCCACCTCCGACCAGTCGCAGTCAGCCACGGCAGCGGGCATCGCCATCTGTGTGCTGGCAGTGGCGGTCATCGCAGTGTGCATCAGACAGTTACGGCACAAGGGCCACGGCCACAAGTCGCACTAAGATACACAAGCTGCACCAAGATACGCACGCCTCCAAAGCGCTCGCATCATTCCGTATCACTCAGCTTCCACCTCTTCGACATGTTGGCGAATGAGTTTGCGCAATTCGTCTATGCCCGTGCCCTCGGACGAGCTGGTCACGATCATCGGTGTCCCCTTCGGCAACTTCAACTGTCGCTTGATGGCCGCCGCTTGGCTCAGGGATTTCTGACGGCTCAGCTTGTCCGCCTTCGTCAGCGCTATGGCGAAGGGCAGTCCGCTTTCCGTAAGGAAGGTCACCATGTCATGGTCCAGCGCGCTAGGATCGTGGCGAATGTCTATCAGGCTGACCACCAAGGCGAACAGGCGGTCTTGGTCGAAGTAGCCGCCGATCAGCTCCGACCAGCGTTGCAGTTCCGCCTTCGATCGCTTGGCGTATCCGTAGCCAGGCAGGTCCACCAGGTCCACGCCGTCAACATCGTAGAAGTTCACGGTGGCGGTCTTGCCGGGCGTGCCGGAGACCTTCGCCAAGCCCTTGCGGAACATCAGACGGTTCAGCAGCGACGACTTGCCCACGTTCGAGCGTCCCGCGAACGCCACTTCGGGCAATGTGCTCTCGGGCAGCTGTGCTGCCGTGCCGTAGGCGGCTTTGAAACGTGCATCGTGGAAGTTCATATCCTGGCGCTCCTTGCAAGATCTAAGGGCATTCCACATTCATTATGTTAGATTCATCCTATCAGAGGTACCAGCCCAGTGATAAGCGGCCCAGGCAGCAACTTCTCTTACAGAATGGCCTCGGTATTGCACCGGGGTCATTTTGTATCAGGTGAGTGCGTGCAGTATATCCTGGCGGCTTCTTCTGGGCGCATCCTGCCGTCGTGCGGCAGCCTTGGCACGCCACTGTCGCTATAATATCCGCTAGGATTGGACCCGCATTCGAAGAACCCGAAGGACCCACATGAAAGCCTATGACCCGCACGAGATAGAGCCGCGCCTGCAACTGCAATGGCAGGAGAGCGGCCTGTACACGGTTGATGAGACGTCGGACAAGCCGCGCAAGTACGTGTTGGAGATGTTCCCGTACCCGTCGGGTGACATCCATATGGGGCACGTGAGCAACTACACCTACGGCGACGTGGTGGCGCGCTATTCCCGCATGCGCGGGTTCAACGTGCTGCATCCCATGGGGTGGGACGCTTTCGGACTGCCGGCCGAGAACGCGGCCATCAAGCACCATTCGCATCCGGCGAAGTGGACCTACGATAATATCGACACGCAGCGTGCATCGTTCAAGCGCATGGGCTATAGCTACGACTGGGATCGCACCGTGGTGGCGTGCGACCCGGAATACTACCGCTGGGGCCAATGGATCTTCCTGGAGTTCTGGCGTCGCGGTCTGGTGGAGCGACGCAACAGCCCGGTGAACTGGTGCGACGATTGCGGCACGGTGCTTGCCAACGAGCAGGTGATCGACGGGCGTTGCTGGCGCTGCGATTCGGAAGTGCAGAAGCGCGACCTGACGCAGTGGTACTACAAGATCACCGATTATGCCGAAGAGCTGCTGGCCGATCTGGATCAGCTGACCGGTTGGCCCGAGAACGTGAAGCAGCAGCAGGCGAACTGGATCGGGAAGTCCGAAGGTGCGAACGTGGACTTCGCTCTGGTGCCGCTGGCAGAGACCCGTTCGCCATTGGCTTCGGACTGCGAAATCGGTGGTGATGTTGTACCACCGATTTCTTGTCCTGCAGAATCGGGCTCAGGGCCTCAAGCCAGCGGCACCAACAGCGATCGAGAGGTCATCACCGTATTCACAACGCGGGCCGATACGCTGTTCGGGTGCTCGTTCTTCGTGGTGGGTCCGGAATACGAGGGGCTGGCAGCGCTGGTGGCGGGCACGCCGAACGAAGCTGATGTGCTCGCATTCGCCGAAGAGGCGCGCAAGGTGAGCGCAGTGGAGCGCGCGCAGGGCGATCGCGAGAAGCACGGCATCTTCACGGGGCGGTATGTGGTGAACCCGGTGAACGGCGAGCAGGTGCCCGTATGGGTGGCCGATTACGTGGTGGCCGACTACGGCACCGGTGCGGTCATGGCGGTGCCGTGCGGCGATCAGCGCGACTTCGATTTCGCGCGGAAGTACGACCTGCCCATCATCCCCATCATCCTGAGCGAGGACGACCCGCTCTACGAGCAGTTGAAGGACCAGCAAGGCCGTGTGGTCACTCAGGTCGACTGGACAGAGGCGTACGGCGCCGAAGGCGTGCTGGTGCAAAGCGGGCCGTACACGGGTATGAAGGGCGGCAAGCATTCTCCGGCCGAAGCTGCCATCGTGGCGGCGCTGGAAGCGGCAGGCACGGGCAAGCGTACTACCGAATATCGCCTGCGCGATTGGCTCATCAGCCGCCAGCGTTATTGGGGCAACCCTATCCCGGCCATCCACTGCCCTCAGTGCGGCGTGGTGCCGGTTCCCGAAGAGGACCTCCCCGTTCGCCTGCCGGAGGATATCGACCTTGCAGCGGGCGAGACGCTGGCCACGCATGCGGGTTTCGCGAACACCACCTGCCCGGTGTGCGGCGGCCCGGCTAAGCGTGAGACCGACACTATGGACACGTTCACCTGTTCGAGCTGGTATTACATGCGCTATTGCGATCCGCACAACGTGCATGCGCCGTTCGCCAGCGACCGCGTGAACGCATGGATGCCGGTGGACCAATACATCGGCGGCATTGAACACGCCATCCTGCATCTGCTGTACAGCCGGTTCTTCACGAAGGTGCTGCGTGATGCGGGCATGCTGGATTTCGACGAGCCGTTCACCAATCTGCTCTGCCAGGGCATGGTGCTAGATGCGCATGGTGAGGTGATGAGCAAGTCAAAGGGCAACGTGGTCAGCCCCGAAGAGATGATCCAGGACTACGGCGCCGATGCGGTGCGCGCGGCCATGCTGTTCATGGGGCCGCCCGACAAAGAGAAGCTGTGGAACGACGATATCGTGCCCAGCATGATGAAGTTCCTGAATCGGGTGTGGCGCATCGTACATGACCTGGTGGGCAAAGCGGGCGACGATACGCTGTTCGACCCGCAGGCCGATGCGTCGGATGTTCACACGCTGGCCATGGCCATGAAGCGCGAGCGTCATCGCGTGGTGGGCAAGGTGACGGACGACTTCGACCGTAACAACTTCAACACGGCGCTGGCGGCCATCATGGAGCTGACCAATGCGGTGGCCTCGTTCCTGCGGCTGCGTCCGGCGGATCACCGCATGGCGTGCCAGACCGGGGGCCCGCTGTGCCAAGATGTGGCCGAAACGCTGGTGAAGCTGATCGCGCCCATCGCGCCGCATATGGCTGACGAGCTGTGGCAGACCGTGCTTGGTCAGAGCGGGTCGGTGCACGAGCAGCCGTGGCCCGAATATGACCCTGAACAGGCCAAGGCTGACGAGGTAGAGATAGCCGTGCAGCTGTCGGGCAAGGTGAAGGCGCGCATCATGGTGGCGGCGGATGCCGACGAGGATGCGGCGGTGGCGGCCGCCAAGGAAGCTGTGGAGGCGCAGCTTGCGGGGAAGACCATCGTGAAGCAGATATACGTGCCCGGGCGCCTGGTGAACATCGTAGCGAAGTAGCGCAAGAGGCGCAGAACGCAGGCTGCGTAGGGCGTCGCGGGGCGCGGCATCCATGCCCGGGCGGCTGGCGGTTTGGCGGCGTGGCGCCGCGAACCCTTCCCGTTTGGCAACGAAGCGGCTAACAAATGCTCGTGTGGTGCCGAAGCAGCGTCTGTCGGAGCATAATCGTCCCCATGAACGACGTATTGGGAAATACCCTGCTGATCGCCAATCCAGTCGCCCAGAGCGGGCGCGGGTTGGCAGCGGCGCAGCGCGTGTGGAAGCAGTTGAGCGACACGCTGGGCGATTCGGTATCATTGGCACTCACGCAAAGCGCCAAGCATGCGGTGGATCTGGCTGCGGGCGCGGGCACGTTCGATACGGTTGTGGCTATCGGCGGTGACGGGGTCATCCACGAGGTGAGCAACGGGCTGATGACGCTGCCCGATGCGGACCGGCCGCAGCTTGGCGTGGTGCCGGTGGGGTCGGGCAACGACTATGCGCGTACGCTGGGCATCTCGTTCGATCCGCACGCTGCCTGCGAGCAGCTGCTGGAAGCTAAGCCCACAGCGGTCGATGTGGGCTCGGTGAACGGGTCCTTCTTCGTCGAGACGCTCTCGTTCGGCTTGGATGCCGCCATTGCCTTGGATACCATGGAACGGCGCAAGCGCACCGGCAGATCGGGCACGACGCTCTATATGGCAAGCGGGTTGGACCAATTGGCGCACCATCTTGACGAGCATTCGTACACGGTCAGCTTCGATGGCGCCGAGCCCACGGAGGGCACCTCCATCACCTTCGCGGTGCAACTAGGGCCGTACTACGGGGGTGGCTTCAAGATATGCCCCGATGCAACGCTCACCGACGGGAAGTTCGATATCTGCATCGCGCATCCGCCGGTCGGGAAGATGATGGCCGCCATGATATTCATGCTGGCGAAGAGCGGCAAACATTGCAGGTTCAAGCATTTCGAGATGCGGCAGGCTAGCACCGTGCGCGTGGAGTTCGTCACGGCGCCGCCCGCTCAGATGGATGGCGAGCGCATCGAGGGAAGCACGTTCAATGTTGCGCTGATCCCTCGGGCGCTGCGGGTGCTGAAACCTCTGGCGTCGCAAGAAGTTCGGGAACATCAGGAGGCGCAAGAAGCTCAAGGTTCCCAGGAGACCCCAGGATCCTAAAAGCCTTAAGCGTAGAACAGGATCTCGTTGTAAGTGGGCACGGGCCACAGCTCGCGTTCCACGATGATCTCCATGTTGTCCACGGCATCGCGCAGGTCATCCATCACCGGCACGATCTGATGCGCGTTCATGTTGGCGCGCTCTTGCTGGTCGGCGATTTCGCGGGATGCTTGTTGATCTCGGCCGACCCGAACATCAGGGTTTGCAGCTTCTTTTCTTGCGTGCGCAGGTCGGCTTCGGGGCAGGCTTGGCGTATCTCGTTGATGTTGTGCGCGATCTCGGCGGCGAAGCGGTTGATGGCTGGCAGATAGTCGCGTCGCACCAGGCGTTTCATGGTGCGGATCTCGATGTTCATGGTCTTGTTGTACTTCTCCAGCTTCACTTCGTAGCGGCTGCGCACTTCGGGTTCGCTCAGCACGTTGAACTCGCCGAACAGGTCGATGGACTTCTGGCTGATGAAGCACGGCAGCGCGTCGGCCGTGGTCTTGTTGTTGGCCAGGCCGCGGCGCTCGGCTTCGATGGGCCATTCGTCGCTGTAGCCGTCGCCGTTGAAGATGATGCGCTGGTGGTCGCGCAACGTGCGCTTCACGTAGTCGAGCGCGGCCGCACGGAACTCGTCGTCGGTCTTGCCAGCCATCTGGTCGGCGAACTCCTTCAGGCTCTTCGCCATGGCCGTGTTTAGGATCATGTTGCAATCCGAGAGGTTCTGTTCGCTGCCGGGCATGCGGAACTCGAACTTGTTGCCGGTGAACGCGAAGGGGCTGGTGCGGTTGCGGTCGGAATTGTCCTTCAGGAAATTGGGCAGCTCGGCCACGCCCAGGTCCATCTCGGCGCGCTTGTCGCTGTGGTAGTCTTCGCCTGCGATGAGCGCATCCACCACGCGTCCCAGCTCGTCGCCGAGGAACATGCTGATGATAGCGGGCGGTGCTTCGTTCGCGCCCAAGCGGTGGTCGTTGCCAGCGCTGGCTGCTGACATGCGCAGCAGCTCCTGGTAGTCATCGACCGCCTGGATGACACCGGCAAGGAACACCAGGAACCGTAGGTTGCTGATGGGGTCATCGCCGGGATCCAGCAGGTTCTTGCCGCTGGCGCTGATGGACCAGTTGTTGTGCTTACCGCTGCCATTGATGTGCTCAAAGGGCTTCTCGTGCTCAAGGCACACCAGACCGTAGTGACTGGCCAGAAGGCGCATCTCTTCCATGGTCAGCAGGTTTTGGTCGATGGCGCGATTGGCGTTGGCGAACAGCGGCGCCAGCTCGTGCTGGCACGGAGCCACTTCGTTGTGCTTGGTCTTCGCGGGCACACCCAGCTTCCACAGCTCGTCGTCCAGCTCCTTCATGAAGTTGTTCACGCTGGGCCGGATGGCGCCGAAGTAGTGCTCTTCCATCTCTTGACCCTTGCATGGCGAATAGCCGAACAGTGTGCGCCCGCACAGCACGAGGTCAAGGCGCTTCTCGTAGTCCTTCTCGCTGATCAGGAAGTATTCTTGCTCGGCGCCCACGGTGGTCACCACGCGCTGGTGCGGTTCGCCGAACAGTTCGAGCACGCGGTTCGCCTGCTCTTCTACAGCGCGCATGCTGCGCAGCAAAGGCGTCTTCTTGTCCAGCGCTTCGCCCGTGTAGCTGCAGAACGCTGTGGGGATGCAGAGCACTTCATCTTTGATGAAGGCGAAGGAGGTGGGATCCCATGCGGTGTAGCCGCGCGCTTCGAAGGTGGCGCGCAGGCCGCCCGAGGGGAAGCTGGAGGCGTCCGGTTCGCCCTGGATGAGCTCTTTGCCGGAGAAGCTCATGATGGCGTGGCCGTCGTCGATGGGGTCGATGAAGCTGTCGTGCTTTTCGGACGTGATGCCCGAAAGCGGCTGGAACCAGTGCGTGTAGTGCGTGGCGCCCAGCTCGATGGCCCATTCTTTCATGGCGTGCGCCACCACGTTCGCCACATCCAGGTCCAGCGGAGCGCCGTCCTTGATCGTCTTCATCAGCTGCTTGAAGGTGGCGGAAGGGAGCCGCTCTTGCATGGTGTGTTCATCGAAGACCATCGCGCCGTAGATTTCCTGGACCTTAGACATCTCTTCTCCTTCAGAGGGCGTTCGCACGATTTCTGTGCCTGTACGCATTGTACGTTACGGGGCCTGTGTTTCGATACGTTTTCAGGCAGGAAAACAGCAGGAAAAGAAGCCTTGGCGTAGAGGGAGGGCGAATGGCTGCGGGGAGAGATGAAAAAGCCCCGATGCGGTGTGCATCGGGGCTTCGCAGTACTGAGTTGATCCGGCTGCCAAGAGGCAGGCGAACACGCGGTTAGCGCTTGGAGAACTGCGGACGCTTGCGCGCCTTCTTCAGGCCGTACTTCTTGCGCTCCACCATACGGGGGTCGCGCGTCAGGTAGCCAGCCTTCTTCAGTTCGGCGCGGTAGTCGCCAGCTTCCAGCAGGGCGCGGGCGATGCCGAGGCGCAGCGCGCCAGCCTGACCCGAGATGCCGCCGCCGTTGATGCGGGCGATCACGTCGAAGTGGCCCTGGGTGTCGGTCACCTTGAACGGCATGGTCGCATAGCTCAGCAGGCCAGCACGGGTGAAGTACGCATCGCCTTCGCGACCGTTCACCGTGACCTTGCCGGTGCCAGGAACCAGGCGCACGCGCGCGATGGCGTTCTTGCGACGGCCGGTGCCGTAATACAGGGCTTCTGTCTTAGCTTCTGCCATGGTTTAACCCTCCAGTTCTATCTTGCGCGGGTTCTGCGCTGCATGCGGATGGTCAGGGCCAACGTACACCTTGAGCTTCTTGCCCTGGGCGCGGCCGAGCGTCGTCTTCGGCAGCATGCCCTTCACGGCGTGCTGGATGACGCGTTCCGGATGCTTTTCCATGGCTTCTGCGAACGTTTCCGACTTCAGGCCGCCCGGATGTCCGGTGTGATGATAGTAGGTCTTGTCCGCAGTCTTGTTGCCCGTCACGCGGATCTTGTCGGCGTTGACGATGACCACGAAGTCTCCCACGTCCACGTGGGGCGTGTACTGCGGTTTCGTCTTGCCGCGCAGGATGTTGGCCGCCAGCGATGCCACGCGCCCCAGGACCTGGTCCTCAGCGTCGATCAGCACCCACTCGCGTTCCACCTCGCCGGGCTTTGCATGATACGTTTTCATCAAGCATTCCTTTGCTACTGTGTTCAGCGGTTGAAGCACCCTTGTGGGACCGCCGAACGTGCGTGGTTTCAAAAGTGCAGCTTCGTCGCGTGTCGGGTTCCTACGCCGACGGCACCGCTTGGGTCTGGACACCCGCACCATGCCTGCGCTTCTGCCGCTTTACGGGGCTTTTGAAAGCAACTTTTAGAAGATAAATGAATAAGTTGCCCGTGTCAACGGGGTTTTTGGCAGACAATGGAGATAGGCCGTTCTCTAGGCGTGGGTGCGGCGACCGAACAACTCCTTCCAATCGCTGGCGGCAAGGATGGTGCCGCACAGGATGGCAATACAACATATGATCTCAATGGCGCTAGGTATGGTGCCCAAGAGGATCAGGCCGAACAGCACAGCCCAGGCGGAATAGGAGATGTTCAACGCCATGCCCTTTGCTGCTCCGATTACAGAAATGCCCTTGTAGTAGAACAGATAAGATGTCGTGCCTGCTAGGGCTGCAAGTGCTACCACGCCGGTCGCTAAAGAGGGAACAGCGGAGAGGGTGAATGTCCAGGCGCCGAACATCGGTAGCACGACGATGCAATACACGAGCGCCGAGGTGGTCTCACGGATCTGGAGCGCAGTTTCGTTGTCCACATTGTCATCTCGCATGCCCCACGCGCAAATGACAGCTTCCGACCCCCACCCGACGACGGCGGCGCATGCGCCCAGCAGCCCGATGATAGGGTCTCCGGTAACAGTGGTATCGGAGGTGAGGTATCCCATGGCGATGATGCCGCCCAATGCCACGATGAGCGCGATGACTTGCTTGAACGACATCTTCTCTTTGAGCAGGAGCACGGCGAGCACGGTTCCGAACGCTGGATAGAACGACGAGATGATGGCCGTATAGCCCGCACCTATGTTGTTGATGGCAATGACGTAACCGGTCATGCCTACCGGGCCGCCCAGCAGCGCGCCAAGCATGACTACCTTGCCGCTTCGTGTTTTAAGTGCGACGGCCGTGTCCTTCAGTCGTCCGCGGACTAGCATATAAAGGAACAGCCATATCGCGCAGAAGACATCGTGCAGGGCTGAACCCACGATGGCTGCCAGCGCAAGCGCTTCCACGGTGCCGATGAATGGTGCCATGGCCAGTCCGATCCCCAGGATGATCGTATCCAATCCCCATAGGATGCCACTTGTAAGACCATACTTCATGAGAGTTCCCCTGTTCGGTCGATGAGGTGTCTTCGTTCTTGCGACATCTCGACTATGCACTTTCGTACATGCTTAGCGCGCGGTCCAGGTAGTCTTTTCCATAGCGGTAGTAGATGTGCAGCCATTCGCCCACCATCTCGCCTTGAGATTCCTTGTAAAGCGACCAGACATACCAGCACCATCCGGCAAATGCCACGAAGGCGAAATTGTGTCGTACTTCCTCTGGGCTTGGCTCGCGCCCGAAGTAGAATGCGAGCGCACGGCGAGCCGTTCGCTCATCTGCCTGGGTCTCTACGATGAACGTGCCGTAATCGCTTGCGTAATCGGCCATGCCTGCGTATTCCCAGTCGATCAGGTGCATGGTGCCAGCTTCGTCAAGAAGGATGTTCATGGGCCAAAAATCATTGTGGGAAAGGCAGCGATGCGTATCGTCCTCGGTGACATAGGCATGCAGCCGGTCGATCTTGCGCGCGACCTCTTCGTAACCAGCAATGTCCAGCGTGTCGCGCCCGCCGAGCAGCTCTTCGTAATAGCGGCTCTTCTCATAGAAGTCGAACGTCGCTTCGATCTGGGCACCGCTGTCATGCAACTGGCGGGCAAGCTGCATCATGGTGCGAAGATGCTCGTCGTCGGTGATGGTCGGGGCGGTGCAGCCAGGCAAGAACCGCGATATCTTCCACCCGCGATCCGGATTCTCGAAGATGAACGTGCTATCCAACCCGAGCTGTCGTGCGATCTCCTGCGCAGCGGCCTCGCTGCTGCGATCCACTAGCGCATCGGTTCCCACGCCGGGGTGCCGGTAAACGTATTCCGCATCGCCTACCTTGAAATGGCAGGAGAGGTTCGTAATGCCTTGCTTGAGAGGGTAGATGTCCTCGATCTGCGCTCGGTCGCAATCGAGCACGGCCTCGATATTGGTGAATATCTCCGAATCGACATTTTCAAGGAATGAGGAATCAAAGCGCCGTAGTTCATCAAGCGAATCGAATTCGTTTATCATCCCGGCAGGATAGGGCTTGATGACCATGTCCAGTTCGTCAATATGATCGATGAACAGTTGCTCCCAGAGCTTGTCGCGCGTTTCGGGCAGATGATATTCGACATTGAGGATATTGACGAAGCGCTG
>CASTMW010000030.1 GCA_949450265.1 uncultured Eggerthellaceae bacterium | reverse complement strand
TACAACATGGCCTCGGCCAGAGAGGTCTTGCCGGCGCCGTCTTGGCCGACGAGCACGATGTTGCGAACATGCTCTGTAGCGGGAGCTGCCATTTCTTCCTCCATCTTCCATGAACGGAAAGCGCGCCCACCAACGCGGCTGCGGTGCTTCCCGCACCCAGGATCCCTATGATTCCAGTGTACCCCATACGGACATCGGTACATGAGCGCACCGCAAGATTTGCTCGCCATCCTTTTGGGCTGAAGAGGCGCGAGTTTAGAAGAGAACATCCCGCCGCACACAGGAAACAAGGCGGCTGACCATGTCATATGTTGTATGCTTGCTGCCATGCGATCGCCACGAGCGAGCGCTCAGCTGAATGGATGGTGCATCTTCCAACAGAATATCCCGACTCGTAGGAAGGTGAACGTGCTCTATTATGCTTGACCGTTTTCACTGCCCATCGACCGAACAGCCTCCCGAGGCTCTTCTTCGGATACATCATGACCTGGGTTCCACAGCATTCCTGGTTACCGTCGCCGCATGCGTCGTGATCGGCTTCGCGATCGTGGCCCGCGATGCTCGGCTTCCCAAGTCGGATCACGCTTCGACGCCTGACCCCTTATCCGCCGACCCGAAAAGGAGCGCCGCGGAGACCGCGGCCGCAGCACGCGAAGCATCGCTCAAGGAGCAGCTTGCGAAGCTCGAGCAGCTGGAACGCACGCTGCGCACGGCCAATGCGCAGCAGATCGTCGCACTCTACCATCAGCTCCAGAACATCGCGCTGGATTCCTTCGGCCTCACGGACATAGAGAAGCGCATCGCCATCGCGGCCGTGAGCGGTGAGAGCACGCCGAACATAGCGAAAGCGTGCGCGCTGTCGGAGAGCATGGTGAAGCATCATCTGAGCGTCATCTTCAAGAAGACCGACACGGCATCGCGCGGCGAGCTGCGCGAGAAAGTGCAGCGCATGGTCGAAGGCGGCCGTTCAAGCCTTGATGCCTAAAGCTCGGAGATGATCCTCTGCGAGCGGGCCTGCACCTCTGCCCGAACCCGGTCGATGTCGATGCCGGGCCACGCGCCCCGCTCGTAAACCACCTGCCCATCGCAGAGCGTCAGCTCGACATCGCTGCCATTCCCGGCGAACACCGCGTTGTAGAGCGGCTGCGTCATGGGACACCACTGCGGTCCCGTGATGTCCAGCACGCAGATATCAGCCTTGAAGCCCTCTGCGAGCACGCCGCAATCCTCTCTGCCCTGCGACAGAGCGCCCGTGCGCGTGGCAGCTACGATGATCTGCCGCGGATCGACCACCGCCGGATCGAGCGCATACCCCTTGTAGATCAAGCCCATCACGTACAGGTCGCCGAACAGGTTGTGGTTGTTGTTCGACGCCATGCCATCCGAGCCCACACACACGGCCATGCCCCGATCGAGCATCTCAGGGATGCGCGCGAAGCCACTGCCGAGCTTCATGTTCGATACCGGATTATTGGCGATAAACACACCCTTCCGCTGAAGAATGTCCATGTCATCATCTGAGAGCCATACGCAATGGGCAGCGGTGCAGGGCACATCGAAGGCCCCTATCTTATCGAAATACTCTACCGGCGACAGGCCTCCATGCCGCTCGCGGCATTCGGCGACCTCTTTCTCCGTTTCGCTGAGATGAAGATGGAGGCGCAGGCCATTGTCGCGCAAGAGCGCCACGATGTCGCGGCAGACGGCCTCGTTGGAGGTGTACTCAGCATGGATGTTGTAGTCGATGAGGATGCGCCCGTCGGCAGAACCGTGGAGCGTGCGCACATATTCCTCGTTCTGGGCTGCGATGGGATAGTCGGCATACGGCTTCGGCTCGAACGCAATCAACCCTTCGCATAGATTCGCCTTCATGCCCGCCTCGGTAACCGCTCGCGCACGTTCAGGCGTCGCATAGTACATGTCACTGAATGACACGACCCCATACCGAGCCATCTCAGCACAGGCGAGCAGCGTTGCCCAGTAATTGTCCTCGGGCGTCATCTTGGCCTCGAAGGGCCAGCACTTCTCGTTGAGCCACCGATCAAGCGGAAGGTTCTCGGCGAAACCGCGCAAGAGCGTCATGGGCGCATGCGCATGGGCATTGTAGAGCGCAGGCATGGCCAGCTTGCCGCGGCCGTCGATGCGCCGCCCGAAGCGAGCCGCATCAGCGGGAGCTGCGTCACCCACATATGCGATCGTGGAGCCTTCGATGCCGACAAAGACGTTCTCACGAACGTTCAGGTCTGCATCCAGGATGGAGATGTTCTCGAAGAGCATAGGGCCTCTCCTTCAATGGATAGAGGACATAGTCTAATGATAGCAGAAGAAAAGGGCACCTCGGGCATCTAGGAAGCCGATGCCGCCAACCACTTGTGATACCCGATGACGAAGTCATCCAGATCGCCATCGAGGACCGCATCCACATTGCCAGTTTCGATGTCGGTGCGCGCGTCCTTCACCAGCTGATACGGATAGAGCACGTAGTTGCGTATCTGGCTGCCGAAAGAATTATCCATGCGATCGCCGCGCAACTCGTCTATCTCGGCCTGGCGCTTCTGCTCTTCCAGCTCGTAGAGCTTCGCGCGCAGCACGCGGAAGGCCGCTTCCTTGTTCTGAAGCTGGCTCTTCTCGTTCTGACACGTGACAACGATGCCCGTGGGCACATGCGTCAGGCGCACCGCCGAATCGGTGGTGTTCACGCATTGCCCGCCCGGACCGCTGGAGCGGTACACGTCCACGCGCACATCTGCCGGGTTCAGGTCCACCTCAAGGTCATCGGCGATGACCGGCATCACCTCGATACCAGCGAAGGTAGTATGGCGGCGCTTCTTCGCGTCGGTGGGCGAGATGCGCACAAGGCGATGCACGCCCGATTCGCTGCGCAGCATGCCATAGGCGTTCTTGCCTTCGATCTGGATGGTGGCCTTATCAAGCCCGATGCCTTCCCCGGGCACCAGGTCCAGCACGGTGACCTTCCAGCCGCGATGCTCCGCGTAGCGCGTGTACATGCGGTAGAGCATCTCTGTCCAGTCCTGCGCTTCAAGACCGCCAGACCCGGGATTGACAGAAAGGATGGCATCACCCGAATCGAACCGACCCGAGAACCACGATTCCACTTCCAATCCGTCGAGCATGGTGGCAAGCTCTGCCGCGGCTGCGTCGGCTTCGGCAGCGAACGCCTCGTCCTCGGCCGCCAGCTCCAGCGCGGCCCGCATATCGTCGAGCTTGCCCACAGCCGCCTGAAAGGCCGCTAGGGTGTCCTTAACAGCAGCTGCGCGCTTCGAGATGCCCTGTGCTTTCTCGGCATCATCCCAAAACGACGCGTCTGCCATGCTGGCTTCGAGCGCGGTCAGCTCCTCTTCCAACGAATCGACATGCAAGAACGACCGGGCATCATCGACCCGCTGCGAGAGCGCTTCTAGCTGCTTGGCGTCGATCATCATGCTCCGTGGCACTTCTTGTACTTCAAACCCGACCCGCACGGGCACGGATCGTTGCGCCCAACGTTGGCGAAGGGATCGTCCTTGTCCTTCTCGTAGGTCTGCGGCTTGCCCTGGGTGGGCTTTGGCGGCGCCGGAGTGCTCCCTTGGGCTGCCGCCTGGGCCTGGGCACGCGCATGCACGGTGCCCGACGATTCCAGTGCAGCCTCCGGCGAAGAGTAGCTCAGCTCCTTCTCGTCATGAACAGGCTGCTCGATCGGCTCTATCTTCACTGCAATCTCCAACCTGAGCAGCGTGCGCAGGTAGTCATCGTACATGGAAGCGGTCATGGCCTCGAACGCGCTGTACGCTTCGTTCTTGTATTCGACCAGTGGATCGCGCTGGCCGATGGCGCGCAGACCGATGCCCGTACGCAGGTAATCCATCTCTTGAAGGTGCGCCATCCAGCGTGTATCCATGATGCGCAGCATGATCTGGCTTGCCAGGTCGTCCATGACCGGACCGAGCACACCCGCCTTCTCCTGGTAGATGCCCGTCAGATACGCCACCAGGGCCTCTTCCACCGCGGCCGGATCGTCATCGTGATCGATTTCTTCGACCTTGAAGTCGGGACGTCCCGACATGTTGGCCGCCCACAGATCCAGCGCCTTGGTGTCCCAATCGTCGCTGGCCGTGCCATCAGGCAGCGTCTCTGCCACCTCCGCCGCAACGGAGTCGCTGATGATATCGGGGATGCGCTCGGCGATGGACTTGCCATCCAGGATGGCATTGCGCTCTTCATAGATGGCCTGACGCTGGAGGTTCATCACATCGTCGTATTCGAGCACGCTCTTACGAGCTGCAAAGTGCATGCTCTCCACCTGGCGCTGCGCGCTCTCGATGGACTTCGAGACCATGCCGGCCTGGATGGGCATGTCATCCTCCATGCCGGTCTTCTGCATCATGGCCGAGATGGAATCCATGCGGCTACCGCCAAACAGGCGCATGAGGTCATCTTCTAGCGAAAGGTAGAACTGCGTGACGCCCGGATCACCCTGACGGCCAGCACGACCGCGCAGCTGGTTGTCGATACGACGGGATTCATGCCGTTCGGTGCCGATGACGCAAAGACCGCCCGCAGCCTTCACGATCTGCTGCTCCTGATCGCAGATGGCCTGCGCCTCGGCCAGCGCTCGCTCGCGCTCGGCATCGGGGGCGAACAACTCGTTCGGTGTGCCTTCTTCGGTGAGCTCGGCTGCATCCGGATCGAACCCGCGATCGCGCAGGATGTCGTCTGCCAGCACGTCAGGATTGCCGCCGAGCAAGATGTCGGTACCACGGCCAGCCATGTTGGTGGCGATGGTGACCGCACCCACGCGACCGGCTTGCGCGACGATATGCGCCTCGCGCTCGTGGTTCTTCGCGTTCAGCGTTTCATGCGGGATGCCGCGCTTGTCGAGCAAGCGGCTCAAGCGCTCGCTGCTCTCCACCGACACCGTGCCCACCAGCACGGGCTGGCCGATGGCGTTGCGCGCCTGGATATCGTTGGCGACCGCGTTGAACTTCGCGTCGATGGTGCGATAGACCAGATCGTTCAGGTCATCGCGCGCAACTGGGCGGTTGGGCGGGATGGCGAAGACCGGCAGCTTGTATATCTGGCGGAACTCCGCATCTTCGGTCATGGCGGTGCCCGTCATGCCCGAGAGCTTGTTGTAGAGGCGGAAGTAGTTCTGCAACGTGATGGTGGCCAGCGTCTGATTCTCGTCGAGCACCTTCACGCGCTCCTTGGCCTCAAGTGCCTGATGCAGGCCCTCGGAATAGCGCCTGCCCTCCATGATGCGCCCGGTGAACTCGTCCACGATCTTCACTTCACCGTCCATCACGACATAGTCCACATCGCGATGGAAGAGGAACTGCGCCTTCAACGCCTGCTGCAGATGGTTGGCAAGCTGACCGGACGGGTCGGCATAGATGTCCTCCACGCCCAGCATGCTCTCGATCTTCTCCAAGCCCACCTCGGTGGCGTTGATGGTGCGCTTGGCCTCGTCCATGTCGAAGTCCTCACCTTCCACCAGCGAAGGCATGACAGCGGCGAAGCGCTTGTAGGTCTCGGCGGCCTGCGTGCCCGCACCTGAGATGATGAGCGGCGTGCGCGCCTCATCGATCAGGATGGAGTCCACCTCGTCGACCACCGCGAAATGGTGTCCGCGCTGCACGCGCATATCCGCCTTCGACACCATGTTGTCACGCAGGTAATCGAAACCGAACTCCGAGTTGGTGCCATAGGTCACATCGGCCTGATATGCGGGGATCTTCGCTTCGGGGCGCATGCCATTCTGGATGAGGCCCACCTTCATGCCGAGGAATTGGTATATCCGGCCCATCCATTGTGAGTCGCGGCGCGCCAAGTAATCGTTCACCGTGACGATGTGCACGTTATGCCCGGGAATGGCGTTGAGGTAGCCCGCCAACGTGGAGACGAGCGTCTTGCCTTCGCCCGTCTTCATCTCGGCGATCTCGCCAGCGTTCAAGGCCATGCCACCGATCAGCTGCACGTCGAAATGCCGCAAGCCGATGGTGCGCACGCTGGCTTCGCGGACCGCCGCGAACGCTTCTGGCAACAAGTCGTCGAGTGTCTCGCCTGCGGCATAGCGCTCGCGGAAGCGCTCGGTGATGCCAGCGAGCTCTTCATCGCTCATAGCCTGCATCTGCGGTTCGAGCGCATTGATCTGGTCGACCTTGCTCTGATATTTCTTGAGCTGCTTCCCTTCGCCGGCCGAAAAGAGCTTGGAGAGTAATCCCATGTCGTTCGTTTGCTTTCTCTTCCTTCGGAGCGCGCAAGCGCACCCCTCATCGTGTCTCGCAACGATTCTAATACACCTGCGAACAGAAGTGCTTGAATTCACAGGTTATCCTCGGGCAACGACAACCTAGACGAGGATCTCTTCCTCTTCGATGATGGAGCGGTACAAGCCAACCAACCGCTTGGACGGGTCGATGCCGAGCTGCTCATTGAGGAAGCGGCGGCATTCGAAGTAGGTCTCAAGCGCCGCGGAGCGCTGATCGGCGGCAATCTGGGCCTCCATCAAAGCGATATAGACGTCCTCGCGCCCCGCTTCCCTGCGCAACGCCTCACGCGCGAACCATACGGCACCGCGCGGCTCCCCTAAGCCCACCAGACGATTGGTGGTGGCGATGAGGCCATCGATCAGCTGAGCGTGGTAATGGTCTCGCAGCGACAAGATGGTCTCGTTCTCCTGTTCGCATGGCATCAGCCTGCCCGCATATTCGGTGCTCACGAGCGAATACAGTCGCTCCCAGTCGCTAGCTGCATCCGTCCCGAACAGCAGAGCGCGGCAGATGGCTTCGTACTCATGCACGTCGCTGACCACCAGACGCGGATCCAAGCTGCAGCCAGTTTGGGTGCGGATCAGGTACGGACAGCTGCCCTGCACCTGAAGGGAGCGCTTCAGCTGCGACCAGACGGAGTAGAAGTTGTTGCGATACGAGCTTTCAGTGCTCTCCGGCCAGAGCATAGCCGCCAAGCTGTCACGGCTCATCTCGCGACCGCGATGGATCACCAGCAATGCCAGCAGCGTCTTCACCTTCATGCGCCGCAAGAAGCGCGGTTCCACCAGCTCTCCGCCGATGCGCACCTCCATGCCGCCGAAGAGGTTGACGGTGAGAATCGGAGTGGCCGTCGAAGCCGCTGCGCTCTTGGAGGATCGTGCAGGATGCGCATGCCCACGCGAACGCGTCGCACTCGATGCGGCCGAGGCGCGGGCGCGGCGGGCCAACGCCTCGCATCGTTCGATCTGCTCGCGCACGATCAGGTCCATCTGATGCGCGCGCATCCGCGTATCCTCGTCGATGTCGACACATGTCAGCGCTACCCACCGATCGCACGCCGCGCTGGCGTGCAGAGCAGCATTGAGCGCGAACCAGTCAGGCGCATCGTCTTGATGAGTACCGCGAGCCTCGTCGCGGCAGAATGTCGCCATAGCGGCAAGGTCATCGCGTGCGGCAGCCAGCTCAGCTGCGGCAGAGGGCCGCGCCTGTTGTTCTTCGTCCTCTTCCACAAGGCGCTCGAAGAGCCAGGCCGCGCAGAACAGGAGCGCCTCGCGCACAGCCCCGTCAGCGTGCTCTTCGCGCAGCTGCATCCATGCGGCCACACCATCGAAGATGCCATGCGCTGCCGCCGCACACACGCGCGCGAACACGAGAGCATCGCCGCACAAAGGATCCGATCCGCATATCTGCGCTGCAGCGCCATCGTCGCCTTTGAGCGCATGGGCCAGCTTGGCTGCCACACGTTCACGCGCACCCTGCGCCCCGTGCATGATCAGGAAGGAGAGCGCCATCAGCCGTTGGCGCGCATCGGCGCTGCCAGCTCGCGCGACGCGATTGGCGAACAGCTCCAAGGTATCCGCATCATCGAGCAGCATCGCCGACCAACAGCGGCACAAGGAGAGCTGATCGGTGAATCCGCTCGCGCGCCGTCGTACGCTCTCGTGAAGGGTGCTGACGGCCAACGGATGGCCCGCCGCTATCAAACGTCGGCATGAACGGGCCAGCCATGCGCATGCGGTCTGCTTCGGAGCGAACTGCGCCATGATCTCGGCAGCGCGCTCGTCGCATCCGCGTTGCAGCAGCAGGTCGGCAATGCACTCCAGAAACGCACCGCGCTCGGCATGCAGGGAAGCTGCTGCCAGGTCCTCCAGCTTTTGCGAGAAGGCAGCGGCCAGCAACGCAATGCTGCACTGCATGGGCGCATAGATTCCCGTGCGCCGATCCATACCAAGGTACGGATAATCATCGGCAAGGAACTCCCAGACCTCGGCCGCGCGTTCGGCGCTCAGGATCGCTGCCAGGTCATCTGCGGTACCACCACCGAGCATGAGCAGCGCCACCATGGACAGCGCTACCTCCGAGGGCACCTCTTCGGCAGCTGCGCCGCGCACGAGCATCCGCATCCCGTCCCCGTGCCAAACAAGGCAGGCCGCTCGCTCGCAGGAAGGCAGGTCGCGTGCAGCGGAACCATCTAAGGTCCCTGTTGCCAAAGCGATACTGAGCTCATCATCGGTGAGCAGAAGGTCCGACCCATCGAGCAGCATCCGATCGCGCTGAAGATGCGAGAAGGTGTCGGCAGCAGGCGTGCAGGTGACGATGGCCTCGCATCCACGCCCGAGCAGGCCATCCACGAACGCATCGAAGGCTGCCGCACGCTCATCATCGAGCACGGGTACGTCATCGCAGACGACAAGATCAGCATCTGGGACAGCTTCGACAAGCGAAGGCAAAAGGACCCCCGCATCAAGATCGCGAAGGAAGCAGGGTGAGGCGCATCGTATCCAAAGGACGCGCTTGAACCCGAACATGATATTGGCATACTCGAATGCGATGGTGCTCTTGCCGTATCCAGGTGGAGCGACGATGAACCGCGCGACATGCCTGTCATGCAGCATCCTTCCCACCAGATCTGGACGCGACGAGAACGTATGGCCCACGATGCCCTGCGGCCGCGCGCCCTTGCACCGGCACGACTCCATGAAAGTCGCCATGGAACTCTCCGAATCGGCAGGTGATCCCGGCTAGGGGAACCACCCCATCCTCCCTCAGAGCACGTTGGATGCGTGCGGGATCATCCTGGGTATCCGATCCGTCCAACGCGTGAGCGGCCCTCTTGTCCGGATCGGCTCCTTAAGATTGACCGGTCTGGACAACGCGTCTGGCCCCATCGAGCAGATTCCGGATGCGGTCGGTGTACTCCACATCATCCAGACCAGCCTCGGATGCCAGGTCGATCACCGGCGCATCGTTCCAGAGCGCTTCGAGCCGATAGTATTCGCGCGGATCGGGCAAGAACGTATGCACCACCACGTTCCCGTAATCAAGGAGGCTCCACGTGCCGTCTTGGGAGACCTCACGGTGCACCGGGCGCGTGCCGCAGTCCGTGCGCAGGTCATCCTCCACCGCATCCAGAATGGCGTCCATCTGGGCCTTGTTGCGCGCGGTGACGATGACGAAGTAATCGGTCACGCCGATGAGGTCACCCACCTGTTGCACCACGATATCGGTGGCCTTCTTGGAATCTGCCGCCTGGGCAGCACAGATGGCCACCTGTCGGCTGTCGATCGGCATTACCTCTGTCATGCGCTCTTCTCCTTCTTCGCATCCGACTCCTTCGCCACCATCGCGTTCCATATCTGGATGGTATCCGGATGCAGCGGCCGATCGCGCTCGATCAGCAGCAGCGTCCAAAGCCGGTAGACTCTATGATACAGCTCATCGAGGGACAGCACGCCGATGCCTGCGCGCAGCTCGTCTGCCTCGGCGAAGCGTCGCGACGGTTCCAGGGCATCCGCGATGTAGACGATCTTATCCAGATCGGTCATGTCGATGCGCGCCGTGGTGTGCCAGCGGATCGCTTCGATGACGTCGTCAGGTATCTGCGGGAATGCACGCGCAAGCGCCTCTGCGGCCGTGGGCCCATGCAGCACCGCGGGCAGATGGTCCATCACCCACGCGCCCACGAACGCATCCACTCCCAATGCGCAAGCCCGCTCGCGGATGGTCTCATCATCGTAACCCTTGTCCCAATCGTGAAGGACGCCCGCCAAGCGTGCCCGTGCCAGATCGGCGCCATAGGTGCGCGCGAGCAGCTCTGCCGTGCGCGCGACCCCTTCGATATGCTCGAAGCGCTTGGGGCTCACACGAGACGCCACCTCTTCCGCACGAGCCTGGTAGAATTCCTCGCTGAGCGCGTCATCCATGCGATCATCCTGTGATGCCATATAAGCCCTTCTCCTCTATGTAGTCACTCACTGCGCGCGGAACGAGGTAGCGGATGGTGCGCCCCTCTCCTACACGCTGCCGTATCTCGCTCGATGAGATATCAAGGAGCGGCGCGCTGACATGGTCCAAGCGAAATCCCTCATCGCGACAGGCGCGCAACAGCTCAGGCTCGTCGAAAGCGCCTGGCCGCGACACACAGATGAACCGCACCATGCGCTTGAGCAGATCGGCATCGTGCCACTGGCGCAACGTTGCCAGGGAGTCGGCCCCAATGATGAACGAGAGCTCAACGTTGTCCGGATAATGGTCGCGCACGATGCACATCGTATCGCTGGTGTAGGTGATGCCGCCTCGACGGGCCTCGAGAGCGCTCAGATCGAACCGCGGATCATCGGCGATGGCCAAGGCGCACATGGCGAACCTTTCCGCGACACTCGCCAAGGTACGCTGCTGCTTAAGAGAGGGATTGGCCGCCACCATGAACACCACCGCATCAAGCCCGCAGGCATCCCGCGCCATCTCCGCACAGGCCAGATGCCCCATATGGATGGGGTCGAAGGTGCCCCCCATGATCCCCAAGCGCACCGGGGCGCCATCCGCACCCAACGCGTCGAAGCGAAAGCTCACCACCGCTTCGCGCACCGCGTCACCAAGCAGCTCATCATCAGCGTTCTTGTTCGCCTCCCAAGAACGCTCCATTCAAGCACGCACCTGGCCATTGCCGCGCAGCACGTACTTGTAGGAAGTGAGCGCATCCAACGCGAAGGGACCCCGCGCATGAAGCTTCTGGGTGGAGATGCCGATCTCGGCCCCCATGCCGAACTGACCGCCATCGGTGAACGCGGTGGAAGCGTTCGCGTAGACCGCTGCGGCATCCACACCCGCAAGGAACGCCTCGATGACCTCCTCATCCGAAGCGACGATCGCCTCGGAATGTCCGGTGCCATATCGGTTGATATGATCGATCGCCTCATCAACCCCGCCATCGATCATCTTCGCTGATATCTCGGGTCCCAGGTATTCCGTGCCCCAATCAGCATCGGTGGCCTGAACCACCTGCGCACCATCCACACCCGCTGTTACGCCCGCCTGCCGTGCAATCACGCAGATGCGCTCATCGCCATGGACCGTCACGCCATGCGCGACCAGGTCACCTATGATGCGCCCGAGCGCTTCCGGGTCGAACGTGTTATCCACCACCAAGCCCTCGGCCGCATTGCACACCCCATAGCGGCGGCATTTCGCATTCATGACGATATCGTGGGCCATGGAAGCATCCGCGCTGGCGTGCAGGTACACATGGCAGTTGCCCGTTCCGGTCTCGATAACCGGCACGCGCGAATGCTCCACGCAATGGCGGATCAGACCCGCACCACCGCGCGGGATGATAACATCGACCAGCCCGTGCAACTGCATCAGAGCATCGGTCGCACTGCGGTCGGTCGTGGTGATGGCACAGATACATCCATCCGGCAAGCCTGCGGCGCAGGCGGCCTGCGCGAGCACATCCGCGATGACCTCGTTTGAGCGGGCAGCCAAGCTGCCGCCGCGCAGGATGCAAGCGTTGCCCGACTTGATACAGATGCCTGCCGCATCCGCAGTCACATTCGGCCGCGCCTCATAGATGATGCCCACAACGCCGAGAGGAACGCTGATGCGCGTCAGGTCCATGCCGTTGTACAGGGTGCGCGCTTCGAGCACCCGCCCGAGCGGATCGCTCAACACGCGAAGGTCGTCCAGAGCAGCCGCCATGGCATCCACGCGCGCCGTATCCAGCATCAAGCGATCCAAGAGCGCCTCATCGGTGCCCGCATGCCGAGCAGCATCCATGTCGCCCTCGTTCGCCTCCACGATAGCGGCCGCGTTCTCTCGCAGGGCCTGCGCCATCGCAGTCAAGGCATCATCGCGAAGCTGGGCACTACAACGCGCAAGGGGTGCGGCTGCTGCTGCCGCGCGCTTCGCCAAAAGCCCCACATCATGTTCTACGGTCGAAGACATGCCCATCTCCTATTCGAACACCACCAGATCATCCCGATGGATAACCGGCTTTTCCGCCACCGCCGCGAGCAAGCTGTTCGCAGCCAGCTCTTCGCTCGAGCATCCTTTCGAGAGCTCCACCGCATCACGGCTGGCACTCACGCGGCCGCGCGCGAAGAGAACGCCCTCACCATCGCGCACATCGACGATATCGCCTTCGTCGAAACGACCTTCCACGCCAACGACACCGACCGGAAGCAGCGAGCTTCCGCCTGCCACCAACGCGCGCTTGGCGCCGTCGTCAACGATGAGAGCACCATGGCTGGCATCCCCTAGCGCGATCCATAGCTTGCGCGGAGTGATCTCGTGATGATGGGGCGGCGGAACGAAGCGCGTACCCACGCTCTCCCCTCTCGCCGAGCGGACCACCACGTCGCTCTTCTTGCCGAACGCGATCACCATGGGGATGCCCGCGCTCATCATCACGCGTGCGGCGGCCACCTTGGTCACCATGCCGCCCGAGCCAGCCACGCTGCCCGCACCACCGCAGCCATCCAGCAACTGCTGGTCGATGCGCTGCACCTCTTCGATGCGGCGCGCCTGCGAGCATGTGCGCGGATCGGCATCGTAGAGCCCGTCGATGTCGGAGAGGATCAGCAACTGATCGGCCCCCACCAGCACCGCCACCAGCGCTGCGAGCGTATCGTTGTCCCCGAAGCGGATCTGTTCGACCGAAACGGTGTCGTTCTCGTTGATGATGGGCACCACACCCAAATCGAGCAGCCGATCAAGCGTGGCACGCGCGTTCAAATACGCGCTGCGCTCCGCTGTGTCGCGGCGCGTTAGGAGTACCAACGAGGTCAACAGGCCATGTGCTGCGAACTCTTCCGCATAGACCCCCGTCAGCTCGCATTGCCCGACCGATGCGGCCGCCTGCAACGTTGCCATGTCGGCCGGGCGTCGCTCGATGGACAGCGCACCGAGCCCTGCCGCGATAGCAGCCGAGGTGACGATGGCAACCTGCCACCCTTCTTTCACTAGCGTAGCAACCTGCTGCGCAAGGTCGGTGATGCGAGCGCGATCGATGGCGTTCTCGGCGCTCGTCAAAGTCGACGGGCCGATCTTCACCACCAGCCGCTTCGCTCTCATGCTCTTCTCCATGGCTCACAGGTCCAATTCTGCATAGATATCGTCATCGGCCATGCCAGATTCGTATTCGAAGCTCAGCCCCGCGATGACCACCTCATCGCCATCGCGCGCACCCGCCTCGCGGAGCGCATCATCCAATCCTATGCGACGGAACCGGTGCTGCAAGAACGTGACAGCCTCTTCGTTGTCCTGATCGGTCTGGAGCACCATGCGCTCGATGCGCTTGCCGCGCACCACGAAAGCATCCTCTTCACGCTGGACCGTGAACGCATCCTCGCGCGACTGGCGCCGCAGCTCCCATACCTTCTCAAAGGATTCCGCATCGGAGGCCTCTAAACGGGCCGCTTCGCGCAGATGCCGCACCTTGGTGGCGATGGCCGCCTTGAGCGCATCGACCCCCTGCCCCGTCAGAGCGCTCACATGATAGAGCTTCGGATCGATGGGGCTCGGCGCGAACTCATCGCCTTCCGCCGCCGCGATGGAATCGGCGCGCACCTGCTCTTCAAGGCGTCGCACGCTCTCTTGCATCGCCTCGTCTTGCGCCACCGCGTCCATCTTGTTGGCCACCACGATGCGCGGCCGCGCATCCAGCTCGGCGGCATAGCGCTTCAGCTCTTCATTGATGATGCGATAGTCCTCTAGAGGATCGCGGCCCTCGTAGCCGCCCGTCATGTCCACCACATGCACGATCAGAGCTGTGCGCTCGATGTGCCGCAAAAATTCGTGGCCCAGCCCGCGCCCCTCATGGGCGCCTTCGATCAGACCGGGCACATCGGCGATGACGAAGCTGTCATCGCCGCTGGTCGCAACGCCCAGATTGGGTACCAGCGTGGTGAACGGGTAGTCGGCGATCTTGGGCTTCGCTGCGCTCATGCGTGAGATCATCGACGACTTGCCCGCGCTGGGAACGCCGACCAATGCCGCATCGGCCAACAGCTTCATCTCAAGCTCCACCGACAGCTCATCTCCCGGCTCGCCCAGCTCGGCGAAGGCGGGAGCTCGACGGGTTGAGGTCACGAAGTGGGTGTTGCCGCGCCCGCCCCGACCCCCGCGCGCCACCACGAACCGCTGCCCGTCGCAGACCAGATCGGCCAGCATCTCGCCTGCCTGACCGGTATCGTCATCATACGCCCGCACCACGGTGCCTACCGGGACCTTCAGCACGACGTCCTCGCCATTAGCGCCGTGCATGCGGCTTCCCTTGCCATGGACCCCACGCTGCGCCTTGAAGTGATGCTTGAAGCGATAGTCGATCAGCGTGGAGACAGCGGCATCCGCTTCGAGCACCACGCTACCACCGCTGCCGCCATCGCCCCCATCGGGTCCTCCCTTAGGAACGTGGGCCTCGCGACGGAACGACATGCAGCCAGCGCCACCCGCGCCAGCCTTCACGTTGATATGCACCTTATCGATGAAGATGGTGGATCACCTCACAAAAAAAGCCCTTGCAGAAGGGCTTTTGATGATACCTCATATCGAGCGCA
>CASTMW010000029.1 GCA_949450265.1 uncultured Eggerthellaceae bacterium | reverse complement strand
CGCGTGATCCTATCGGTGGTGTCGGTGGGAGGCGTGGTGCGCGACATGGACGCCGACACGCTGCGTTGGATCGGCGAGGTGCTCGATGGCATCAAGGGCGAGTACGAGACCATCATGAAGACGCTGCTCACCGATATGTCCATCAAGAATCGCACGGTGGATGTGGGAACCATATCGCGCGAGAAGGCTATCGAGCTTTCCATGGTCGGTCCGTTCGCGCGCGCTTCGAACGTGGCCTATGACGTGCGCATGTTCGGGCGGGGCGCCTATGGCGACCTGTCGGACTTCCAACCCATCGTGGACGCACAAGGCGATTGCTATGCGCGCGTGAAGGTGCGCTGCCTTGAGGTGCTGCAATCCATCGACATCATCAAGGAGCTTGCCGCTAAGATCCCGGCAGGCGACATCGCAGTGAAGGTGAAGGGTAGCCCTGCGGCGGGCGCACAGGCATCCAATGTGCTCGAACAGCCCCGCGGCGAATGCTACTACTACGCTCGCGGCAACGGATCGAAGTACCTTGAGCGCATGCGCATGCGCACGCCAACATCGCAGAACCTTGCGGGTATGACCGTTGCGCTCAAAGGATGCGATCTGGCCGATGTGAACATGATCATCCTGACGATAGACCCCTGCATCAGCTGCACGGAAAGGTAGGGACCATGGGAAGCTTCAAACTGGGAGGCATGACCTTCGGCAGCCTGTTCAAGAAGCCGGAGACGTTGCTGTACCCCATGCAGACCAAGACGCCGTATCCGCAGCAGAAGGGGCACATCGTCAATGCGGTCGATGAGTGCATTCTTTGCGGTATGTGCGCGCGGGTGTGCCCCTGTCACTGCATCACCGTGGATAAGAAGGGCCGCATGTGGGAGATAGACCCGTTCTCCTGCGTCCTATGTGGAAGCTGTGTGCGCGCTTGCCCGACGAAGTGCCTTTCCATGGATGGTTCCAGCACGCCGGTCACCGCTCAGAAGCACGCGGTCGACCTTGCCGTGCCCGATAAGAAGGCGAGCGCGAACGCATAGGATGCGCATACGCTTGTGATGTTGTGCTGAAGACGCTCGTGCTCCTTCGAAAAGAGTGTTCTAACTGGTATTATGTGCGTCATGGAAGAATCTAGCAGCAAGGTGCTCACCGTTCCGAACGTCATCTCGCTGGCACGGCTCTGTCTCGTGCCGGTCTATCTTGTGCTGCTGTTCGGCGGTCATAGCATCGCTGCCACCATCGTCTTCGCTTTCGCCGCGGCCACCGATTTCGTCGACGGGCAGGTCGCGCGTCGCACGAATCAAGTGTCCAACCTGGGAAAACTGCTTGATCCGGCTGTGGATACCACCCTTATGGTATCCGGCGTCATCGGTGCGTTCGCGATCGGCGGCCTGCCGCTGTGGATCATGGTGCTCATCTTCGCGCGCGAGGTGTTCCTACTCATCGGCGGTGCGGTGTTGCTGAGGCGCTTCGATATCCGCGTACCGGTCATCTATCCTGGCAAGTTCGCCACCACGTTCCTCTTCTTCGGCATCGCAGGCCTGCTGCTCGGCGAGCCGCTCGTGCCGGGACTGGGGTGGTGCGATGCAAGCTGGCTTCCCGGCTTCAATACCGCATGGGCATCATGGGGCATCTGGTCGGTGTATGTGGGCCTGGTGCTGCAGATCGGCGTGACTATCTACTATTGCGTGGTGGCTGCCCGTATGATCGGCGAACGACGCACTGTGTGCACGAAGGCGGCTTCGTGACGAGCGCCAGCATGCGCCCGAACGCTGGTGGCGGAAGGGTGCCGCGCGATGAAAGGCAGCGTGAAGGGCAGCAGCGCTCGTATGAGCGCCCGGTGAACGCACGATCGGTCTCCCGGAGCACAAGCGGTGAGGTGCGTGCGCGATCCTCGGCTCCGGTCCCGTCTCGGCGGCCGTCGCAGCCGACACGGGAAACACGGCGCTCATCGGGTGGCATCGCGCAGCGCTCAACACGCCCGCCTTCCCGTACGACCCCGCCGTCAGCGGACCTTCGCGATCCTCGTATCATGCGTGGCGTCCAGGACTCTCGCCGCGCATGCGCATCCTCGGCAACTCGCGCATCCCGGCCGCAAGCATCATCGCGCCCGGTACCGAGCGTCTCGCAGCGCATCATCACAGCCCTTGGGCACCTCTGGGAGAAGAGTCATCTTGCCTGCGTGGCGCTCGCGTGCGCGCTCATCATCGGTGCCGGCGTGGGTATCGATGCGCTGATGACCCATGGCCGCATCCATCAAGGTGTCAGCATTGGGGATATCGATGTTTCGGGCATGACGGTGGATGAGGCGGCTGAGGCGGTGCAGGCGCGCTACGGCATGCACCTTGCAGCCACCACCGCCTTCATCTTTGATAGCCAAGAGACCGCGGATTCGGCCGATATCGACCAGCTCATGGACGAGATGGACGCGGTGGCCGAGCAGATCTCGGTATCGGAGGCCCAGGCGAATCGCACCATGTGGATGGCGAACGCCCAGACGCTCGATGCAGTCATGCCCTCCCATCAACTGGCCACCGATGCGTTCGAGGTGGGACGCGAGGGCGGCATCTTCGGCGCGGAGCCCTGCTCCGAGAACATGCGAGCGGAGATCGCATCCAAGCTGGGCATTCAGTATTGCGATGTGTACGGACTCTCCGAGATCATGGGCCCGGGCGTTGCCATGGAATGCAAGGAACGGGGAGGGTTGCATATCGCCGAGGATCAGTTCCTCTGCGAGATCATCGACCCTGACACGGGCGAAGCGTTGCCTGATGGAGAATGGGGCGAACTGGTCATCACTACGCTGACACGCGAATGCTCGCCGATGATCCGCTATCGCACGCGCGATGTCACGCGCATCATCAGCGATGCGTGCGCATGCGGGCGCACGCATCGCAAGATCGACCGTTTGCGTGGGCGCACCGATGACATGCTGATCATCCGCGGCGTCAACGTCTTCCCCAGCCAGATCGAGCAGGTCATCACCGGTTTCCCCGAGATCGCATCGCAGTATCAGATCGTGCTCACGCGCGAAGGGGCGCTCGATGCGGTGGCGCTGCATGTGGAGACGGAACCGGATTTCCCGATCGACGAAGTGCGGGTGCTCGAGGATCTGAAACGTCGCTTGCAGGCCGAGCTGAAGAGCAACTTGCAGGTGAACGTGGATGTCAAGATCGTGGAACCGAAGACCATCGAGCGCTCGATGGGCAAGGCGAAGCGCGTTATCGACCTGAGAGAGGCGGAGTGACGATGATTTCCCAACTGACCGTATTCCTGCAGAACGAGAAGGGGCATCTTGCCCGCGCGGTGGATGCCATCGCGTCTGCGGAGATCAACATGCACGCGCTCTACGTGGCTGACACGAAGGATTTCGGCGTGGCGCGCATCTTCTGCGAAACGCCGGAGGTGGCCGCATCCATCCTGACCGATGCGGGATTCCGCGCTGCGGTGACGCCGGTGATTGCGGTACGCATTCCCAACGAGCCCGGCGGTCTGGCGCGCTTGCTCAGGTTCTGCGAGGATGCCGATATGAACATCGAATACGCCTACTGCTTTGCTGTGCGCGATGAGTCGGCCATTGACGTGCTGAAAATCGAAGGGGACCACTGCGAGCAGAAGCTCTCTGAGGCGGGGTTCCATATCGTCGACCACGACGAGATCGATGCGCTCTAGGACCGTGCCCATACTGCGCGTTCGCACGGTGGCGAGCGGCGCTCTTGCTGCTGTGCTGGCCGTATCGCTGGCCGTGCTGCCCGCACACGCGCACGCCGAGGTGCGCAAGACCGACGAGATCACCGGTGGCACGGTGGAGGCGCGCTCGCTCAGCGCGGCGGTGTGCCCGTCCATCGAAGCAGAGCATGCCATCTTGGTGGATGCGGATGGCGAGGTGTTCTTCACGCGTGATGCGTCGGCCTCGGCGAACATCGCTTCCATCACCAAGGTGATGACCGCTATCGTTGCCATGGAGCAAGCCTCGCTGGACACCCCGATCGTGGTTTCGGTCAATGCGGCGTCGGTGGGAGAGTCCACTGCAGGGCTCAAAGCAGGCGATATCCTGGTGCTGGAAGAGGCGCTGAAGGCGCTCATGATCCCGTCGGGTAACGATGCGGGCATCGCCATTGCCGAGACGCTGGGCAAGATGATGGCGGATACCGACGATGATGCGGTCGGCAACGCTGCCTTCGTGGCTGCCATGAACGACAAGGCCGCTGAGCTGGGTTGTGAGAACACCGTCTTCGAGAACGCCCATGGGCTCGATTATGGCACCTACGCGGGCAACCTACACAGCACCGCCGCCGAGACGTGCAAGATCGTGGCCTGCGCCATGGAAAGCGAGCTGTTCCGCTCCATCGTGGATACCCCGGAGGCCGACCTGAGCGTCGTGCGCGATGGTGCCAAGACCACCGTGAAGGTCACCACGACTGACGAGCTGTTGGGAACCTATGACGGCGCGTGCGGCGTGAAGACGGGATACACTGATCTGGCGGGCGCGTGCTTCGCGGGCGCGTGCGAGCGGGATGGGGACATGGTGTACTCCATCGTGTTGGATGCCCCGAGCGAAGCGCAGCGCTTCACTGACACCATGACGCTGTTCGATTGGTACTACGGGCACAAGATGGCCTATCCACTTGCCAATGACGACGAGATGATCACTGTGCAGTTCGACGGCGCAGAACGCGAGGTCCCCGTTGTGGCGGAGGTAGGATTGAGCGATCAGGTGGACAAGAGCTTCAAGGCCACGTTCGCCGATCCTGACGCAACGGTGGATATCTTCACGCTTGATGGCAATGTCAGCCAGAGCTTTGAGTTCTACGAGATCTCAGGCGCCGTTGAGGTAGGAGAGGTGGTCGGTCATGCCACCTTCTTCCAGCGCAACCAGCAGATCGCCGAGCAGGATATCGTCGCATGCGAAGCAGTGGCGGCCCCGAACCTGCTGGAATCCATCCAGCTTGGGTGGGGCGCCATCGTGGGCTTCTTCACCGGGCAAACGGACAAGGCGGAATCGGTGGTACTGAACCAGACCCCTACGGTCCTTTGAGGAGGGCGGATCGAACGATGCAGGCCAATGCGATCGATCGGAGCGAAGATGACTGAGAGATGCCCCGTATGCCGTTCGGTGGTGGACCCGACCGACGGCCAATGCAGCGTGTGCGGCTTCAAGCTGGTGGGCACCACACGCGGCTTCACCCCCGTGCGCGAGAGCATAGAGGATATCCCACCGGCGAAGCCATCGACGAGCGCTCTGCTGCGCACCATTCGTGGGCCGCGTGTGGGCGTGGATTACGAATTGGGCGAGGGGTGCACCACGATCGGGCGCAACCCCAGCTGCGGCATCTTCCTGAACGACATGACCGTCTCGCGCGAGCATGCCAACATCTGCTTCGAAGGTGGTTGTCATGTGATCCGCGATGAGCAATCGTTCAATGGGGTGTGGGTCAACAACCAGAATGTGAATGCGAAAGCCCTGGTCGATGGTGACATCGTGCAGATCGGCGCCTTCGCGTTCATCTACGAGGCGTAGAGCATGCGATCGAGAGCGAGAATGCCATGGAATTGCTTTCCGGCAATGAAGCGATAGCACAAGGGGCATGGGCAGCGGGTGCCACGATCGGAGCGGCCTATCCCGGCACTCCTTCCACGGAAGCCATGGAGGCCTTCGCGAAGCTGCCCGAGGTCTATGCGGGATGGTGCGTGAACGAGAAGGTGGCGCTGGAAGTGGGCGTGGGAGCATCGGCTGCTGGTGCGCGGGCGTTCGTCAGCTGCAAGCACGTGGGCTTGAATGTGGCCGCCGATCCCTTGTTCACGGCGGCCTATACCGGGGTCAATGGGGGCCTTGTCATGCTGGTCGCCGATGACCCGGGCATGTACAGCTCGCAGAACGAGCAGGATTCCCACTATTATGCGGCTGCGGCTCATGTTCCCATGCTGGACCCATCCGATTCGCAGGAAGCCCAAGACATGACCGCGGATGCCTATGAACTCTCGGAGCGCTTCGACGTGCCCGTTCTGATCCGCTCCACCGTGCGCATCTCGCACACGCGCACGCCGGTCGAACCTGCCGAGCGCGCAACGCCGCCGGAACATCCCTACGAGAGCGATCCGGCGAAGTGGGTGATGATGCCCGCTTTCGCCAAGCCACGGCGCAAGGTGCAGTTGGAGCGCATCGGTGCCCTTGAGGCATGGGTGGAGACATGCCCCTACAACCAGGTCATAGAGGGGACGAGCGCGGTCGGGGTGATCTGCAGCGGCGCGGTATTCCAACATGTGCGTGAAGCGCTGCCCGATGCAAGCGTCTTCAAGCTGGGAGTCACCTGGCCGCTTCCGAAGGAGCGCCTACGCACCTTCGCAGCATCGGTCGATACGCTCTATGTGATCGAGGAAGCGTCGACCTACTTGCACGATGCGGTGGCGGCGCTCGGGATCGTCGTGGATAGCACACCGTGCTCCTTGCCCCGCGATGGCGAACTGAACCCTTCGTTGATCCGCGCTGCGTTCGGCGAAGCGGCTCCTGCACACCATATGCCCGCAGATGACGTGCCTGCTCGCCCGCCAGCGCTCTGTCCTGGTTGCCCGCACCGATTGGTGTTCAAGGAGCTCTCGCGGCTCAAGGCCATCGTCTGCGGCGATATCGGCTGCTATACGCTCGGGGCGCTGCCACCGCTGTCGTGCATGGATGCCTGCGTGTGCATGGGGGCCTCGGTCAGCATGGCGCACGGCTTCGAGCTGGCCTTAGCATCAAAGGGTCATCGTCCCGTGGTTGGCGTCATTGGGGATTCCACTTTCGCCCATTCCGGCCTGAGCTCATTATTGTCAACGGCGTACAATCGCGGTGGCGGCACCATCTGCGTCTTGGACAACCGTACGACCGCCATGACAGGACGCCAGGGCAATCCGTTCAACGGCACCACGCTGCAAGAGCGTCCAAGCCGCGAGATGGATATCGAAGGCATCGTGGCATCGCTTGGCATCGAGGATGTCTCCGTGGTGGATCCCAACGACATGCAAGCAGTGCGCAGCGCTCTGAAAGCTGCGACGAGCGAAACCGACACACTCTCCGTGATCGTCTTCCGTCGACCCTGCGTACTTATCGATCGCGTGCGCAGCAAGCCATACCTCATCACTAGCTGTACGGGGTGCGGCGTGTGCCTGACGCTGGGCTGCCCTGCCATCGGGAAGCACGCCGATACCGGCCTGTCCTATATCGATATGGATGCGTGCATCGGCTGCGGGCAATGCGCCCAGTATTGCCGATTCAATGCGATCGAAGTTGCGGAATAAGGAGCGATCATGTCGAACAAGGTCTTTCTTTGCGGCGTTGGCGGTCAGGGCACCATCTTGGCTGCGCATGTGCTGGCTCAAACGGCGCTGCGGTGCGGCAAGCACGTGAAAGTATCCGAGATCCATGGCATGTCACAGCGGGGTGGCGCGGTAGTCACCGATGTGGTGTTCGGCGATGAGGTGGCATCCATGGTGTGCGGCCCGGGTATCGCCGATATCGTCATCTCGTTCGAGCTGATCGAGGCGCTGCGTAATCTTCCTATGTTGCGCGAAGGCGGCCATCTTATCGTGAGTGACGAGCTTATCAAGCCCGCATCGGTGCTTACGGGCAGAAATCCCGTGCCTGCCGATCTGGTGGGACGCCTGCAAGCGGCGGGCGCAACCATCGTACCTGCCCGAGCAACTGCTGTGGAAGCGGGGAACGCCAAAGCGTCGAACATGGTGATGCTGGGCGCGCTCTCGGCCATCCTCAATTTCGAGGAAGGTGCCTGGATCGACACGGTGAGCGCCTTCGTGCCCCCGAAGACCGTAGAGGCCAATATCGATGCCTTCCGCGCCGGGCGCGCATTCTTCGCCGAGAAGGGAGCAGCGCTATGACGGTTTCCCAACTGAGCATCTTCGCTGAGAGCAAGCCAGGGCATCTTGCCCGCGTGCTGGGCGTGTTCGAGGGCGCGCAGGTCAACGTGCGCGGATTCTCCTTAGCCGATACTGGCGAATACGGCATAACGCGTTTTATCGTGGACAAGCCTGCAGCGGCGGCAGAAGCGCTCGCGCGTGAGGGCTTCGCCTATATCGAGACACAGGTGGTCTGTATGAAGCTCGATGACGAGCCCGGTCAGCTCGCACGCGTGGTGGCCGTGCTCGGCAAGGCCGATCTCAACATCGTGTACAGCTATTCGATGATCTCGACCTATATCATCATCGGCACCGACGATGCTGAACGCGCACGATGTTTGCTCGCCGAAGCGGGCTTTTCCCTGGTCACCCAAGCGGACATCGCTCGTGCCAGTGCCGAGCGGCTCTCCGCGCAAGGATAGAGGTGCGCGCATGCCCTGTGGATCGCACGATCACTCCTGTTCACTAGCCCTGCTCAAGAAGGGCGCCATGATCGCCGCTGCCCAAGCGGGCCGCTTCGATGATCTGCCCCTGTATGACAGAGCCATCGAAACGATGCCCCGCGAAGAGTTGCGCGCGCTGCAACTGGCGAAGCTGAAAGAGCAGGTTGCTTATACGTATCAAAAGGTGGAGCACTACCGACACTTGATGGACCAGATGGGCGTCACGCCTGATGACATTCGCACGCTTGACGACATCCGCAAACTTCCCTTCACGGACAAGAGCACTCTGCGCGACACCTATCCATATGGCCTGTTTGCGGTCGACCTTGATGACATCATCGAGCTGCATGCCTCATCAGGCACGACCGGCACGCCCATCGTGGTGGGGTACACGCGCGCTGATATGGATGTGTGGAGCGATTGCATCGCGCGCTTGGTTCAGATGGCCGGTGTCGTGCCAGGAGATATTGCCCAGATGGCATTCGGCTATGGTATGTTCACGGGTGGCTTCGGGCTGCACTATGGGCTTCAGAAGCTCGGCTGTGCCATGATCCCGGCAGGCTCGGGCAACACCGAACGGCACATCAAGATGATCGAGGATTATGGCACCACCGTGCTGATCGCAACCCCTTCCTATGCCATGCATATCTGCGAAGTAGGGGAGCAGATGGGCTATGACTGGGAAGCCTCCAGCCTGCGCGTCGGGCTCTTCGGCGGCGAGCCGTGCCCACCTGCGCTCAAGGCCGAGCTGGAACGGCGCATGCACATCGTCTGCACCGACAACTACGGCCTGACCGAGGTGATGGGGCCGGGCGTCTCGGGCGAATGTCTGGCACAACGCTTCCAGCAACATATCGCCGAGGACCACTTCCTTGCCGAGGTGGTTGATCCTGTGACCGGCGAACCGGTCGCAGAGGATCAGGTTGGTGAACTTGTGCTGACGCCTTTGGATAAGCAGGGCATCCCGGTGCTGCGCTACCGCACCCATGACCTGACGCGTCTCACTACCGAGCCGTGCGTGTGCGGGCGCACGCATGCGCGCATGGACAAGGTGCGCAGCCGCAGCGACGACATGCTGATCATCCGCGGCACGAACGTGTTCCCCAGCCAGATCGAGGACGTGCTTGCAGGCATCGACGAAGTGACACCGCACTACCACATCATCGTGGAGACGAAGGACGGCATGGATGCGCTCACCGTGGAGACCGAATTGCGCCCCGAGAAGATGTCCGATTCCTTCGAGCAGATGGAGCGCATGCGCCGCACCATTGCTGACAAGCTGAAGGGCACGCTGCTTGTGGGAGTGAATGTGCGCCTCGTTGAGCCCGGTGGCATCCAGCGCACGACAGGGAAGGCAAAGCACATCGACGATCTTCGCCAACGCTGAGCGGACATGACGGGCAAGATCGGCAGATTCGCCCCTTCGCCGACCGGACGGCTCCATGCAGGCAACCTGTTCGCGTATCTGATGGCATGGCTCGATGCGCGCTCGGCGGACGGTCGCATCGTACTGCGCATCGAAGATCTTGACGCGCAGCGGTCGCGGCGCGAATTTGCCGATCAGCTGATGCGCGATCTGGAACGGGTCGGTCTGACGTGGGACGAAGGCCCCTATTGGCAAAGCCAGCGCACCGAGGCCTATCGCGAAGCCTTCCATATGCTCGAACGCAGTGGTGTCACCTATCCCTGCTTCTGCACTAGAGCCGAGGCGAACGTGCAAGCCGCTCCCCACCTGGGCGAGGGAGGTATCTATACCGGAGCATGCCGCGATCTGGATGAAGAGCAGCGCGCAGAGCGCTTGTGCGCCATAGAGCGCAAAGGACGGCACCCCTCCATGCGTTTGCGGATGGAGGATGGCGAAGAGCGCATCTATGATAGCTTCCAAGGCGTACAGACGCTGCCAACGCAGGCGGGCGCCCATGACTTCACGATCCAACGAGCCGATGGGGGATTCGCCTACCAGTTGGCCGTGGTGGTCGACGATGCGGCTGAAGGTGTGAGCTCGGTCGTGCGCGGCTGCGATCTTCTGCCCTCATCGCTCAAGCAGATGCGCCTGCACCGCCTGCTCGGAACCCCGGTGCCTACCTATGGGCATATCCCGCTCTTCGTGGCTGCCGATGGCCGAAGGTTGGCGAAACGCGACCACGATGCCTCCTTCGATGCCCTTATGGACATCTTGGGGTCACCTGAGGCGGTCATTGGGTATATCGCGCATACTGCAGGACTCATCGACGAGGATGCTCCCACTACGCCAGCGGATCTGCTCGCGTGCTATCGTCCGGAAGCCCTACAGGCACGTTGGCGAAACGTGCATGCCATCCCATTCGCGCTGCCTACCACATAAGGGTCACGCTGCTCGCGAACACCGCCACAGCGAAGAAAGCGCCTAAGATCAGGTTAGCGGAGCAGATCTGCGCCATAGCCTGGATGCGCGTTGCGTTCGTGAACGGGTTCGCCCACAGCGCATTGAAGGGCGCATGGGCCGCTAGCAGCATGAACGGCATTACGATGACACCCGGCGTGAACCACAAGACCACCACACACACGATGGTCACCAGCCAGCCTATGAGCAGTGTACGGTACAGGATCACCGAGCGCGGTCGGCCCAGCAGAACGGGCAGCGTGCGCCGTCCTGCTTCGATATCTTTCTCGATATCGCAGGTATTGTTGGTGAGCATGATCAGCGCGATGCCGATGATAAGCGGGATCGACCATACGATGACCAAAGGATCGAAGGTGCGCGTGAGCACCTGATAGGAAGCCAAGGGGAGAAGCCCGCCCATAACGGTGCCGCTTACGACCTCTCCGAGCGGCGCATAGGAAAGGGGAGTACGGCCGCCCGAATACAGGAAGATGGCCGCCGCCCCTATCGCAGCGATGGCAAGGGGAGCCCACCCTGCGCGCGCGATGCAATAGATGCCCAACGCCAGCGCACAGACAAGGAACCCGATGCCTAATGCCAGCACTTCCGACGGGGGAACATCGTTGTAGACGAGCACCGCATCGGTCTCTTCCACATTGTCCGCTGCAGTATCAACACCTTTCACGAAGTCGAAATAGTCATTGATGGCATTCACAGCCGATTGCGTGAGCACCGCGATGGCCAAGAGCACCATCGCAGCAACAACAGGGATGGTGCGCATCGTGGCCGCCGCGAAGGCCACCGCCAACAGCGCAGGCATGAGGGAGGCGGGCCAGGTATGCGGGGCTGCCAGCTGGATGGCCAGCTTCGGTGTAAGATGCGCGTATCGGGTAGCCATCGTCAGTTAGAAAGGAGCGCCGCTGCGATATCATCCGACGCATCGGAGACGGGCATCCACACGTTATCAGTCTTCTCGAAGGTGATAATGATGGGGTCGGTGTCGCGCACTTCCACACCTTCGAGCGAGGCCAGGATGGCTTCTCCAAACGCCTCGTCCAGCTCGTCGGTGGTCATGGTGGCGATCTGCTGATCGGAACCCATCTCGCTCGTTGCGCCGGCCAGCGCGGTCTCGTATCCCGAGAAGCTCTTGCATCGCATCACCACGGTTGCCGTTGCCGTATCGTCGTCAACATCCACTGAGGTTATCTCATAGTCGAATCCATCCAGATATGCTCTCATGAAATCAGCCATGGATACACCGTATTGCGACAGGGAATCGATATCCATGCGCGCTGCGAAATTCGCCGTCTCGGAACTGTCAGGGTTCTTGTAGCCGTCGAGTCGCTTGGCGATGGAGCTTTCGATAGCCTCCTCATCAGTCTGATGCGCACATCCTGTGAGCAGAGGGCAAAGAGCAAGGGTCAAGATAAGGCTCAGCGCACAGACCCGCAGGGTTCTCAGTGGAATCATTGATAGGCTCATACCTACTCCTTGATAGCGTCGTTTCGTAGCACGATACGCGAAGAGAGCAGCGCTGTCCAACGCTCGTCTGACAAGGGGACGCGCCATCGGTCTATAATCAAGGAAAAGAAGGAGGTTGCCATGATGAAGCTCGGTGCCGAGCTTTCAAAGATCGTGAACCATCTTGACGGCGATGCTGCCAAGTTCATGTCGATCGCGCTCAACAACCAGCGATATCGTGAAGCGGTACATACGGTGTGGAGCGATGAAGCAGCGGCGCGATTGATCCTGGAAGGGACGAACGGGTTCTATCTTCGCGAGGATACCGCACCGCGTAAGGGTCCGGATAAGGACAAGCCCTACATGGTGTGTGTCGTCTGCGCAGCAGATGCGCTGATACGTTCCGAGCTTGATACACATCGCGAGCTGTTGCATCTGGCATTGCGCCAACGGGGGCTTCAGGTCGAAGAGGTGCGCATCGTGCCTGCGCGTCGCGGTATGAAAGCGAAGCATCCGTTCCGTGAGAATGAATGAATTGCATAACGATGTCACTTTACATAACATCTATTATCATATTGTTATAGACAAAGAAAATGTCGTTTTACGGGGTGTTTCTGATCGGTGCTCAGGGCTTCCTTGGCTTAAGCCTTCACAACGGAGCGGTTATCCCTCTAGAGCGATCAACCCCATACGGATGTGGATGCTGAAGATGACGATCCCTGCTGAGCGACACCTATGGAATCCATGAGTTGCTGCATGTTGCCGCTCTGCATGAACTCCATCAGCACGGGAAACATCAGCACGACGTACACGACATTCGCTACCGTTGCGCAAAGGCTCACCAGCATCGCGATGCGCGTTTGGGAACGCAGCCGCGTCGCCATGAACGTAGGCTCATCCATCATGGTTAGTGCGGTGCGCACCTTCGTCTGGGCCACCAGAGCACATATCAGGGCAACGCTGCTCAAAAGGACGCCGCCGATGATCAGCGACACCGGCGATGAGATCAAGGCGATGGTGATGAGCGTCTGGGCCGATGAGAGGTTATGGCTTGCTATCTGAGCCTTCTCAGCATCAGAGAGCGTTGGATGATTCCATTCTTCAGACATGCTAGACCCCTATTCCATGCCGCTGCTGCCGAAACCGCCCGTGCCTCGATCTGTCTCGTCAAGCTGATCGACCGGTAAGAGCGTAACGGTCGGCACTTCGATGATGACGAGCTGCGCGATGCGCATGCCCGCTTCGATCAGGAACCCTTCGCGCGCATCGGTGTTCTGGAGCGAGACCATCATCTCGCCTCGATAGCCGCTGTCTATGAGACCTGGGCTATTTGGAAGCGTGATGCCATGCTTACTGGCAAGGCCGCTGCGCGGCAATACCAAACCTGCGTACCCGAAAGGTATGGCCAGAGCGAACCCGCATGGGACGATAGCGCGCCCATGCGGTTCCAGATAGCACGATTCGGCCGCGCGCAGGTCAAGCCCTGCGTCGCCGACATGCGCATAGGATGGCATGTCGATGTCGTCACGCAAGCGCTTGATGGGCAGCGTTACGGATGCGCCCATCTACTTCAAACCTTCCAGCGCCGAAGCGAATTCCTTGGCGTCCTTGAAATCCTTGTACACGCTTGCGAAGCGGATGTAGGCCACATCGTCGATGCTGGCTAAGCGTGCGAGCACCATCTCGCCTAAGTCCTTCGAGTGCACTTCGGCGGTTCCAGCCATGCGCAACGAGCTTTCTATGTCGTTGATGATGGCATCGATGCGATCCGGATCGATGGGACGCTTCGCGCAGGCGATCAGAAGTCCCCTGAACAGCTTCTGACGATCGAATGCTTCATGGGAGCCATCTGACTTGAGGACGGTCAGCGGTCGCTCACCAAGACGCTCGTAGGTGGTGAAGCGATTCTGGCAACGCAGGCATTCGCGGCGGCGCCTGATCGCGCTGCCCTCATCCGCAGAGCGCGAATCTATGACCTTCGATTCTTCGTATCCGCATTCGGGACAGCGCATATGGTGTTCCTCTCATCCGTTCCATACATGATACAGGATTACAGATTTTTTTCTTGCTAGAACCGATGTTCGCGGTTATAATTCCGAACAAAGGTTCTTTACTTGGCACTTGGATCCAAGGAGGCTTAGGTGAGCGCGAAGATCACAAAACGCCAGCAGGCCGTGCTCGACAACATCGAAAAACACATACGCGAAAAGGGCTTCGGTCCCACCGTTCGTGAAGTCTGCCAAGATCTTGGGCTGTCCTCCCCATCCACAGTCCATGTGCACCTCAAAGCCCTCGAAGAGAAGGGCTACATCAAGCGTGATCCGCTCAAATCGCGCTCCATCTCGTTGACCTACTCGCTCAACGATACTCCCGCCACGATGCTGACGCCGGAATTCGGTAAGGTCGTCAGCGTGCCCTTGGTGGGAGATGTTGCGGCCGGAATGCCCATCCTTGCCGAAGAGAACATCACCGATCAAATAGCGCTCCCGACCGACATCGTGGGCGATGCGCCTTCGTTCGCGCTCTCGGTGCGTGGTGATTCCATGGTGGAAGCCGGTATCAATGACGGCGACTATGTGGTGGTTCGCGAGCAACCAACTGCCAACAACGGCGAGATTGTGGTTGCCGTTGTTGGAGATGGCGCTACCGTCAAGCGCTTCTATAAGGAGAAGAATCGCATCCGTCTCCAGCCTGAGAACTCATCCATGGAGCCCATCTTCGTGAACGATTGCCTCATCGCTGGCAAGGTCGTCGCGGTCTTCCGACGTATCTGAGCACCCTCCTTCGCATGCGTATTCCTTGAAGAGGGGCATGA
>CASTMW010000028.1 GCA_949450265.1 uncultured Eggerthellaceae bacterium | reverse complement strand
GTACCAGCTGATGCACTTGACGAAATTCCCTTCGCCGCCGAGTACCATCGTCAGCTTCGAGTCGAAGATGGAAGAGGCCGGGTCGCCCACGATGTCGATGGAAACGATGGGATCCTCCTGATATTCCAGGATGCCCTTCATGGGGCCTTCCGCAGCTGCCTTCATAGCCGCGTTGATCTCATCGACCGTGACGTTGCGACCCAACTCGACCGTCAGGTCCACCATGGAGCCGTCAGGAGTGGGAACGCGGGTAGCGAAGCCGTCCAGCTTGCCTGCCAGTTCAGGGAGTACTAGCGCGACCGCACGTGCAGCACCGGTGGTGGTGGGGATCATGGACATGGCAGCCGCACGCGCACGGCGCAGGTCCTTGTGCGGCAAATCCAGGATCTTCTGGTCGTTGGTGTAAGCGTGGATGGTGTTCATGAAGCCGCGTTCGATGCCAAAGCTGTCCAAGAGCACCTTCGCGAACGGGGCCAGGCAGTTCGTGGTGCACGAAGCGTTCGAGACGATGTTGTCGACCGCTTTGTCATAGGTGTCATCGTTGACGCCCATGACGATGGTCTTGTCGACGTTCTTCGCCGGAGCGGAGATGATGACCTTCTTAGCGCCCGCTTCCAGATGCGCCTTGGCCTTCTCGCCGTCAGTAAACAGGCCTGTAGACTCCACGACGATGTCAACGCCAAGCTCGCCCCACGGCAGGTCGGCCGGATTGCGTTCAGAGAGGACGCGCACCTTGTGCCCATCGGCGATGAAGCCATCCTCTACTACTTCCACGACGTCGTAAGCACGGCGATGGACGGAATCGTACTTGAGCAGATGGGCCATGGTGGGGATATCACCCAGGTCGTTGACCGCGACGACCTCAAGATCGGGGTCGTTGGCCATCGCGCGGAACACCAGACGCCCGATACGGCCGAAACCGTTGATGCCGACTTTCGTTGCCATGCTTGATCTCCTTCGTTTCCGGTGCGGCAGAGCCGCGATCCACTATGGGAAAGATATTACCACTGAGGCGTGCACGCAGCTGCGTTCATTGCCAAACGGTTAAGCAACGCCTGCGCCTCACGCATCCAGCTCGCGTGCCATCTGCTCGATGCGCCGCATGCGATGATTGATGGCCGATTTGGACAGCGGCGGCGTGGCGCGGTCCCCCAGTTCTTTCAGCGATGCATCGGGATGGCGCACGCGCAGCCGGATAAACTCCTTGAGCGCGGGCGGCAACGCGTCAAGACCGTAGTACGCCACCACCTTCGAGATGCTCATCAGCTGGCCGACCGCAGCGCTCGAGGCCTTCTGCTGGTTCGCCAGCTCGGCATTGATCTGGCGGTTCACGTCGTTGCGCACCGACTTCACCACGCGCTCTTCCTCCAAGCTGAGCGCCGCATGGTGCGCGCCGGTGAACGCGAGGAACTCCAGGATGGCGCTGCCGCTCTTCAGATACACCATGTAGGAGCTACGCCGTTGCATGATGCGCGCATGGATACCTTTCTCGGCCATGATGTCCACTAGGCCTTGCGCTAGCTCTTCGCTCTCCACGATGATCTCGAAATGGAAGTCGCTCTTGGGGTTCGATATAAAGCCCGACCCGAGGAAGGCGCCACGCAGGTACGCGGCCGCGCAGCAGCCCTTCGCGATCAGATCGGGCTGGATGCCCATCTGCAAACCACCATCGGCGGTGATGACGCCCATGTCGTGCAGCGCGTCGGCCAGGCGCGGTTGCGCGGGCACCTCGATGAGGTAGTTCGGAGTGCGGTGCAGCACCGATCGGCGCACCGTCAGCTCCGTTTCCAACTGATAGAGCTGATGGAGCAAGCGGATCATCAGGCGCGCGACCGAAGGCGCATCCGTTGCGATCTCAACGCGGTAGCGCCCAGGTCCGCTGACGAACAAGGTGCCCTCGATGCGCACGAGCGCAGCGAGCACCGCCTTGTCGCAATGCGAGCATTCGGGAGGGATATGGGCGAGCTCGTCGCGCACGTCAGAGGTGAACGACATGGCTCACAGATCCTTTCGCGTGGCCATCAGACGGATTACCTGGATCATGGCGTCGCGCAGCGCGGCAGGCGCATGCCAGCTGGGATGTGCCGGGTCGGCAAGGTCACGCGCCACCACAAGCGGTCCCAAAGATTGGATATCCTGCACATCTTGGAACGTGGCGCGCACGGGACGCACATCGCCCTCTACGGCATCGGCAGCAAGATCATCGTCGGCCTGATATGCCACCCCCGTTGCCGCAGCGAAGGTGCCCGATCCGGTCTTGGGCGGTTCCAGTGGGCGCGGCGTGTGCAGCAAAACGTAATCGAGCAGCCCATCCATGCCGTGTTCCATGAGCGAGCGCACATGTTCGAGTGCCGTGAGACCCCACGTCTCCCCTTGCACGTCGGCCAGCGAGCAGATGAACACCGAGGCACCCCGGGAGCGGCGGATGGCATCGGTGATGCCCGGCACCAGCAGATTCGGGATGATGGAAGTGAACAGCGACCCAGGACCCAGCACGATCAGATCAGCCTCTTCGATAGCACGCACCGCCGGTTCGAATGCACGGATCTGCGCATCGTCGGGAGCACTGAGCGCCACCCGCTCGAGCGCCGTCTTGGAGTGGCAGGCAGCGGCCTGCCCGACGAGCGTGCGCCCATCGCGCGTGAGTGCCGAGAGGGTCACATGCTCCAAGGTCGAAGGGTGTACATGCCCTTGCGCCCCGACCAGACGCTCACAGATGGCGATGGCTTCCGGGAACGACCCGCAGGCGTCCTCCAACGCTGCCAGCATGAGATTACCCAGCGCGTGGTCATCGGCGATGCGCAGGCGGTACTTGAAGGCCCGCACCAACGGATCGCTCGGATCGCCCGCGAACGCGGTCAGGCATTTGCGGATGTCTCCGGGTGGTGTGACGTCGGCCTTCTCGCGCAACAGGCCCGTGGAGCCGCCATCGTCAGCCATCGCTACCACCGCCGATGTCTCGACCCCGAGCGAGAGCAGCGTACGGATGGAGACCGGTGCCCCCGTGCCGCCGCCGATGACAACCGCTTTGAACGAGCCGCGCAGCGCGTCGGGGACCTCGGAGGCGTCAAAGGCCTCCAGTTGGTTGAACGCCGCAGTGGCGGACGGGTCTATGTTGAAAGGCTGCTTCACGCGGGGTCGTCCACCGTCGCGTGCACGTCGGGCGTTTCGGTGGCATAGTCCACCGCACGGCCCCGTTCGGCCAAGGCAAGGTCGCGATGGGCTACCGAAACGCGATACCCCTTCGATTTCAAGTAGTCGCCCGTGGATTCGGCCAGCGCCACGCTGCGATGCTGCCCACCGGTGCACCCCACGCCGATGGCGAGCTGCTGCTTTCCTTCAGCGACATATCCCGGCATCAGCACATCGAGCAAGCTATGCCAGCGCTTTTTGAACTCGATGGTCTCGTCTCGCAGCATGACATAATCGCGCACGGGCGCATCCAGTCCGGTCAGCTCGCGCAAGTCGGGATCGTAATAGGGGTTCGGCAAGAAGCGCACGTCCATCACCACATCGGCATCGAGCGGTGCGCCGTGCTTGAACCCGAACGAGTACACCGTGACCGCCAGGCCCCGCCGCTCGTCACCGGTAGCGAAGAGCTGACGTATGGTATCGCGCAGGCGACTGGGGAGCATGTCGGTCGTGTCGATCACCTGATCGGCTCGATCGCGCAGTCCCATCAGCATCGTGCGCTCTCGCTGGATGCCCTGCGCGATGGTGGTGCCATCGGTACATAGCGGATGGCGACGGCGGCTCGACTTGTACCGCGCGACCAGCTTATCATCGTCGGCATCGAGGAAGATCATCTGGAAGTCCACCCCGCGTAAGCGCAGCGTTTCCAGCTGTTCGTCAAGGCGACCGAAGTAATCCCCGTTGCGCGCATCGCAGACCACCGCCAACCGGCGATGCGGACGCGCACCTTCGCCACCGCCGTTCATATCGACCAGATTGCCGATCAGCTCGGCAGGCAGGTTGTCCACGCAGAAAAAGCCCAGGTCCTCGAAGACGTGCATCGCCTCCGTACGCCCAGCGCCGCTCATGCCCGTGACCACCACCAGATCGGGCATCGTCTCCACGTCGATCGGTTCCATCTCGGCCATGGGTCATCCTTCCTTCGGGCTCGTGCGGTCATTATACTGCGCCAGCACCAGATACAGCTCGTCTGCCACCTCATCAGGCACCACGTGCGCCTCCTTGATCTGCTCGAGCGTGGCCTTGCGCAGGTTCCGGAACGACTTGAAGTGCTTCATCAGCGCCTTCTTGCGAACCGGCCCCAGACCGGCCACCTCATCAAGCACCGATGCCGTCATGCCCTTGCCGCGCAGCTCGCGGTGGAACGTGATGGCGAACCGATGCGCCTCGTCGCGCACCTGCTTCACCAGATAGAGGCTTGCCGAGCCGCTCGGCAGCACCACCGGACCGCTCTCCTGCCAGGGCACAAACAGCTCCTCATCGCGCTTCGCCAGACCCACGATGGGAATATCATCGATCCCCATCTCCTTAAACATCGCCATGGCCGCGGTCAGCTGTGGCTTACCGCCGTCCAGAATGATCAGGTCGGGCTTCGATCCGAAGCGCTCGTCGGCCATGCGTTCGGGCGCATAGCGGCGGCCCATGACCTCCTGCATGCTCAGGAAATCGTTCGCCTCATCAAGCGGCGTCTTGATCTTGAAGCGCCGGTACTGGTTCTTGTCGGGCTTGCCGCCGGTGAACACCACCATGGAGGCCACTGTATAGGAGCCATGGATGGTGGAGATATCGAAGCATTCGATACGCATGGGCGGCGCGTCCAGCGCCAGCGCGCTCTCTAGCTGGAGCAGCGCCGCGTTGATGCGCTTATCGTCGTAATTGGTGCGCACCTTGTAGCGCTGGAGCGCATGCTTGGCATTCAGTTCGGCCATCTCCACGAGCGCCAGCTTCTCGCCGCGCTGCGGCACCGTTAGGCGCACCTTGGCACCGTGCACCGACGCCAGCTTCTCCGTCAGCCACGCGCTCATCACCTCGGCATCCTCAGGCATCTCGCGCACGATGAGCTCATGGGGGATGGAAGCCGTGGTGTCGTAGTAGCGCAGCAAGAAGTTGTGTTGCAGGTCCAGGTCAGGCACATCCTTGCCACGGTTTAAGATGAACTCGTTGGAGTTGACGATCCTGCCTTCGCGCACGATGAGCACCTGCACGCCTGCCACCGTTTCTTCGCGGAAGAAGCCGATGACATCCGCATTCAGGTCATGCGCCGAGACGGCATGCTGCTTGTCGGTGAGCGATTCGATGATGGCGATGCGCTCCTTGGTGCGGGCTGCTCGTTCGAAATCGAGCTCAGCGGCAGCATCGGCCATCTCGATGCGCAGCTCGTCCAGGAACTCGGTGCGTTGACCGGCCAAGAAGCGCTCGATGGCCCGCACATTCTCATGGTACACCTCGGGGTCGATCCACCCGCAGCACGCCCCCGGGCCCAGTCCCACATGCGCATCGAAGCAGGGGCGGGCGTCATCGCGGGCAGCAAGACAGGCAGTCAACGACGTGGTCGTATCCTCGTCCGGCGCACTTGTGCGTTTCGAGTCGCACGCGAGCTTCTTCAGCTTCCGGTCCAAGGCGCGCCATTCTGCGCACCCTGCCGAGCACAGGGGCACCACGCGCCGAGCGATGTCGATGAGGCGACGGGCGGCCCGGCTATCGGTATACGGCCCGAAGTAGCGCGTGTCGCTGCGATGCTTCTCGCGCGTGTACTTGATGGCGGGAAACACATCCCCTTTCGTGATGGCGATGAACGGATAGCTCTTGTCGTCCTTGAAGTCAGCGTTGTAGAACGGCGCATGCTGGTTGATCAGGTTCTTCTCCAGCACCAGCGATTCGTGCTCGTTGGCCACCACGATGTACTCGAACGAACTGATGCGCTCGACAAGTAGGGGTATCTTGGCGCGGTCGTCCTGGAAGTTCACGTATTGGCGCATGCGCGCCCGCAGCTGCTTCGCCTTGCCCACGTAGAGCACTTCGCCCTCGGCATCCTTCCACAAGTACACCCCCGGCGATGCGGGCACATCGTCAAGCTCGCGCTTGATGCGCGCGATCTTCTCGTCCTGGGTCTCGGTGGGGCGCGCCTGGCTCATGCTGTCACCTCCGAAGATGATCCGTCGTGAGCGCGCGCCGCGCCATGCGCGTCGCAGATGCACTGCTGGAGCCGTTCGCGATCCTGTGCAGTGAACGCATAGCGGACCGTCTGAGGCTGATCCGGTGCAGCAGGGTCGGGCTGCTCGACCCGCACGAACGTGGCCTCCACGCGCTCATAGCCGCTGCACAGCAGCGCGTAGGCGTAGCACTGTGCCTGGAACAGATGCTTTTTGAAGAGCTCATCTTCGGAAAGCGCATCGGCACCGCCGGTCTTGTAATCGACAAGATGCGCATCCGTTCCATCCACGGCCAGCCCGTCTATCTCGCCCACCAGATAGAACGACCCGCTCTGATCAGGCACCTTCACCGTGAAGGGCACTTCGGCCGCCTTATCAGGATACGCGAAGAACGCTGCGGCAACATCGGAGCCGAACCATCGTGCGAGCGCCGAGCGCAGCCGTTTCCGCCCGTTCTCGGAGAGCCGCTCCCCTCGCACCTGAGCGTCCAGGTCCGCACCCGATGGCAGCACGGGCGTCGCAGCGCCCGTTGCCTGCGTGCGCACGATGACCTGCTGCGCCAAACGGTGGAACGCCGTTCCCAGCTCGGTGGCCACATCCGCCGGAGCATCAGGTGCGGCATCCTTGGTCTGATCGGCCACGGGATGCGAAGGGATCGAAGGAGGCACCGCGCCCTGCGAGAGCGACGTATAGGACCACACATCCTTCACGATGGCGCGTGCGGGCAGAGAGGGTGGAACGGCTTCCTGCGCTCGCAGCGGCACTTCGAACGAGGTGGCTGGTCGTGCGTCCTCTTCCGCGTTCTCGTCCTGCGTGGAAGATGCGTCGGGCGCATCACCTTCCAAGCTATCCGGGAGGTATTCGAAGCAAACGCGCGCGGGCTGCGCACCGCCGAAATCGAGTGCACTGACGGACCTGACCGCATCGAGCGGCCAACCGAGCGCACCGTGCAGCTCGCCCACCAGGGGTGTCCCTCGGTAGGCTGCAGCTGGGTCCTCTCCTACCATGACCGTGAGCATCACCGACCTCACCGCGCGCGTGAGCGCCACATAGAGCAACCGCTTGGCCTCCTGAGCCTCTTGCTCGTGCGCGAACGAGCTGATGGCGCGGTAGCGTTGACCGGCCGTCTTGCATCGCTCAGACAGAATCGGGTCGTCAAGGCGTGTGAACTTGCGCAGATTGCCATTGGCTGTGCGCATGGCCGGATCGAGCGGACGCAGCCCTGCGACGTAGGTGCGCGCGCCCACGTTCTCGGCAACGAATGCGCCCTGCGGGCCCGCCTTCATGCTCATCTCCGCAATGGCCACATGCGGGAACTCCAGGCCCTTCGACCCGTGCACCGTCATCATCGTGACGAACTCGGCATCTTCGGCGACCAGCAGGCCAGGACGCTCCTTCGCCAGACGCAAATGGGAATCGAAGCGCGCGCTGAGCGAGGCGATGCCCGTACGGTCGCGCTCCATGGTCGCGATCAGGCGGCACGCCTTCTCCATGTTCCCCGAGAAGGCCAAGCCAGCCTGGCCTTGCCCGGCTGCCCGATCGAGCGCACCGCTGTGCACCAACAGCGCGCGCAGGGCAGCGGATGCCTCGCCTGCCCGCGCCTGCCGCACGAAGGCGCCAAGCGCATCGCGCGCCAGATCCAGCATGGCACGCGCCGGGTCGGACAGGTCCGCACAGGCGCTCTCGTCCGGATCGAACAGACCCGCTGCCAGCGATCGCTTCCGAAGGCCATCTGGGCCTTGCTGGGAAGCGCATGCGAGCAGCGCATCGTCGGTGATGTTGAACAGCGGCGAGAGCAAGACCGCCAAGACCGCTTCATCGTCATATCTATCGCGCGCGATGCGCAGTAGATGCGATGCCAGCGCCGCTTCGGATGAGGCGGTGAAGGTGGAGCCTGCCACCGTCATGGATGGTAGCCCGACCGCGCGCAGCGCCTCTGCATAGACATCGGCGTGCTTCATCGATCCCAGGAGCAACGCCATATCGCGTGTCGGCACTCCCGCGCGCGCCAGATTGGCGAAGCGCTCGGCGATATGCGCGGCAGCGATAGCGCGCACCTCATCGATGCCCATACGCGCCTTCGATCCGCTGTTGCGATAATGCAGCAGGTCGAGCTGGACGCGAGGCATCGCGTCAAAGACCGGATCGGGCTCGTCGTTGATGGCCCCGCGCGGTTCCAAATGCAAGAACGCCTGACCGAACATCCCTGGCCGTGCGAAGATGGCATCCACCAGCTTGAGCACATCGCCATGGCTGCGGAAGTTATCGGGCAGTTCCACCGAGACCGCATCCTCGGACATGGCGAACAACGAGCGGCGATACTCGTCGAACACGTTCACATCGGCCCCCCGGAACCGATAGATGCTCTGCTGCGCATCCCCCACCGTGCATACGTTGGCAAGCCCTGGATGGGCGATCCTCTCGATGATGGCCGTCTGAAGGCGATCAGTATCCTGGAACTCGTCCACCATGATGGCCCGGAACGCCTCGCGATAGCGCTGAGCGATGGCAGGATGCGCAACGAGGGCCCGATAGCATTCCCGCAACAGATCGTCGTTGTCCAAGCGCATGGGACCCTTGAGGTGTCGATACGCCTCATCGAGCCGCTCGGCCAAGCGCACCACGAACCGGGTCACCGGCAGCGCAACCAGTGCGCGCGCCTCTTCGAACAACCGCGCGTATTCGCTGCGATATCGCTCGAACTGCGCGGCTTCCGGCTTCTTCGCCCCATACGAGGGCGTCGTGGAAGGAAAGCGGTACATCAGGTCCATGAATGCCTTCGGATCGAAGGCCGCATCCGACGGGTCGGCCGGACGCTCGGCGATCCATGCCCGCACCTCATCGCTCGCCTGCCGCACGGCACCAAGGATGCCCTCGTCCTTATCGCTGCGCTTCGGCCAACCTTCGATGATCGATGCCAGCTCGGCTGCCAACGCCATCATCTCGCGCAGGATATCGTATGCGTTGAGGTCAGCATCGGGCAGCACCACGCCAGCGAAGCCCTCGGGCATGGCGTGCACACGGCTGAGCACCGCACGCGCATCCGCCAACAAGGACCGGCCATAGCCCGCGCTGGTCAGCTTCTCTTCCGCAAGGATGCGCTGCACAAGGGCATCTTCGCTGGCAATCGCCTCGGCGGCCACCATCTGGACCGCCTGGTTCCACAGCACATCGCCATCGGTGTCATCGAGCACTTCGAAGGCGGGGTCGATCCCGATCTGAAGGGCGTTCTCGCGCAAGATGCGCGCGGCCATGGCATGGATCGTGCATACCCAGGCATCGTCCACCTTGCGCGCCTGGTCATGCCGCCCATCGGCGATCAGACGCGTCTTGATACGACTCTTCAGTTCAGCCGCTGCCTTCTTCGTATAGGTAATAGCGAGCACCTGATCAATATCGTCCAAGAGCCCCTCATCCTGGAAAGCTGCCGCGATGCGCTGCGTCAGCGTGAAGGTCTTGCCCGATCCAGCGCCTGCGCTGACCATCAACGCACGATCGAGCGTTTCGATGACGCGCTGTTGCTGGGGTGTGCAACGGGATGCGCTCATGCCCTCACCTCACAGGCGTCGTAGGGGCAGTACTGGCATTCCCGGCGGCTGCGCCCCACCGGGGCGATGTCACCTGCGCACAGGCGTTCCATATGCAGCGCGATCCGACGCTCCGCTTCGTCCAAGAACGGCTCCAAAGGACCCGTCTCGCATCCTGGCGCCGCGAACGCCGCGACATCGTAGGAAGCCATGTCGTAGGAGCCAGCCACCGATCCTGCATCATCGGCGCTGCTGTAGGACGCATAGAGGGCCGCCACCGGATGATATCCGGGCATCTTCGAGCGCAGCGCCTGCGCATACACGAGCGCCTGCACCTTCTCAGGCACTTCCATGGGATCGGCGGGATCGTCACCGAGCGCATCGGCCGCATGCCCAGCGATGGACCCCTTGTAGTCGATCACCGCGAACCGGCGCTGCGCATCATCCACATCCACCCGATCGGCGCGTCCATTCAGTCGGATGCCCGCGAACAGGCCATCTTCGGGACAGATGGGCACCTCGTGGCCGAACACGCGGTACCCGACCGGAAACCGTCGCAGCCGCGACGAGAAACGGTGGAGCTGCTCTCTGAGAGCGGCCATCTCGGCATGTTCTGAGGGCGTGAGGGGCATCAGAGCACGATGGGGATCATCCGCCTGCTCGGCGAGCACCTCATCGAAGGCAGCATCGATGAGGGCTCGGGCGCGCACATCGTCAAGATCGCGTACCTCGTCGGCGGGAACCATCCCGTAGAAGCGTGCGATCACCGCATGGGCGAAGCTGCCCTTCTCCGCCGGTCCGAACCCCTCATCGAGCGAGGGGCCTGTGACCCTGCTCTGAAGGAACCACGCGTATGGACAATGCAGGTACCGCTCAACCGCGGAAGGCGACAGCACCGGTACCCGATCTGCGCCCGGCTCGCCCACGCACCAAAGGTAGTCGAGCACAGCAAGGTCCTCCAAATGCCCGCGCTGCGCGATCGGTGCGCGCAGGATGCGCTCGACAGGCGCAAGCTCCTGACCGACGCAGGCCACCACATCGTCCTCAGCGACCCGCTGGAATCTCGGATCGACCTCTGCCATGGCCGCCGGAGCATCATCGGCATCCACCGTGCGACCGACCAGACACGAGAGCAGCTCTTCGAAGACGAAGGATGGATAGGCGCGCTCGCGATCGTCGTTGGTGGCAGGAAGGAGGCAGACGATATGCGCGCGTGCCGCAGCAAGGATCGCCTTGAAGGAAGCGCGCAGCTCGTCGAGCGCACGATCGGCAACCTCGCAGCCGATCCGTCGCGCGAGCTCTTCAGAGCAAGCGCACGAGGCTGCCGCATGCAGCACCGCATCGGAGACATCGTCGATGATGACCGCATCGAAGGTGCCAGGCGCCTGTGCGGAGATGGTGGCATGGTCACTGAAAAGGACGCGGCAGCGCGAGGCAGGATGAACGGTCGTGCATGCCCGTGCCACCGCCGTCTCGGAAAGATCATCGAGCCACGCCGCATCCAGCGCATCGATAGCACCAAGCGCAGCTGCTGTGTCCTGCATGGCCGTTGCCGCTACGACTTCCCCCGCTGCCCATGCCGCTCCTTGCGGGAATGCCCCTGCCCGAGATGCGAGTACAGCGATGGCACCATCCAGGTCAGCGTCGCCGCGTACGATGGCCTCCATCGGCTCGACCGCATCCGAAAGAGCGCGCAACTGCGCCAAGAGCGCACCTGCATCCATGGCGCGATTGGCCCTGATCTCGCGATCGAGCTGTTCGGCCTGCCACGGTGCCAGGCCAAACCACGGGTCGTACGCTGCATCGATGGCCGCCTCCCGTGCATCCGCAGCGCCTTCGACGAGCGAGCGCATGCAAGCAAGGGCGCGCCCGAGCCACGTACGCGCGAAGGGCTGTGTCGTGCTGAGCTCGCAGGTACAACCACGCGCGTAGAGGAACGGGCGCAATGCCGCATAAGCGCATTCGGGATCGCTCGAGCAGATGACCACGCTCTGGCAGGCATCCTGGGTGAGAAGCCGGTCGAGGGCACGTGCCATCGCGCTCATGCTGGCAGCAGGACCGGTTGGCTGCAGGAATCGGCAGCTCACGCCTGGCGGCAGCGCCACATCCACGACCTCGCTCACCGCAGAAGTTCCTGAAAGATGCTTGAAGAGCCGCTCAAGAGCAGGGATGGCGAAAAGCGGGTCTTCGATGGAAAGGCTGGGCACGACCGCACGCTCGTCCAGCAACGCCGCAGCCTCCCCGCACTCGACAAGGCCCCTATCGTGAAGAGCGCTCTGATAGCGCGCGACGATATCCAGCACGCACCGTTGCGTATCGTCGCACGCATCAGCAGAAGACCCACCATCGAGAGCCTTCCGCAGCTCATCGGTGCCGCTCGCATAGGCCACAAACGATGCGATCGCATCTACCGTACCCGGTGTGGACGCCAAGCGATCCTGCCTTGAGACGATCGCGCGCATGAGCGCCCTTCGCTGTAAAGGCGTGACGAGCGCACAACCATCGCCCCACAGCTCCCATTGGGCCTCTACGAAGGAATGTGCAGTCTGCGTCTGGATCCCCCATCCAGCGCCTTCGTCGGCAAGACGGCGCCGACAGGCATCGGCCCGTTCGCGACTGGAACATATGAGGGTCCTCGTATCCACGACGCCGATCTCCTATCATGCTGCACCCGACAGCCCCACAGGCTACCACGTCAATTCTAAACGCTCATCGTGTGGTATTCCATTTGATGCCGCGGCGCCCATGAACACCGCATCCTTCGGCGGAGCGTCTTCGGTATCCGCAGCATCGGTGCGAGCATCGCGCAAGCGCACGGCTGACGATTCCGCCGCGGCCAGCTCTTCCTGATAGAGCCACGCCCCGCTATCCACACAGGAATCCAGCAAGCGCACCGCAGCGGTGTACCACACGAGCGCCCGGGTCGGGTCGTACGGGCAGCCGCACCCTTGCTCAAGGCAGGTCGCCAGGCGCAGGGCCGCACAACCGCAATCCTCCAGATGCGTCCGCTTCCCTGTGACGAGCGCGAGCACCTCATCAACGCCCTTAGCTGCATCCAGCGCCTCCATCGTGCAGTCGGCCGCACGGCAGAAAGCGCCGCGGTACAGGTTCCATGCCAGCGTGATCGCCGGTTCGCATCCGCATCCTGCCGCACGCATGTCCCCCAAGCGCCATTTCGCCTCGGCGTGCCCCCGCGCAGCAGCACGCGAGAACATCCGCACCGCCTTGCGTGCCACGTCCTCGCGCACATGCTTAGCATGAGCGTTGATAGTGTCGCGCCAATACTGGCCTTCGCACAGGTCGGCTTGGTACAGCACGCCCAAACGACAAAGCGCCTCCACGCTCCCGCGCTGCGCCGCATGCAGATAGAGGATCTCGGCTGCTTGGAAGCAAGCGATGGCAACCGAAGCATCCTTGGCGACCTGCCCTTCCCCATAGAGACGCTCGGCCATCTTGAGCGCGCGGGTCCCGCCTGCATCGGGGCCACACGGATAGCTGGCGTACAGGCGCCTCCCGCTCGCCTGCATCCCATCCGCCGCACAATCCGGCTCGGATACCCAGATACGCGGTAGCTTCTCGTCGACGCGCAGGCCGCGGCGATCCACTTGGAACACGGGCACCGACCCCTTTCTGCGACGTCGAAGACGAGCTGCAACCCGCGAGAGGCGCCCGCTCTCCGATAGCCCGTTCGCGCGCACGAAGCTCGGCGATCCGAATGCCGAGCTGACGGCCCGCGCAGCCAATCCGACCGATGTGGCCCTGTTCCCTGGCAGCGCCGCGAGCGGCATCATGGTCCTGATCGCATTCATGATCGTTCTCCCTTCTCGTATCCTTACAGCGAAGCGCTGCGCCCATGATGACAGGGACCGGTCGTATGAGTGTCCCTTTTCAAGTACAGCAAAGCGGGCATGTCGGAAACGCCAATCCGGCACGCTTACGCGGTGCGGACGTGGCCACTTGCTTGTTTCTGATACCATGGATAGCAGCAACGCACGATCATCGACGAACGAAGGAACGAGGCGGACGTGGGAGCAGTCATCATCGGATGCGGCAAGGCGCTTCCGAACTTGGAAGTGGCCAACGACGACCTGCAAGCGCTGGTCGATACCAACGATGAATGGATCTCGTCGCGCACGGGCATCTCGACGCGCCACATTGCGGTGGACGAATCGGGCCTTGCGCTGGCGGCACGCGCAGCAGCGGCGGCCCTTGGGATGGACGGATCGAATGATCCAACGGATTCGACCTGCGGTTGGACCACCTCTCCTATCGAGCCGAGCAGCATCGACCTGGTGCTCTTCGCCACCGTCACTCCCGATATCGTGGTCCCCTCCTGCGCCGCCGTCGTGAAGCGCATGCTGGGGCTCGACCATGCCGTAGCCATGGACCTCAATGCTGCCTGCACGGGCTTCATCTATGGGCTGAGCGTGGCCGAATCCATGTTGGCGGCTGCAAACGGCGCTGCGGGCGCTGCTGGGCGCAATCCCCTCAAGCGCGCACTCGTCATCGGCTGCGATCGCCTTTCGCGCGTGACCGATTGGGGCGACCGCAACACTTGCGTGCTCTTCGGCGACGGCGCCGGGGCGGCCGTGGTGGAATGGAACGAGAGCGCACCGGGCATCATGGCGTCCTACCTGAGGAACGATGATGACGAGAAGAATGCGCTGACCTGCGCGAACTATATCGAAGCACCGCAACCGTTCTCCGCGGAGGGCATCGATCAGGCCGCACGGGCAACCGATCCCTCACTTCGCTTCACGGATGAGGCGCTCGGCATCCATGAGGCGGTCGAGGCGGGCGGCATGCGCCAGGTCATCCGAATGGACGGACGCTCCATCTTCAAATTCGCCAGCAACGCCATGACCCACGCTGTCGAAGAGGTGCTCCGCCGCACCGGATGCTCCCTTGATGACATCGACTGCGTCATCCCCCACCAGGCCAACGCGCGCATCATCAAGTTCGCCGCGAAGAAGCTGGGGCTTGACATGGATACCTTCCAGCTCTCCATCGCCAACACCGGCAACACGTCCTCGGCGAGCGTCCCCATGGCGCTGGCCGACGCCTACGTGAGCGGACGCGTGCAGCCCGGTGACAAGGTCATCCTCGTCGCGTTCGGGGGCGGCCTGACCTCAGGTGCCATCCTCTACGAAGCGTGAAGCGGTTCCTCTCATGAGCGGATTTTCCGACCTCGGCCTTTCTAGCAATGCGCTCGTCGCCGTAGGGAAGCTCGGCTTCGAGCAGCCCACGCCGATCCAGCAGCAAGCCATACCGCACATCCTTGACGGAGAGGACGTGATAGCGGCTGCCAGCACAGGTACCGGCAAGACCGCCGCCTTCCTGCTGCCTGCGCTTTCGCGCCTTCCCTCT
>CASTMW010000027.1 GCA_949450265.1 uncultured Eggerthellaceae bacterium | reverse complement strand
CGACGATCGCGCGCTGGTGGCCGTGTTCTCGTAGGTGCGGCTGGCCTTCGATGGCACGTCAGGTCCCAGAGCCATGCTGCATCGTGGTGGGCGCTGCTTCCCGTGCAGTGCGCCCCATGCACCGCTTCTCGTGTGCCGCGCCCGTTCGCGAACATGACATCTTTGTAAGGCCCTCGTAAGCCGATTCGATGGCACCAGCAATGCCGATGGCGCATAGTTCTGATCGTAGGTTGCCGGAATACTCGGATCCGGCGTGCGAGAAGGAGGATGCTATGGGGATCATCGGAAAAGCGGCTGTATCATTGGTCGTGCTGGCAGCAGTGGGCGCCTTCGTGATATACGAAGCACCGCGTCTGGTGAAGGTGAACAGCCATGCTCTTTAAGCTCGCGTGTCGCAACATACGCCATTCGGTGCGCGACTACACCATCTACTTCCTAACGCTCTTGTTCGGCGTGGCGGTGTTCTATGCGTTCAATTCCGTGGGCAGCCAGCAGGTCATGTTCGACATCGAATCGCAGTCCGATGCTGACATGTTCCAGACGACGCAGATCTTCCTTGGCATGTTCTCGGGGCTGATCGCCTGCGCGCTGGGCTTTCTCATCCTGTATTCGAACGGCTTCCTCATCCGGCGGCGCAAACGCGAGTTCGGCACGTACATGCTGCTGGGCATGCCCGTAAGCCGGGTGTCGGCCATCATGCTGATCGAAACGGTGTTGGTGGGGTTGCTGTCGCTGGCGCTGGGACTGGTTCTGGGCTTCCTTCTGTCGCAAGCCATGTCATTCTTGACCGCGGCGCTGTTCGGCAGCACTATCAGCAACTACCAGTTCGTGTTCTCGCCCGAGGCGCTGCAGGCCACGGTGCTGTGCTTCGCGGCCATCTATGTGGTGGTGGCGCTGTTCAACACCGCCATGGTGAACCACCAGAAGCTGATCGACCTGCTGCATGCCGATGCGAAGAACCAGAAGACGGCCGTGCGCAACCCGTGGGTGTGCCTGGTGGTGTTCATCGTATCGTTGGGCGTGCTGGCCTATGCCTATCAGCAGCTCAGCGAGAACGGCATGGTCATGCTGGACGACCCGCAGTTCGCCCGTGCCACCGTGTGCATGCTGGTGGGCACGCTGATGTTCTTCTGGTCGCTGGCCGGTTTCGTCATTGCGGTGCTCACGCGGGCGCGCGGCGTGTACCTGCGAGGGTTGGTGCCGTTCACGGTGCGCCAGATAGCTAGCCGCGTGAACACGGCGTTCCTGTCGCTGTGGGCGGTGTGCGTCATGCTGTTCTTCTCCATCACGGCGTTCTCGGTTGGCATGGGGCTCGTGCAGGTGCTGACCGGCGACATAGAGAAGGCGAACCCCTACAGCGCCACGCTGATGGCCCAGGTGTACGCCGACAGCGCCATCAGCTCGGTGCGCGATACCTCGGGCGATATCGCCCAACGCGCCAAGGCCATGCAGGCCGAGGTCCCCGAGCGCTACGAACAAGGTATGGCCTACGATTGGGATATGGCGGCGCGCTTGCGAGAGGCGGCGCCGCAGCTGTGGGAGCAGACCGTGGGCGCTGCCGCCCAGATAGATACCTATAACGTGCCGGGCATCACCTACGGGCAGTTGTTCGAAGGCATCAGCGGAGCGGTGCGGCTAGAGGCCAACGATCTCTCCGATAACATCTCCATCAGCAACATCGGCGTGGTGGGGCTCTCGCAGGTCAACGCCGTACGGGCGCTTACGGGACAGCCAGCCATCCAGCTTGGGGCGGATGAGTGCATGCTGGCGAACAATATGTCCCTGACTACCGCGGTGGCCGACGAGATAGCGCGCGTGCGTCCTACCATAGAGGTGCTGGGTAGGAGCTTGACGTATGCACCCGATGTGGCTGACACGCAGTTCCAAGATAATGCGCTTCTGGCCACAGCTCTTGTCACTATCGTGCCCGATGCGGTCATCGACGACATGAAGGCTGCTGGCGCCATCCCGCTCCAGTGCTGGCTGAATGTGATGTATGCCAACAACGGCAAGACCGACGTGCAGAACGACGAAGCGCTCGACCAGATCGTGGCAGCATCCCAGCCGAAATCCATGGACGGCTTCGACTCTGGTTTCGCCGGACGCGAGGATTCCTATGCCAGACTGCTATGGCCGGTCACCACTATCTACACGGCGCACGAGATGACCACGCAGGCAGGCGGCCTGAAGATGCTGGTCACATACCTTGCCATCTACATTGGCTTCATCTTCCTCATTGCCACTGCGGCCATTCTGGCGGTGCAGCAGCTTTCCATGACAGCCGACTCGCTGCCGCGCTATCGCATGCTCTCACGCCTTGGGTGTAGCCAGCGCATGGTCGACCGATCGCTTCTGGTGCAGGTGCTGGTGTACTTCCTGCTGCCTTTGGGGCTTGCGCTCTGCCACACCGCCTGTGCGGTGGGCGTGTTGTCCACGAAGCTGTTCGCAGCGTTGGGTGTGCCGGTGACAGGCCCCATTGCCCTGGCGGCGGTGCTGGTGCTTGTAGTGTATGGCGGCTACCTGCTGATGACCTACCTGACAAGCCGCAATGCCGTGAACGCTGCCATGAGGGTAAGCTGACCACATCTTCACAGCTTCCTGCTATGCTTGCAGGGTGAGAAAGCTCATCCGCAACATAGTGATCGCCGTGCTGGTGCTGGTCGTCGTCGTGATCGTGGCGATGGCTGGCATCAGCGCGCATGTGGTCGATTCCACCCGCGGTCAGGTGCGCACCATCGCCCAGATCGAAGAGGCGGACGACCATGCCGATGCCATCGTGGTGCTGGGTGCCAGCGTCTATGCTGATGGCACCCCTTCCGACATTCTTGCCGATCGGCTCGAGGTGGCGGCCGACCTGTATCTTGCCGGGGCTGCTTCTGAGATCATCGTGTCCGGCGACAACACCGATTCGCATTACAACGAATCCGATGCCATGAAGGAATACTGCGTGAAGCTGGGCGTTCCAGCCGACGCGGTGAAGGTGGACGGCGCGGGCTTCGACACCTACGCATCCATCTGGCGCGCCCATAACGTCTATGGCGCACAGAGCATCATGGTGGTCACGCAGGCCTATCACCTCTATCGGGCGCTCTCCATCGCCGACGGACTGGGTATGCAGGCGTGGGGCGTGGCGGCCGATAAGGGCGACTACGACAACCAAACGGCCTACAGCATCCGCGAGAACATCGCGCGCGTGAAGGATTTCTTCCAAACGCGGCTGGGCGTGCCGCCTTCCCAGTCCCAATAGAAGCCGAAATCCTGCCTTACGGGCTTTTGGTCGGAGCCTTTTCCATATGCGCCGCGATTCTGCGGCGATTCCGTGTACATTGGTATGCGTAAGCACGCAGGATCGCAACGAAAGGGGCCTCATGTACAAGGTGCATTGCTTGAACAACATCTCTTCGAAGGGCTTGGACCTTCTGACGGACGAATACGAACTGGTGGACGACCCGACGCAGGCAGACGTCTTCCTGGTACGTTCGGCGAACATGCACGACATGGAGCTGCCCCCCACGCTGAAGGCGGTGGCGCGCGCGGGCGCTGGCGTGAACAACATTCCGCTCGAAGCGCTGGCCGAGGCGGGCATCCCCGTGTTCAACACGCCGGGCGCCAATGCGAACGCCGTGAAGGAGTTGGTGGTGGCGGGCATGCTGCTTGCCAGCCGCGACCTGGTGGGCGGCATCGGTTGGGTGCGCGACCATGCGGACGACCCCGAGGTGGGCAAGGCTGCCGAGAAGGCGAAGAAGGCCTTCGCGGGCGGCGAGATAGCAGGCAAGACGCTGGGTGTCATCGGACTGGGCGCCATCGGCAAGCTGGTGGTGGGGGCGGCAGAGGCTCTTGGCATGCAGGTGGTGGGCTACGATCCGTTCATGGATGCCCAGCGCGCTGCGGCCATCTCTGCCGACATGCGCTTCACGACCGACCTTGACGACCTGCTGGCCGCATCCGATTTCATCACCATCCATGTGCCTGCTACGGCCGACACCAAGGGCATGATAGACGCCGACGCCTTCGCCACCATGAAGGATGGCGTGGTGTTCCTGAACTTCTCGCGCGATTCGCTGGTGGACGATGCGGCCATGGCACAGGCGCTGGAATCGGGCAAGGTCAGCCGTTACGTCACCGACTTCGCGAATTCGCAGGTGGTGAAGATGGAAGGCGCCATCGTGCTGCCACATCTGGGCGCATCTACGGCCGAGGCCGAGGACAACTGCGCTGTCATGGCTGTGCAGGAGGTCATGGATTACCTGGCCGATGGCACGAAGGTCCACTGCGTGAACCTGTAGGATGAACCTATAGGAATCGATCCGCGGGAACCGATAGGAACGGACCTGGGGAAAGGGTAGGAAAAGGCCTGTGCCGGGCAGACCCGCTACCCTGCGCTGCGGTCCTCGATCCGCGGTCCTAGAACCCGTGATGCAGAGTAGGAGGGCTGGGCGTGTCGCTCAGGCGCGGCCGGTCCTCCACCATGTTCAGCAATTCCTGCTGGGTATGGATATCCATCTTCTTGTAGATATGGTTGATATGCGTCTTCGCGGTGCTGCGGCTGACACAGAGCTTGTCTTCGATGAATCCGGCCTTATGCCCCTTCGCCAGCAGGAACAGCACCTCGGTCTCGCGGCGGCTGAGCAGGTATTGGTCGGCTATCTCTTCGCAGCGGCGGTAGAAGCTGCCCTTTTGTTTCGGTTCGGAGGGCTCGGACGCATCCATGGACATCTCGTCGAGCGGCTCGGTCACGCCGGTCGCTCCCACGCGCTCTGCTGCTCCTTCCGTGGGCACCGTGGTTCCCATGATGAGGCGCGCGTTCTGCGCGAACGCAGCAGCTGCTGCGGCGCGTTCGGTTTCGGCAGCTGATGAAGCGGCAGGTTCGACCGGCGTGTTCACGCTACCCGCACCGCGATCATCAACGACCGCCGTTGCACACGCCTGAGGAGAGGGCAACGGATCGGCGGCAGCGCGCTGTTCGTCCGTCAGTGCCTCGCCGCGGCGGGTGGCATCGTCCACCACCATCTGGTTCAGCTGCGTCATCTCCACGACAGATCGCTTCTCGGCCAGCATCTTCACCACATCGCGCTTACGCGGGTTGATGGATCCTGCTAGCATCAGCAGCACGATGGCTCCCATGGCAAGGCCGGTCCAGCGCACCGAGCTCATGGTCTCCCACTCGCTGACGGGAGGCACCAGCAACGCCCCTGCTGCCATGCTGGCAACCAGCAGCGTCCCGCCAACGCCGAAGACGAAGATGGGTGAAAGACGGAACTCCTGGCACATGTCGCTCAGCATGACCCACAAGAGGATCAGCAGGATAACGAAGCCCACGGTGAGTAAGAATACCGCTCCTAATTGGTACGCGCCGCAGAACAGCGGGATGCCGATGGAACCTAAGCCCACAACGGGCAGCATGTAACGGAACAGCGTATCCCAGTGCGCTTCATCTTTCATAAGGGCCACATCCACGATGAAAATGACCAAGCAAAGTGCACAGGCGACGCCCACCATGAGATCGTTCGCGATGATGCCGGTGCAGAACGCTCCGGTCGCGCACATGCCTCCCAGGATCCCCAGCGTTATGCCGAACAAGATGACAGGGATGCCCAGATGCAGCAGGAAGCGCACGCGGCTGACGCGCAGGGCGTGGAAGATGGGCATGGAACGCCTACGGTAATAGGGAATGGGTGTGGTGCGACGTAAGAGCAGTACGGAAAGGACAATCAGCATGACCTCCAGCATCACCGAGACTATGGGCGGCGCCCAGTCGATCAGGGCCACGCTGATCACGGTGCCAAGTGCGATCCCTGCTGACGAGTTCAAGGTGATGGTGGTGAACTCATCGCGCGCGAACGCAGTGCCCCAGAGGGGGAACAGCAGACCACCACCGAGGCCCATCAGTGCCGCGCCACCACAGCCGAGCACCCAGCCGATCATGCCGTCCACCGCGCCCACCGCTGCACAGACGGTCCCCGCACCGCCGAACAGCCCCGCCAACGCCAGGACCTTCTTGTCAACGTAGAATCTCAGATAGCGCTGATCGGTGCATCCGATGAAGAGAAGGGTCAGCAATGCCATGGCGGCGAAAGAGCAGCGCATGGCGAAGCCCAGTCCCGTGGCAATGCCGCTTCCTGCAGACGTTGGGCCATCCAGCAGAGCGGGCATGCCCATTCCGGCTGATAGCGTCCATGCCACGAAGCATGCGAGCCCTACGCATAGCTCAGACAGATTGCCTGATGTGCTCTCGCCCGCGTTCTCGCGTCCGAAGCTGAGTGTGAGATGCGGCAATCCGACCTCTTCCTAATCGTCCTTTTTCATGCGTGAGGTTGATTCAAAGAAAAAACCGTCTGAACAGGGATTATAGTTTTGCTTATTTTCAAAATCAACCCGCGAGGTTGATGCTTTCGGACGAGAAAACAAACCTAAGATACGACGTCATACCAGTCGACGTACATTACTTTTAACATCACGTCGTTACCGCGACGTTTATTTTCGGCTTCAAGCGAGCGCCTCTCAGCTAGGGATGGGATGCGCTGAATGCCGAAGGGCAGCGACCACTGTTCCTCCGGCATGCTTGTGGTTAGGTTCCATTAAGTAATGGAGACGTGAGAAAGAAGGAAAGAATGGCATACGGTAAAGAATGGCGTGTCAAGCGTTCTGACGGCACCGTCGCTACCCGCTCCAACACCTGGTCGCCTCCGGGGTCTCACCCGGTGGGATACGGCGTCAAGGTGATCACGGACGGCGAGGGCATGGATGCGAATCTCATTCGCATCGAAGGTGACGACGACAACCCGATCACCACGGGCCGCGTGAACGCTATGAACCTGGCGCTCCGTGAGTACACCTACGCGCCGTCGCGCATCATTCATCCTATGCGTCGTGCCAAGGAAGACCGCGGCAGGGACAAGTGGGAGCAGACCTCTTGGGATGAGGCCATCGACACCATCTGCGAGAAGGTTCGCTACTTCCAGAACACCTATGGCCCCGAGTCCATCGTCTGCTTCGGCGGCACTGGCCGTGAGGCTTGCATCTTCTACTATGCTCTGACGTTCTCGGTCCTGCAGTCCCCCAACTGCTGCTACACGCAGTCCGGTTGGTCCTGCTATGGCCCCCGTTGCTCCATCGCCGACTACGTGCTCGGCGCTGGCTACCCCGAGCTGGACTACGCCGGCCATCTGCCCGGCAGCTACCATGACCCGGCCTACACCCTGTCCAAGTGGGTCGTAGTGTGGGGCAAGGAGCCGCTGCCCTCCAACGGCGACGGTTTCTTCGGCCACTGCCTGGTCGACATGATGAAGCTCGGCACCAAGATCATCTCCATCGACCCCCGTATCACCTGGGTCGGCGCTCATGATGGCAACATCAACCTGCAGGTTCGTCCTCAGACCGACACCGCTCTGGCTCTGGGCATCATGAACCTCATGTTCGAGAACGACGAGTACGACAAGGAATTCGCTGAGAAGTGGATCTATGGTCTGGACGAGGTCAAGGCTCGTGCAGCCGAGTACCCGGTCGACAAGGTTGCTGCCATCACCACTGTTCCGGCTGAGGACATCAAACGTGCCGCTCACATCATCGGCACCGAGCGTCCGATCGGTTGGGCATGGGGTCTGGCGTTCGACCAGAACAAGAACGGCGTGCAGCTGTCCCAGGCGTTCATCATCCTGGCGGCTCTGTCCGGCTCCATCGACCGTCCCGGCGGCCTGACCCTGGGTCCCCCGTCGGCACTGCTGGGCAAGTGGCGCATGAACCAGCGTGGCGCCATGGACGACTCCGTGTGGGAGAAGCGCATCGGCGCTGCCGCATGGCCGGGCCTGTCCACGGGCATGGCTACCACCCAGCCTGACGAGACGCTGAACACCATGGAATCCGACGAGCCCTATGCTCTGAAGATGGGTTGGTTCAACAGCTCCAACTTCCTGACCCCGACCTGCTCCGCTCAGCCGAAGCGTTGGCATAAGGCTCTGCAGAAGCTGGAGTTCGTGGTCATCCAGGACATCACCATGACCCCGACGGCCATGGCTGTGGGCGACTACTTCCTGCCGATGGCCACCTGGGCTGAGCACACCGGCATCGTTCTGACCCACTACGGCCGCAACACCGTGTTCATGGGCCCCATGAACAAGGCTCTGCAGGTCGGCGAGTGCGTGTCCGACGTTCAGATCTGCCTGCTGTTCGGCCAGCGTCTGAACCCCGAGTGGTATCCGTGGTACAAGCCGGCTGACGAGCACCATGTTGATTGGGATCTGCTTGAGCAGGCCACGCAGGACTTCTACAGCGACCAGCTGAAGGAGCTCGGCTACGACTGGAAGAGCTTCCAGGAACTGGGCATCTACCAGCCTGGCGCTCATGGCTTCGAGTACGAGAAGTACGAGAAGGGCATGCTGCGCTTCGACGGCGAGCCTGGCTTCAACACCATCACGGGCCAGATCGAGGCTTACTCCATCCTCTACGAATCCTGGGGCGAAGATCCGCTGCCGTACTACGAGGAGCCCAACTACTCCCCGTACAGCGAACTGCGCACGGACGAGGAGAAGGAGAAGTATCCTCTGATCACCACGTCCGGCTCCCGCCGCTACAGCTCGTTCCACTCCGAGCATCGTCATGTGCCGTCTCTGCGTCAGATCGATCCGTGGCCGTGGGTCCAGATCCATCCCGAGACCGCTCAGGAGTACGGCATCACCGAGGGCGACTGGGTCGAGGTTTACAACATGTTCGGCGAGGCCCGCTTCAAGGCGGAGATCACTCCGATCATCAAGCCTGGTATCCTGAACTGCGCTCATGGTTGGTGGTTCCCCGAGCAGGACGGCGAAGAGCCCAACCTGTTCGGCGTGTGGAAGTCCAACTTCAACAGCCTGGTTCCGCATATGAACATCGGCAAACTGGGCTTCGGCGCTCCGTACAAGGGCGTTATGTGCAATGCTCGCCGTGTTCGCAGCCTCGACCAGGACTAACCCTTCGAAAGGAAGTGAAATTAAATGGCACAGAAATACGCATTGCTGGTTGATTACACGTACTTCTCTGGCAACCATGCGGCTGAGATCGCCTGCAAGGAAGAACTCGGCCTTCCTCTCGAGCAGTGGGGTATCAAAGAGGTTCAGGTCGGCCCCTTCAAGAAGGGTGACGGCAACGACGGCGACGCTTGGGAATGGTTCTACATCCCCTGCCCGACGTCCATCTTCTCCGAGCACTGGGGAACCAACGGCGACAAGGCCGGTCAGCGTCCCCTGGCTGTCCAGGTTGAAGAGTCTGCCTCTATGTACTACGGCACTCTCGAAGAGATGCAGGCCAAGATGGCGGAGTTCGACCGCCCGATGGTCCTGTTCCAGCTCTAAAGTTCTCTAGGCATTGACTGGTACCTTCGGCTGACGTTTGAAATATAATCTGAAGTCGAAGGTACCGCATTGAAGACCGTAGGAGGTCAAGATGACCAAAGAAGAGTTTTTGGCGATGCCCGCAAACGAGGCCGCCGACAAGCTGAACGAGCTTATCGCTGCTGGCAAGTCCAAGGATGAGGCGCTGGCTGAGTGTGGCGTGACCGCTCCTGACCTGATGAAGGCTCAGATCTTCTGGGTGAAGGACAAGTACATCGCTCGCGCATGGGGTGGCTACACCTCCACGAAGCGCACCGGCAACGAAGCTGGTGACAGCGATCCGTCCAAGGGCTATCAGGGCGTGTAAGCGCTTCGCGTGCTCAAAGCTGTAGGACCCGGATGCATTGCATCCGGGTCTTTTTTGCTTTTGGGATATGCGTGGAGGAATGCTTGTAGGGCTATAGTTTGGACCCAGCATTCGTCCGTGTCATAGGGCATTGCGTGCGCTGTCTCTCGTATTGTTACTCGTATTGCTGTGAATGCCCGATTGCCTATGTTGCTGCAAGCACCCGTACAGCTGATTGCGCAATTTGCATGTGGGCCGCTCAACATGCCTTTTGGCTGGTATAATCGCAAAAAACAATACGCTGACATGGAGGTGCGTATATGGCAACCGAAGCGGAGATCCTGGCCGAGATAGAGGAACTGGGGCGTTTGACCCCCGAGCAGGAGGATATCCTGTACAACATCACGTTAAAGCAGGACGAACTGGGGCGCGAATCTACGAACATGCTGCTGGAAAAAGTGGTGGATAGCCCTGTTTATCAGCCCATGATCGATCGTGAATACCTGACGTATGAAGTGTTCAACCATGGCACCAAGCACGAGATCGCGTGCTTGTACGTAACGCTGAAGGGCATTCGCTATTGCATCATCCATCAGGATGAGCTGTCGCCGCGCCGCAAGCTGAATCCTGCGGGCGCGCCGTGGGGGAGCACTCCTGTCAATAATTAAGCTCGAGTCGCATGGGAGTGCGCTGCGTGATCGGCGCGTGATGAGTGCGGCAGGACAAAGATGATACGTGGCGCAATGGATGCGCTTTTGGGGAACATACCCAAACCGAATATCCCCATATCCGACAGAAGGCAAGAGATGGGTGTCAGTCTAGGCGTTGATCTCAGTGGGCTTGATGTCTGTTTCGGCGGCTTCTCGCCCACTCTGATGGGCGATATCACGCAAGCGCTCGATAAGGCGGAGGAATCCGAAGAGCGCTTGCGCCAGCGTAAGCTGGTTCTTGACCATGCGAGAGCTATCGAGGCCGCGCGCGCCTCTGCGCCGCGCGAAGGGCTGGATGCGAACGGTACGCGATGGCGTTATGTGATACTAGATGGCGTTGAGGTGCAGATCATCGGCTGTCATCCTGCATGCGATCACCTGATCGTGCCCGCTGCTTTAGAAGGGCTGCCGGTGGTGGCCCTTGCGGATGACGCCTGCGCGCATCTGTCCACTATCGTGTCGGTCCAGGTACCCAATTCGGTGCTCTCTATAGGTTATTGTGCGTTCCGTAATTGTACGGCGCTGCGTCGTGCGGTGCTCCCACGCGAAGTGCCAACGTACGATTCTGGTTGGTTTCGCAATTGCAATGCTCTGGAAGAGCTGGAGTTGCCTGGTCAGTTGGATCGTTTGATGCCCAATGTCTTTGATGCACCGAACATTCGTCGACTACGCATCGGTGCAGGAACGAAGGACATTTACCCAGGTACCTTCTCTCGAGGTCATCTGCGAACGATCGAAGTGGATCCCACTAATCCGTATCTTGAGACAGACGGTGTTGCCGTGTATGCGAAAGGCCGTACGAGACTGATGGCGGCCGCAGTTCGTACATCGGCGTATACCGTTGCTGCGGAGTGCACAGCGATTGGACGTAAGGCGTTCGACGGCATGACGGAGCTTCGGGATGTCGTGCTTTCCGACGGCATCACCGCTATCGGTGAGCATGCTTTTGCGCACACATCGTTGCGGTCGTTCGCGGCACCGCAACGTCTGCGCACCATTCTGGAGCGTGCGTTCTTCGACTGTGCATCCCTTTGTGAGGTGCATCTCAATGCAGGGCTGATTGGCGTGGGTGAGCATGCTTTCACGCGCACGGCAATTGATCGGCTGGTGCTGCCATCTTCAACCGAGTGGATCGGGCATCCGGTAGCAGCCGATACGCTCATTCGCTATGCGGGCGAAGATGCGACGCTCGTTGTGGAGGAAGGCGGTAGTCTGCATATCGACGATCAGGGTGCGCTGCTGCGCGAATGCGCGGATGGATTGCATCTGGAATGGATGGTCGATCCAGAGGCACGTGAATTGCGCGTGCCAGACGGCGTGGTCAGCGTGGATGCGCGGGCGCTGCTGAACCATAAAGGGATCGAAACGGTGGAGCTTCCCGATAGCGTTATCCAGATCGAGGAAGCGGCGTTCAAGGGGTGTTGCAATCTGCGCCGGGTGCGGCTGGGATGCGGTCTGCAGCGGATCGGGGCCGAGGCATTCCTGGACGCGGAACTGGAGGCCCTTTCGCTCCCGGCGCACCTTGAGCATATTGGCATTATGGCGCTGGTCACGCAGGGTGCTCACAGTGGGCGCGCGCCCACCAGTTTGCGGCAGATCCATGTGGATGCTGGCAACGAACGCTTTTGCGTTGAGGACGGCCTGCTGCTGGAGACGGTGGCACCTGGGCAGCGGCGCGTCGTGCATTACCTGGACGAGCAATCCAACGTGCGCATTCCTGCGGATGCGACATCGGTAGCGCCGTATGCATTCAGTGGCGCACGCAATCTGCGCAGCCTGCATATGAGCAGCGCTCTGGCGGATATTGGCATTCGCGCGCTTGCTGTTGATCGTTTGGTGGAAACGGTGCGCATCGAGATGGAGGAGCCGTTGGAAGGCCATGATGCGTTCGAGATCAGGTTTCCCGATACCGATCGAGGGCAGCACCAGCAATTTGTGGCCTTCACCACGCAGGCTGCCGTGAGTGTGCAGGGCTTGTTGGAGCACTACGATAACGCCATCGCGAATGCAAGCAGTTTCGACGCTGTGTTGGGTGGCGGCGCGCTTGACCTGTACGAGCAGGTGGTGCGCATCATGGAGCGCTTGCGTGATCCGGTGTTCCTGACGGATGTGAATCGGCAGATCCTTGAGCGCGTGGTGCGGCAACATCTGGATGACGTGTGCGTGGCGGTGGCGAGGCGAGACGACCGGGCGGCAGTGGATGCCTTGGTCGAGCTGGGCTTCGTGCATGAGGACAACATCGACCGGCTGATCGAGCAGGTGGGACGCGTGCAAGATGCTGCCATGACCGGATACTTGCTGGAAGTGCGGCGGCGCGCCTTCGGGCATGTGTCGCTGGACTTCACGCTGTAGGAGGCGGCGGCATGGCTGAGATGATGGACGAGAAGCTGCGGCGACGCGCGGAAGAGGATGCGCTGGCTGTCGATGTGATCGAGGAATGCCGGGTGCAGCTGATGCTGAAGTTCCGCTTCCTTGACCTTGCTCTGTGGCGCATGGACCTGACGCCCGTGCGCGCGGGTGCGGCGTATCCGCTGGCCACCAACGGGCGCATCGTGGCCATGGACCCGCCACGCGTACTGGGTCGCTTCCGGCAGTCCATGGACGAATCGATGCGCGATTACTTGCACATGGTGCTGCATTGCATCTTCCGCCATCCTTACGATCGCGACCATAAGGACCGCGAAGCGTGGAGCCTGACCTGCGATGTCATCGTGGAGAGCGTAGCCATGGACCTTTGCGCCGGACGATTCCCGAGTGCCGAAGATGCGGCTCGCAAGGAAGCGCTGGACACGATGCGCCTGCTGGCGGGGGCTTTGCTGCCAGGTAAGGTGTATGCGCTGGTGCACGGACTGGTGGAAACGCCGGACGGGCAGCAGTATCGCGGGTTGGGGCGCAGCACGCTGAACGAGTGGCATGCGCTGTTCGAGCGCGACGAGCATGCGGCGTGGCCCGCTATGGCCGACGGTAACGACAAGGGCGATAATGGGATGCCTGACGGCTATGCGCCCGAGGAAGCCCCGGAGGGGGACGCTGAAGGCGATGCTGCTTCTTCGCTGGATGATACGCTGGATGCGCGCCAGATGCCCCAGAGCATGCGCGAGCAGATGCCGCATGATGTCGACGCGGATGCGGAAGCTGCCGATACCGATGCGGGCACGGGCACCGATGGCGGCGGCGAAGACGACGCGCAGGCCGCACAGGACGATCAGCCGCGCCACGAGCAGCACGGTTCAGACCCGCTCGGACGCTTTCATGGCACCCCCGATAGGGACGATGCCGATGATGACGCGAACGATGACGATGACGTGAATGCTGACAATGCGAACGCCCAGCGCGACTGGGAGGACATCAGCAAGCAGATCCAGATGAACCTGAGTACGTTCAGCCGGGAATGGGGCAACGAGGCTAGCGCGTTCATGCAGAATCTGGCCGTGGCGAATCGCCCGCGCTACGACTACGCTGACCTGCTGCGGCAGTTCATGGTGCGCAACGAACAGATGCTGGTGAACCCGGACGAGTTTGACTACGTGTACTACACCTATGGCATGGAGCTGTACGGCAACATGCCGCTGGTGGAGCCGCTGGAATACAAGGACACCGAGCGCATCCGCGACCTGGTGATCGCCATTGACACATCGGAGTCGGTCAGCGGGGATCTGGTGCGTCGCTTCGTGCAGCACACCTTCGACATCTTGAAGGGCGCTGACGATTTCGTGCGCGACGTGAACATCCACGTGGTGCAGTGCGACTCGCGCCTGCAGCAGGACACGGTGATCCGCGATCTGGCGGACGTGGATACGCTGATGGAGGGCTTCACCGTGCGGGGCTTCGGCGGCACCGACTTCCGCCCGGTGTTCGACTATGTGCGCGGCATGCGCGAGGATGGGAAGCTGGCCGACCTGCGCGGACTGATCTACTTCACCGATGGGCTGGGCACCTTTCCTGATGCTGCCCCCGACTTCGACGCCGCATTCGTGTTCTTGGAGGACGAAGCGCGTGAAACGCCCCCGGTGCCTCCGTGGGCCATCAAGCTGATGATAGACGAAACCTCGTTGGAAAGGGTGCGACCATGAACATCACGCAAGCGAAACAGCAGGTCAAGGACACCGTTGAGGCATACCTTCAGCGGGATGAGGCAGGTGTGTTCGCTATCGCACCGGTGCATCAGCGGCCGGTGTTTCTGTTGGGCGCGCCGGGCATCGGCAAGACGGCCATCATGGAGCAGGTGGCGCGCGAGCTGGGCATCGGGCTGGTGTCGTATTCCATGACCCACCATACGCGCCAGAGCGCGCTGGGCCTGCCGCGCATCGAGCACCGCGAATTCGATGGCACCTCGTTCGAGACATCCGAGTACACCATGAGCGAGATCGTGGCGGCGGTGTACGACTACATGGAGCGCACCGGGCTTCGCCAGGGCATTCTGTTCCTGGACGAGATCAACTGCGTGTCCGAGACGCTCTACCCGTCCATGCTGCAATTCTTGCAGTTCAAGACGTTCGGCAAGCATAAAGTGCCTGCGGGCTGGGTGGTGGTGTGCGCGGGCAACCCGCCCGAGTACAACCGCAGCGTGCACGAGTTCGACATCGTGACGCTGGACCGTCTGCGCGAGATGGACGTGCAACCCGACTATGCGGCGTGGCACACGTATGCGCAGGAGGCGGGCCTGCACCCGGCCGTTACTACGTTTTTGGAGGC
>CASTMW010000026.1 GCA_949450265.1 uncultured Eggerthellaceae bacterium | reverse complement strand
CTGTCTTTCAGGGGTGCTTTTGTGCGCTTAGAACGCCGATCCGAAGGAGCACCGTGGGCATCATCGAATTCTTCATCAACTTGCTGAAGGACCCGCGCGGGTTTATCGCCGGGTGGATCATCGCGCTGGGGCCGGTGTGGGTGTATTCGCCGCTGTTCCTTATCGTGTTTGTGGAGACGGGCGTGGTGTTCTTCCCGTTCTTGCCGGGCGATTCGCTGCTGTTCGCAGTGGGCGTGTTCTCGGCGGAAGGTGGCGGTCTGAACCTGGCGGCCAGCCTCATCGTGTTCTATGCGGCGGCCATCTTGGGCAACACGTCCAACTATTGGATCGCGCGCTTCTTGGGGCATCGCATCATCGATTCAGGCAAGGTGAAAGCGCTCACGCCCGAGCGCATGGCGAAGCTGGACAGCTTCTTCGCAAAGTACGGCGGTCTGACTATCGTTATCACGCGCTTCATGCCATTCTTCCGCACGTTTGCCCCGTTCATCGCGGGCACTGGGCACATGAACTTCGGCAAGTTCACGCTGTGGAACACCATCGGCGGCGTGGCGTGGGTCAGCCTGTTCGTATTGGTGGGATATTTCTTCGGCGGGGTGCCGCTGGTGCAGGAGCATTTTGAGGTCATCGTGCTGGGTATCGTGGCGGTGTCGGTAGCGCCTGCCATCGTCGGTGCGGTGAAGACGGCGCTGGATTCGCGCAAGAAGAAGGCCAGCAAGTCGCTCGATGCCGAAGATGAGCGTCGTATTGAAGCGCAGCGGCGCTTCGAGGAAGCAGAGCTGCAGCGCGAATACGCCCTGCGTGCGAAGGTTGAGGCTGAGAACGCCGAGCGCGAACATCTGCATGCAGCGCGCGAATTCTTGAAGGCGGGGAAGCGCCGGTAGCATCCTGCAGTAGCTTGATCACAGCAGTCCGACAGAAAACCCTTCGGACAAAATACGAATAATCCGTGTTTTACCCGAAGCTACGTTGCAGAGGGAATATCTGTCGTCCGTTGAACATGGTATAAGCCTTTACCTATTGAGCGTTTTGCAATTCTTAGGTTTTTACAACTTCTAGCGATCCTTTGTTTCCTTTAGCACCGAGGTGAGCACACCGGGTGCAGTGAAACGCTGGCGTGGCGCGGATGGTAGAATGGAGCGCACCCTGAACAAGAGAGGAAAGCGCGATGGCTGAGGCCCTGTATCGGAAGTACCGCCCGCAGATCTTCGAGGATGTTGTGGGCCAGGAGCATATCGAACGCACGCTGAAGAACGCGATCGAAGCCGACAAGGTCAGCCACGCATATCTTTTCACCGGCCCGCGTGGTACTGGTAAGACCACCACGGCGCGCCTGCTGGCGAAGGCGCTGCTATGCGAGCATGGTCCCACGCCCGACCCCGACGGTACCTGCGAGGATTGCCAGTTGGTGGCCGCGGGCGAGCACCCGGACGTTTACGAGCTGGACGCAGCAAGCCGCACGGGCGTGGAGAACGTGCGTGAAGAGATCATCGGGCGCGTGAACTACGCACCGACGCGCGGTCGTTCCAAGGTCTACATCATCGACGAGGTCCATATGCTGTCCAACGCGGCGTTCAACGCGCTGCTGAAGACGCTGGAAGAGCCGCCCGCGCACGTGGTCTTCGTGCTGTGCACCACCGATCCGCAGAAGGTGCCGGAGACCATCCATTCGCGCTGTCAGCGCTTCGATTTCCGGCGTATCAGCAACGAGGAACTGGTCAGCCGTCTGGGTGCCATCTGTGAGATGGAAGGGATCGACTTCGAAGGTGATGCGCTGGATCTGGTGGCGCATCGGGCCGATGGCGGCATGCGCGATGCGCTGACCTCACTGGAACAGCTGATCGCGTTCGGTGAGGGAAGCGTGACCACCGAGCTTGCCGAGCGCTTGCTGGGCAGTTCGGATTCCAGCGAATTGGCCGAGATCGTGAAGGCCATCGGCACGCGCGATGCGGCGCATGCGTTCCGTTGGACGAGCGAATACATGGAAACCGGGGCCGATCTGGCGCAGTTCGCGCAGGACTTGGCTGCGCACATGCGCAACATGTACGTGCTGCAGCTTGCTGGCGCCGACACGGTGCTTGAACTGACGGAGGCGGCGCGGCGCGAACTTGAGAGCGAAGCCGCGTGGTTCGGGCCCGATCGCTTGGCGAACATGCTGGGTGTGCTGGGCGATCTGATGGCGGAACTGAAGACGTCCACTAATCAGCGGTTGTCCTTTGAGATAGCCCTGACGCGCATGGTGCGCCCCGATTCCGACCTGACGCTGGCAGCGCTGGCCGAGCGCGTGGAGGCGCTGGAACGGGGGATCAACGCCACAGCTGGGGTCGTGGCTGGGGTGCCCGCGCAGGCTGCGGCGGTTGCGGCACCGATGCAGGGTCAGGCACGGGGTCAGGGGCACATGCAGCCGCAGGCGGCTTCCGCGCAACGGACCGACGTCGCGCCGCAAGCGACCGCGTCGCAGCAAGCGGCAGCGGCGGTGACAGACCAGCAAGCCGGTGCGCAGCAGTCCGCACCAGCTGCGCAAGCAGCATCCGAATCCAGCACGCAGCCCAGCGCGCAGCAGACCGCTTCCGCAGGCGCCGAAGGCGCACCTGGCGCGGGCGCTGCGGCTTCCGGCCAGTTGCCCGACGAGGCCCAACTGCCGCAATTCTGGGCCACGGTGCTGGCGCATGTGAAGAAGGCGAACCAAGCGTATGCGGCGTTGCTGATGAACACGGCAGCCGCCCGCGATGACGATAAGCTGAGCGTCCTGTTCCCTATGGATGCGGAGTTCGCCTTCCAGGCAAGCCAGAAGCCGGACGTGCGCGATGCCATCGCCGATGCGCTGGCGAAGACGGGCGCCGCGGGCGTACCGTTCACGTTGGAGAAGTCGGCAGCGGCTGCGCAGGCAGCTCAGTCAGCTCAAGCAGTTCAGGCAACTCAGGCAGCGGTCGTCCAGCCCCAGCCTTCCGCGGCAGTCGCGCAGGCGCAGCCCGCAGCTCAGGCACAACCTGCCGCCCAGGCACAACCTGCAACGGCTGCAATGCCGGATTCGCAACCTGTGGCCTCCCAGTTCCAGCCCCAGCCTTCCGCGCCCGACCCCGACGAGGTGCCGCTGTCGGCCTATGACGACCTGGCTGATCCGGCATCTTCCACGCCACCTTGGGAAGAAGAGCCCCCGGCGGCCGTCACGGCAGCTTCAACGCAAGCCTCGACACAAACGCCCGACGCCGAGCCCACCACCGAGCAGCTCAACGACGCGCTGGCGGCAGCCTTCGGCAACGACGTACAATTCGAACCAGTAGACTGACGATCATCAGCGATCGCCCATCGAACGAACGAAAGGGACCGACGACCATGGATATGAAGAAGATGATGAAGCAAGCGCAGAAGATGCAGCGCGATGCTGCCAAGGCGCAGGAAGAGATAGCTGCCATGGAGTTCACCGCCAGCGCGGGCGGTGGCATGGTGGAGGCTACGGTGACCGGCGGCATGGAGGTCGTATCGGTGAAGATGGACCCGGCCGCGGTGGATCCCGAAGATGTGGAGATGCTGCAGGACATGGTGGTGGCGGCGGTGAACGAGGCGCTGCGCGAGGCCACCGAGACTAGCAACGCGCGCATGAACGGCATCATGGGCGGGATGAACCTCCCGTTCTAGATGCAATCAGCACCCGCCATACAGAAGCTGCTCGATGAGCTTGAACGGCTGCCCGGCATCGGCCCGAAGTCGGCTCAGCGCGTGGCGTATTTCATCCTGAACCAAGATAAGGGCCAGGCGCTGCGGTTGGCCGACGCCATCAAAGAAGTGAAGGATACGGTGCGCTTCTGCAGCCGATGCTTCAACTACGCGCAGGACGAGCTGTGCGAGATATGCGCCAGCACGCGCCGCACCACCAGCATGATCTGTGTGGTCAGCGAACCGCGCGATATCTCGCCCATCGAGCGCACGGGCGCCTTCGACGGCCTCTACCATGTGCTGGGCGGCGCGCTCTCGCCTATGGATGGGGTGGGGCCGGAGGACCTGCGCATTGCCGAGCTGATGGCGCGCCTTGGCACCGAAGAGGTGGACGAGGTGGTGCTGGCCACCAATCCCAACATTGAAGGCGAGACCACCGCAGCGTATCTGGCACGCCTGATCAAGCCGCTGGGCATCACGGTGACGCGCCCGGCCAGCGGCTTGCCTGTGGGCGGCGACCTGGAGTTCGCCGACGAGGTGACGCTGGGAGGTGTAGCGCCGTCAGTTTCTCTGATATTGCATATTCTCCAAAGTTCCGGAGATTTTTTTGCGAAATTATCTCCATTTTTGGATATTTTTTCGCGAAAAAATATCCATGGAGAGTCCGATGAGTTTTCCATATAAGGGAAAACGATGCCTGGGCGACGTCGGTTCGCCGAGAAATACGATTGCCCATTCTTGACCCATGTGACTGCGAAGAATTTCAGAAAACGGATTCGGTGTGCAGTATCTCGTTTTATGCCGCATGTCTTCTGGATACATTGTGATAGGTAACGCAGGCCCACGAGCAGCGCGCAGTGCGCAGCCTTTCTCCTATAATGGGGGAAAGGCTGCGTAGGAGGCGCATATGGTGAACATCCCAAGCCCGGCGGTGGCCATCGTCGGGCGGCACAATTCGGGCAAGACCACACTGATCGAGCGCCTGATCGCCGAGCTGACGGCGCGCGGTCACGACGTGGGATCGGTGAAGCATCATTCCCATAGCAAGTTCGAGATAGATTACCCTGGCAAAGATTCTTGGCGGCATCGGGAGGCTGGAGCTGCCGAGACGGTCATCGCCTCGCCCGAGAAGCTGGCGCGCGTGAAGACTTTGACGCACGAGGTGGAATGCGCCGACATCGTGCGCAGCATGCCCGGCCACGACATCATCATAGTGGAGGGATACCGCAAGAGCGGGCTGCCCACCATCGAGCTGATGCGCGCAGCGAATCCGGCCGATGCAGCGGTGGCGGCCGCGTTTGCGCAGGCAGCCGAGCAGGGGCTGCCCCTGGGCACCGACTTCACGCAGCTGGCAAAGGGCGGCGCGACCGACCAACGCGACACTGATGACGTGCACGCTGCCAACGACGCGCACGCCGCCCATGCGGCCGACCTTACCGCTAAAGCGCCCGGTGCCAGCACGGTGGCCATCATCACGGACATTCCGGAAGCGGCCGCTGCCGCCCGAACATACGGCATCCCCGCCTTTGACATCTTCGACACGCCGGGCATCGTGGCGTTCCTGGAAGAGCACTACGTGCGCCCACGGGTGACCGTGGTCATCCAAGCGGGTGGTGAAAGCCGTCGGATGGGTCGCAGCAAGGCCACGGTGCCCTTCGCGGGCGATCCTCTGATCTGTCGGTTGGTGCGGCGGCTGAGCGCGGTGGCTGACGAACTGATCATCACCACGAACGAACCGGAGAACCTGGGCTTCTTGGCCGATATGGACGTGCCCTGCCCGCCGCGGCTCGTGTGCGATGAATACGATTTCCGCGGTGCGCTGCCCGGCATGTACACGGCGCTCATCAATGCGCGCAATCCGTTCGTGGCGGTGGTGGCCTGCGACATGATCTTCGCCAGCCCGTGCTTGGTGGTGGCTGAGGCGCTTGAGATGGCCCACACCGGGGCCGATGTGGTGGTGCCGGTCAATCAGCACGGATTCGAGCCGTTCCATGCCATGTACCGACGCGACACGTGCGTGCCTGCCATCCTGCGCGCCATCGACCGCGACGAGCGGCGCGCGCAGGCGTTCTTCGACGATCCGGCCATCACGGTGTGCGAGTTCAGCCAGCAGCGCGTGCTGGAAGTAGAGCCGCGCGGTGGCTGCTTCATCAATGCGAACACGCCGGAAGAGCTGGCGCGCATCGAAGAGAGCTACCTGGGAGAATAGACCAGCGGATGCCCACCCTGAACGACATGATGGAGGTGGCCGACCTCTTCCGCGTGGATCAGGTCAGCGTGGTGCAGGAAGCGTGCGTGGCCGTGCGCAATCGCAACTCCACCTGTCGGCGGTGCATGGATGTGTGCGCGTGGGATGCCATCAGCTTGGAAGATGGGCAACTGGTCATCGACGGCGCAGCGTGCGTGAATTGCGGCGCCTGTGTGGCTGCGTGCCCCATGGGGTGCCTGAGTGCGAACGAACCGCCTGCCGGCAAGGTGCGCGCTGGCGCGCTGAGCGCAACGCGAGCGGCGGGCGGGGTGACGTGCTTGGCATGTGCACGCAAAGCGGCCAAGCACGAGGCCGACCCTGAGCTGTTCTGCGAGGTGCCCTGCTTGGCGCATGCGGGTGAAGAGCTGCTGGTGCGCCTGGCGGCCGACGGCGCGCAGGACATCATGTTAGTGGACGGCGATTGCGCCACCTGCAAGTATGGGCAGGTCAACAACGCCATCGACACGGCGGTAGAGAACGCGGTGCGTCTGATGGAGGCGGTGGAAGGGCCGATCATCGTGACGCGCGCGTCCTTGTTCCCGCCGGAGTTCGCGGGCACGTTCGAGCGCGACGTGCGCGGCGCCGATCGGCGTGGGCTGATGGCGCAGACCGGCAGCTACCTGCGCACCGTGGCGGGCAACGTGGCGCAGAAGACCATCGAAGAGAAGCTGAGCCCCTCCCAGCCCCAGCCCAAGCGGAACCTGAAACTGAAGGAGAAGGTGCCCGCTGCTCAGAACATGCGCGTGCTGGACGACCTGCTGGCGCTGGGTACGCCGCCCGATGCCAGCGCGGCTTTGGCGGTCCCCGTGCTGGAAACGCGGCATTTCGGGTGCGTGCAGATCGACGATAGCCTGTGCAGCGGCTGCGGCCTGTGCGTGTTGGCGTGCCCCACCGATGCCCTGAAGTATGCCGAATACGATGAGCCGGATAACCCCGAACGCCGCTACCTGGAATTTCAGGTAGCCGATTGCACACAATGCCAGCTCTGCCGTGATGTCTGCCTGCGACGTTGCCTGACGGTGTCGCCGTGTGTTGCCGTGGCTGAGCTCTTCGATTTCGAGCCGCGCCTCATTGAGATCCCGCGCCCCATGGAGCGCATGAACATCCTGAACAAGTACCGCCACGCGTAGGATGTTTTGTGCGCATGAAAAAGGGCGCCCGCAGGCGCCCCGTGAAGATATATGTGACAGAACCTACTTCAAGGCAGCCTTGAGGTTCTCCATCTGCTTCGCACCCAGACCCTGCAGACGACGCGTTTCAGGAATGCCCAGTTCTTCCATCAGCTTCTCCGTCTTCACCTTGCCGTAGCCCGGCAGAGCGTTGATAAAGGACTTCACCTTCATACGGCCCACGATGGGGTCGTCCACCTTCTTGAGCGCCTGCTCGGCGGTCATGGTGCCAAGCGACAGCTTCGTGGTGATCTCAGAGCGCTTCGCACGGACGATACGGGCCTTCTCCAGAGCCTTCGCGCGCTGTTCCGGGGTCATTGTGGGTGCTGGCATGTCTACTCGCAATCTCTTTAGGCGACGCACGGCACGGGCTGTACGCCGCAATGGATAATATGACGCTTGGTGTATTGAAAGTTCGATTAATCGCGTCCAACCAGTTCCACAGATATTAATGGAAACTGCGCCACTTTGCACCCATTAATTCAAATTGGGGTAGGATAGTGCGCAAGAACGAGGCGAAACGGGCCGATCAGCGGCCATACGGACCCACGGGGAGACAAGATGTCAGAGCGCGATCACCTCAACGACCTGCGGGTGGCCACGGGCGCGGCGTTCGACCGCGGCACGGTGGACCGTCCCGGAGCTACCACCTTGAACTTCACGCAGAACCAGCCTCTGACCGCCAGTGACATCGACATGCTGGCGGTGCTGGAGTTCGCAACGCAGGACATCCTGCAGAAGTACCATGCGGCCATGCGTCAGATGGAAACACGCCTGGAAACGTTGGACCAGGACATCAAGCTGCGCCTGTCGCGCAATCCCATCCATCATATCGAATCGCGCATGAAGAGTGTGCCCAGCATCTTCGAGAAGCTGGAGCGCTATGGCAAGCCGCAGACACTGGATGCTATGGAGCACTACATCATGGACATCGCCGGGCTGCGCGTCATCGTGAGCTACGTGCAGGACGTCTACGATATCCTGCATTATTTGGAGCATCAGGACGATCTGGAAGTGGTGGCGGTTAAGGACTACATCGCCAACCCCAAGCCCAACGGTTATCGCAGCCTGCATATGATCGTGAAGATCCCGGTCTATTTCCTCAGCGGTCGCGAGAGCGTGCCGGTGGAGATACAGATTCGCACCATCGCTATGGATTTCTGGGCCAGCTTGGAGCACGACCTGAAATACAAGGCCGTGCACGAGATATCGGGTGTGAACGTGGGCACCGAGCTGAAGCGTTGTTCGGAGATCATCGAAGAGGTGGAGGACCGCATGCAGGTCCTGGCACGCGCGCTAGAGCAGGACGTACCGGCTGGCAAGCGGGAAATGAAGGCCGCACGCCAGATTGACCTGTCCGATCAGCTGGTGAGCGGCGAGAATCCGCTATGATAAGGGGCCACTCCATCGCGATGGAGTGAACCGGATCATTGATTCAGACCGTATGAGAAGAGGGTATCTATGAAGATGAAAAGGATCGCTGTGGCCGCAGCAGCCTTCGCGCTGGTGTCGGCAGTGGCGCTGGCCGGGTGCAGCGGGGAACCGGCAGCAAGCTCCAGTTCCAGCGCCAGCGAAGATGCGCAGGGCACAACCGAAGAGATGGTGCTCATCGACGATGGCAAGCTGACCATCGCCGCATCGCTGGATTTCCCGCCGTTCGAGAACCTGGAAGGCAGCGAAGCGGTAGGCTTCGAGGTTGACCTGATGAAGGCGCTGGCCGAGAAGATGGGCCTGCAGGCCGAGTACCTGCCCTCCACCAAGTTCGACACCATCGTGCCGATGATCAGCGCGGGCGGCAAGGCCGACGTGGGCGTGTCGGGCTTCACGGTCACCGAGGACCGCAAGAAGGAGATCGACTTCACCGATGTCATCATGGATTCCAACCAGGGCATCGTGGTGATGAAGGACTCTGGCTACACCGATGTGGATCAGCTGGCTGGCAAGAAGATCGGCGCACAGTCGGGCACCACGGGCTATGACTGGGCTAAGGAGAACATCGAAGGCGCCGAGGTTATTCCCTTCGATGAGATGACCGCCGTGTTTGCGGCACTGCAGTCGGGCCAGATCGATGCTATCGCCTCTGACTTGCCGGTTGTGCAATATTATGTCAACAATGCCTATACGGACATGCAGATCATCGCTGAGATTCCCACGGGCGAACAGTATGCTATCGTGGTCAGCAAGGACAACCCTGCGCTGACGCAGGCCCTGAACGACGCTATTGCGGAAGCGAAGGCAGACGGTACCTATGATGAGATCTATGAGAAATGGTTCGGTACATCCGCTGAGTAGCTGGGATAACATCGTGCGAGGGGCAGGCTGGCGTCTGCCCCTTCTTCTTTTGGCGTGCGTGCTAACGACGCTGGCATGCGCGCTGCTGGCATGCGCGCTTGCAGTATGCGCGTGGCCAGCACAGCAGGCTCAAGCGCTGACCACCGAGCGATTCACGGCAAAGAGCAACCAAGACGGGGCGGACGGCATCATGGGTGCCACCGACACGCGCATCACCTGGCAAGGGCAGACGGACGAGGGCGAATCGGTCTCCAGCGTGACCATCACGCTGCCCGACGGGTCGGCCTTGCCAGCCGATGGCACCACGGTCACGGTGCTGGATGGGCTCAAGCGCTTGAGCGTGCCCAGCACGGTTGACACGGACGGCACCAGCGTCACCGTCACGTTCACCGAGCCTACCCCGGCGGGCTCCATGGTGATGCTTGAGCTGAACAATGCGCAGTTCCCTGCCGATGGCGGCACCTTCGCCGTGCAGGGCAGCTATACCTTATCCGACGGCACCATCGCTGACATTCCCGATGGGGGCGCCTCCATCACGGTGACGGGTACCACGCCTAGCGAGCAGCTGGCATTGTGGCTGAACGACCAGCCATGGGTGCAGGCATGGAACTCGAACAAGTTCCTGCATCTATTCTTCGACCCAGCCATCGTGGTAACCACGGTGCCTGCGGTGTTTTGGGGCTGGCTACTGGCGTTGGCGCTGGTGATCATCAGCTTCCCGTTGGCCATACCGCTGGGCCTGTGTTGGAGTTTCCTGCGCATGGCGAACAACCGCTTCGCTCGCGCCATCGGATCCATTTACATCAATGTGGTGCGCGGCACGCCGCTGTTCCTGCAGATATACATCGCCTTTTTCGGATTGCCGCTGCTGGGCATCCAGATAGACAACTTCGTGCTGGGTGTGGTGGTGCTGGTGATGAACTCCAGCGCGTATCTGGCCGAGATATTCCGTGCGGGCATCCAGTCCATCAACAAGGGGCAGTTCGAGGCGGCGCGCAGTCTGGGCATGAACGGCGCGCAAACCATGATCTATGTCATCATCCCGCAGACGTTCCGCCGCGTCATCCCAACCATGACCAGCGAGTTCATCCTGATGTACAAGGATACGTCGCTTCTGGCTGCGGTGGGCGTCATGGAAATCATGATGTACTCCAAGACCATCACGGCTGCCACGGGCAACGTGACCCCCTATATCGTGGCCGCATTCTTCTACCTGATCGTGACCATCCCGCTGACCAAGGCCATCAACCATATGGAGCTGCGCTTGGCAGGAGGGCGGCCGAAGCATCGCAAGGCCAACCGGTTGCAAGAGCAGCCCCATCATGACATCCCGGCCACCGTGGGCGCCGTTGCTGCCGAGGGTAGCGAGGCCGCTGTGGCAAGGACGCTGCGCATGTCGGAGAGCTTCGCGCATACCCATCAGGTGCACGCAGAGGATTCGTTGGGTAAGAAGATGAGAGGGGATAGATGATGTCAGACCCTATCATCCGCATTCAGAATCTGGTGAAGTCGTTCGGCGATACCGAAGTGCTGCGCGACATCAACCTGGAAGTGGAACGCGGCGAAGTGGTGGTAGTGCTGGGGCCGTCCGGCAGCGGCAAGTCCACCATGCTGCGCTGCATCAATCGGTTGGAAACACCCACGTCTGGGCGCATCTGGTTCGAGGATATCGACGTGTGCGACAAGCACACCAACCTGAACGAGGTACGCAGTCGCCTGGGCATGGTGTTCCAAAGTTTCAACCTGTTCCCCAACCTGACGGCCAAGAAGAACGTGATGCTGGCGCAGCGCAAGGTGTTGAAGCGCAGCGCCGAGGAAGCCGAGAAGGTGGCTGAGGCGCGTCTGGCCGAGGTGGGCCTGGCTGAGCGCATGGACTACAAGCCTGCCGAGCTCTCCGGTGGCCAGCAGCAGCGCGTGGCCATCGCGCGGGCGCTGGCCATGGACCCGCACGTGATGCTGTTCGACGAGGCCACCAGCGCGCTGGATCCAGAATTGGTGCGCGACGTGCTGGGCGTTATGCGCAAGCTGGCTGCCGATGGCATGACCATGATCGTGGTGACGCACGAGATGGGCTTCGCGCGCGATGTAGCCGACCGTGTCATCTTCATGGATGGCGGGGTCATCGTGGAAGAGGGCACGCCTGCGCAGGTGTTCGACGATCCGCAGCATGCGCGCACGAAGGACTTCTTGGGCCATATCTCTTAAAGGGGCCACGTCTCCTAAAGCACCCAAGCGGAGCGCCTTAAGGAAAACATAAGGCCGCTCTAAGCAATCTTCAGGTTCCGCTATGGGACCGTTAAGCCCCTGTTCTCCTAGCCTGTAGATAGGCAGCGGAGAAGGGTGGCATCATGTGCGGGATCTGCGGTTTCACGCAAGCTGAACTGGCCGATGTGCGCACGCTCAAGGAGATGTGCGATGTCATGGCACATCGCGGGCCGGACGGCGAAGGCCAGTTCATCCGCGATGGCGTGGCGCTGGGACACCGGCGGCTTGCGCTGGTGGACCTGCCGGGCGGCACGCAACCGTTCATCCGCCAGAAGAATGGCACCTTCGCCATCGTGTTCAACGGCGAGATATACAACCACGCTGACCTGCGCGCTCAGCTCGTGCGCCTGGGCTGGACCTTCCGCACCCGCAGCGACACCGAGACGCTGCTGGTCGCCTACATGCAATGGGGCCAGGATTGCCTGCATCGCCTGCGCGGCATGTTCGCCTTCGCGATATGGGACGAGCGGCGGGCAACGCTCTTCTGTGCACGCGACCCGTTCGGCATCAAACCACTGTATTACACCCGGCAGGGCACGCGGTTCATCTTCGCATCCGAGATCAAGGCCATCCTGCGCCATCCGGCCTATCGGCGCCAGTTGAACGAAGAGGCGTTGGAGCAGTACTTGTGCTTCCAGTTCTCGGCGCTGCCCGAGACGTTCTTCAAGGACATCTTCAAGCTGCCACCCGCACACTGGCTGCGCGTGGATCGTCAGGGCGCCATGGAGATGCAGCGCTACTGGCGTCCCGAGTTCGTGCCCGATGCGCATCTGGGTGGCGAAGAGGCTGCGGCGCGCGTGGATGCGGCGGTGCGCGCGTCGGTGCGGCTGCATGGAGCGGCGGATGTGCCGGTGGGCAGCCTGCTGTCGGGTGGGGTGGATTCCAGCTATCTGACCAGCTGCTTGCGCGAGGACGACGCGAAGGCGCGCACGTTCACGGTGGGCTTTGCTGAATGCGAGGCGGAACGCAACGAGATAGCGCAGGCGGGAAGCGCGGCGGTCGACCTTCAGGTGGCGAATGCAGCGCGCATCGTTTCGCAGGAGGAATACTGGGGCAGCATGGGGCGCGTGCTCTGGCACATGGACGAGCCCACGGGCGACCCGGCGGCCATGGCGTTGTTCTTCGCAGATGAGCTGGCGGCCACGCAGGTGAAGGCGGTGCTCTCGGGGGAGGGCGCTGACGAGCTGTTCGGCGGCTATCGTATCTACCAGGCGGCGCTTGCGGCCAAGCGGCTGCGCACGGTGCCCCGCGCGCTCTTGCGGCGCATGGCGGATGCGGCGGCCAGGCGCGGCATGCGGGGCGCGAACTTCCTGCGGCGAGCGGCGCAAGGACCTGCGGGGTGGTACTACACGAATGCACATCAGGTGGCCTTCTGTCCGCGTGAGCGCGATGCGCTGCTGGCGCGCCCGAGCGGCAACGCGCTGCCCCAACAGCTGGCTGCGCCGCTTTATGAGCATACCGCACACCTTCCCCACACCATGCAGATGCAATATGTGGACCTGCATCTGTGGCTGGTGGAGGACATCCTGCAGAAGACCGATCGCATGTCGATGGCCCATTCCCTTGAGGCGCGCGTGCCGTATCTGGACACGGAGGTGTTCCAGGTGGCGCGAATGCTGCCGGAGCATCTGCGGGTCACGCATCAGCAGACGAAGGTGACCCTGCGCCGCGCCGCCGCCAGTGCGCTGCCCGTGCAGACCGCGGGACGTGCGAAGCTGGGCTTTCCGGTGCCGCTGCGCCGCTGGCTAGCGACCGATGCGCGCCAGGCTCAGCTGCGCGTCCTCTTCGACAGTCCCACCGCGCGCCACTTCTTCGACACGGCGGCCTTGCGGCAGCTGCTGGACGAGCACCGCGGCGGCCAGGATCGCACGCGCCGCATCTGGATGGTATGCGCATTCCTGGTCTGGCACCGCATCTACTTCGATTAAAAGCTCGTTTCATAGAGAAAAGACCTTCGCAGGGTGCCCGATCGGTGGCATAATCTTCGCAGTTGGAATATGCGATAAGGAAAGGAAGCGCTCATGCCGAAGATCGTGAATTCGTGGAACGATTGGGATCCGCTGAAGCACGTCATCGTTGGACGGTGCGATAACTCCGTTATCCCGCCGGAGGAACCGGCCACATCCGAGAAGGTGCCGGTCGATTCGGAGATGCGCGGTATGTGGGGCTTGCGCCCGCTGGATACGGTGGAGCGCGGCAACGAATGCCTGGACAACCTGGTGAAGATCCTGGAGGACCGCGGCGTGAAGGTGGACCGCCCCACGCCTCTGCCGTTATTTCGAATACTTGGCGTACTGGCCGCTCATGGAGCAGTACTTCGAAGAGGACCCGGCGTTCAAGTGGACGCAGGCCCCGCGCCCGCGCCTGACCGACAAGTCCTACAAGCACAATTACTATGACGAGAAGATCAGCCTGGAAGAGCGCCTGGTGCGCACGGCCAACAAGGACTTCGTCACCACCGAGGTGGAGCCCATGTGGGATGCTGCCGATGTCATGCGCATGGGCCGCGACCTGTTCATCCAGCACGGCCTGACCACCAATCGCGCGGCCATGGACTGGTTCCAGCGCTACTATCCCGACCTGCGCGTGCATGCGGTGAACTTCCCGGGCGATCCGTACCCCATCCATATCGACGCTACGTTCGTGCCGCTGCGCCCGGGCCTGATCATTAACAACCCGCATCGTCCGCTGCCTGCCGAACAGCGCGCCATCTTCGAGGCGAACGATTGGCAGATCGTGGAGGCAGCCCAGCCTGCGCATACCGAGCCGCCGGCCCTGTGCTACAGCTCGGTGTGGCTGTCCATGAACTGCCTGGTGCTGGACCCGAAGACCGTGGTGGTGGAAGCCAGCGAGGTCTACCAGCAGGAACAGATGGATAAGTTGGGCATGAACGTCATTCCGTGCGACCTGCGCGACGCCTATCCGTTCGGTGGCGGCCTGCACTGCTGCACGGCGGATGTGTATCGCGAAGGCGGCTGCGAGGACTACTTCCCGAATCGCGTGGCCGATCCGACGCTGGTGCGCCCGGAGATGTGGGACTAGCAAGTACCGCTTCGGATCGCAAGGGCCCTCGCGTTCAAGTTGCTCTGACGTTCCTGGGTTGTGCCTTATCAATGGGACTAAGGGACCGGAAACAAACGTTCCGGTCCCTTTTTCATTCTCGGCATGACAGGTATTCTCACGTTTTCTTAATATATTGAGAAAATGATAAAATATTTAAAACAAATTCAATATATTGAGAAATGAGGTAGCTCAATGATTGACCGTCCTGCTTACCTAGAGAAGTTGCGCCGTTGGCGGGACAAGGATGTCATCAAAGTGGTCACCGGCGTGCGCAGGTGCGGAAAGTCCACTCTTCTCAAGCTGTTTGCCGAAGAACTCAAGAAGAATGGCGTTGATGATAGCCGCATCATCACCATTAATCTTGAGCAATTGGAGAACGAAGCATTGCTGGATTACCATGCTTTGCATGATGAGGTGGTCTCCCG
>CASTMW010000025.1 GCA_949450265.1 uncultured Eggerthellaceae bacterium | reverse complement strand
CCGCGGGAGAGCAGGACGTTCCGCTCGCGCAGGGTGCTTTTTGCGTTCACTGAGCCGCCATTGAGCGGCTCTTTTCATGTTGACTCAGGTATAATAGAACGCTCAACCATTTCAGTAGAGGAGTTGGAGCATTGAGCACGCGATCCGAGGATATACGCGAGCAAGCTGACAAGGCGCTCCGCAACAAGAAAGAGCGTGAGGCGCTGGTGAAGGCGCTGGAAGGGCCTTCGCGGTTGGCGCGTCAGCAGGCAGCTGCTGTGATGGCCGTCGTGGTGAAGGAGAAGCCGGAAGTAGGCGCGCCGTATCTGAGCAACATCATCGATGCGTTGAACCGTCCAGAGGCGCAGACGCGCTGGGAATGCCTTGATGCGCTGACCGAGCTGGTGGGAACCGACCCGCGCGGATGCGAGAAGGCGGTCGCTGGTGCCGAGATGGCCCTTTTCGATGAGGATAGTGGGCCACTTCGCCTGTCCGCCATGCGATTCCTGTGCCGCTTCGGTGCGACTACCGAGAATCGCAGCGAGAAGGTTTGGGGCTTGATCGACGAGGGCATCCAGTGCTATCACGGCGATGTGGAGTTCCAGGACATGCTGGTGGCGGTTATCGACTTCTCGGCGGGCAAGTTGGCCCCTACGGTGAAGGAGGAGCTTGCCGAGCGCATGAGGTTCGACGCAGAGAACGGCAAGGGCATGCTGAAGAAGCGTGCCATGCAGATAGAAGAGAACCTGAAGAAATAGCATCCTTGGGACAGCTGTGGCTGTCCTTTCGACAATGGCAGCTAAGATCGCTGCCCGACGACCAGGAGACAGCATGCGGCATACAGTGACCCTGATACCGGGCGATGGTATAGGCGTCGAGACCTCGGCGGCCATGCAGCAGGCAGTGGCAGCCAGCGGCGCTCAGATTGACTGGGAAATGGCCGAGGCGGGGGCAGCCTGCATCGACCGGTACGGAACGCCGCTGCCCGATGAGACCATCGAGGCGGTGCGTCAGACGAAGGTAGCCATCAAGGGGCCGTGCACGACGCCGGTGGGAACGGGTTTCCGCAGCGTGAACGTTGCTCTGCGCAAGACATTGGATCTGTATGCGAACCTGCGTCCTGTGATGAGCATACCCGGTGCGGGCGGTCGCTACGATGATGTCGATCTGGTGATCGTGCGCGAGAACACCGAGGACCTCTACGCGGGCATCGAGTTCGAGGAAGGCTCGAAGGCCGCCCAGGAGCTCATCGCCTTCATCGATGCGCAGGGTGCCGGCAGCATCCGACCCGATTCGGGCATCTCCATCAAACCCATCTCGGTGACAGCTACGCGCAACATCGTCCAGTTCGCTTTCGACTATGCGGTGCGCCAAGGCAGGCATAAGGTGACGGCAGCGCACAAGGCCAACATCATGAAGCATTCCGATGGGCTCTTCTTGCATGTGGCACGAGAGGTTGCGCAAGAGTTCGAAGGCAAGATCGATTTCGATGACAAGATCATCGACGCGTTCTGTATGAGCATGGTCATGGACCCCTCGCAGTTCGACGTGATCGTGTTCCCGAACCTGTACGGCGATATCGCAAGCGATCTGGCAGCTGGGCTGGTTGGTGGCCTGGGCTTGGCGCCCGGGGCGAACATCGGGCATGACTGCGCAGTGTTCGAAGCGGTGCACGGCAGCGCGCCGGACATTGCTGGCAAGGACCTGGCCAACCCGACGGCACAGATCCTCAGCGCGGCCATGATGCTGGATCATGTGGGCGAGCATGCGTGCGCTGAGCGCATTCGCGCGGGCGTTCGCGCCATCTATGCCGAGGGCACACATCTGACCGGCGATATCAGACGTACCGAGCGCACGAGTGCGCCGGTGTCGTGCAGCGCCTTCACCGCAGAGCTGGTCAAGAAGATAGAAGAGCAATAGGAGCGCATCCGATGGCGAAGAAGTATCAGAGCAAGCTGACCGTAGGAAGCGAAGAGTACCTCTACTATCCCATCGCGCAGGTGCCAGGGGCCGAGCGCTTGCCGTTCAGCTTGCGTGTATTGTTGGAGAACGTGCTGCGCAATGCCGATGACGATGGGGCCGCTGCTATGGCGGAGAGTATCGTGGCGGCGGGTACAGCAGGCGATGTGGGCAACGAGATCGAGTTCAGCCCTGCGCGCGTGCTCTTCCAGGACTTCACGGGCGTGCCGGTGTTCGTGGACTTCGCCGTGATGCGCGAAGCGTGCGCTAAGCTGGGAGGCGACCCGAAGAAGATCAATCCACAGATCCCGTGCGAGCTGGTCATCGACCACTCGGTCATCGCCGATGTGGCGGGATGTGCGGGCTGCATGGACGAGAACACGAAGCTCGAGTTCCAACGCAACAAGGAGCGCTACGAGTTCTTGAAGTGGGCGCAGGCATCGTTTGAGAACGTGCGCATCGTGCCGCCCGGGCAAGGCATCTGCCATCAGCTGAACATCGAAGAGTTTGCGCGCGTGGTGATGACATGCGATACGGATGCGAGCACGGTGGCGTATTTCGACACGCTGGTGGGGACGGACAGCCATACGCCAACAGCCAACGGCATCGGTGTGCTGGGATGGGGCGTGGGTGGCATCGAAGCCGAAGCCGCAGCGCTCGGCCAGCCCATAACCACGCTGGTCCCCAAGGTGGTAGGTGTGCGGCTGGAAGGGCATCTGGCCCCCGGTGTGACGGCCATGGATGTGGCGCTGACGTTCGCTCGCATGTTGCGCGAGCGCGGTGTGGTGGGTTGCTTCGTGGAATGCTTCGGCCCGGGCGTGGCCAGCCTGTCGGCTCAGCAGCGCGCGTGCATATCGAACATGACACCGGAATATGGCAGCACGTGCACCCTGTTCCCGGTGGATGCGCGTACCATCGAGTTCTTGCGCATGACCGGTCGTAGCGAGCAGCAGATCGCGCTCGTTGAGACGTATGCGAAGGAGCAGGGCTTCTGGAATGCTCATGGGGACGTGCGACGCTCCTATGCAGAAGTGATCCGCTTCGATCTTGGACAGGTGCAGCCTTCCATGGCTGGCCCGAGCCGCCCGCACGATCGCTTCGATCTGAAGGATGCGGGCGTCCGCTTTGCAGAGGTGTGCGACGAGCGTGGGCTGGACGTGGCGAAGCGAGTGCCGGTGAAGGTCGGCGGCGAAGAGGTGATGCTTTCAGATGGCGCCATCGCCATAGCTGCGGTGACCAGCTGCACCACGGCCACTGATCCGGCCATGATGCTGCAAGCAGGCCTGCTGGCGCGCAATGCGGTAGCGTGCGGGCTTGTGCCGAAACCATGGGTGAAGACCATCCTGGCGCCGGGCAGCCATGCGACCGAATTGCTGCTCCAGCGCGCGGGCTTGCTGCCAGCTCTACAGCAGTTGGGCTTCTATACCTGCGGTTTCGGCTGCATGAGTTGCATCGGCAATAGCGGTCCGCTCCCAGAAGCCATCCACGAGGTTGCTGACCAGATCGAGCTTGCCAGCGTCCTTTCCGGCAATCGCAACTTCGAAGGCCGCATATCCCCCGATGTGTCGCAGAATTACCTGACCACGCCAGCCCACGTCATCGCGTGGGCGCTGGCGGGTACGATGAACTTCTCGCCCGAGACCGATCCTCTTGGGGTGGATGCGCAGGGTGCTCCTGTCTACCTGTGCGATATCGAGCCCGACCAGGCCGAGCTGGATGCGCTGGTGGATGCGCAGGTGACAGCTGATCTGTATCGCTGCGGCGCTCAGGGTCTCTATGAGGGCGATGCAACGTGGCAGGATCTGGCCGCTGCACCCAGCGACGTGTTCGCGTGGGATGAGGATTCCACCTATGTGCGGCGCCCGCCCTACTTCGAGGGCATGACCATGAGCGAGCCTGGCGCGCCGCGCATCGAAGATGCGGTTGCGCTCGCCGTGCTGGGGGACTTCATCACCACCGATCATATCTCGCCTGCGGGAGCCATCGCAGACGATTCGCCCGCCGCGGTGTACCTGCGCGAACACGGTATCTCCGAGGCCGATTTCAACACGTATGGGGCACGGCGCGGCAATCATGAGGTGATGATGCGCGGCACGTTCGCCAACGTGAAGCTGTCCAACCAGCTGGCTGACGGTCGTCGGGGCGGCTGGACGTACGATCATCTGGACGGGAAGACCACGACCATCTTCGACGCATCACAGCATTATGGGGATGCCGAGGTGCCCGCTATCGTGTTGGCGGGCAAGATGTATGGTAGCGGGTCCTCGCGCGACTGGGCTGCGAAGGGTCCTATGCTGCTCGGCGTGCGCGCTGCCATCGCGGAGAGCTTCGAGCGCATCCATCGTAGCAATCTGATCGGCATGGGCATCTTGCCGCTCCAATTCGCAGAAGGGCAGAATGCCAAGACGCTGGGGCTTGACGGCACCGAGCGCTACACCATCGAGCAGCCGAGCTTCACCGATGGTGTTCCCGATGATCGCATGGCTGTCGTGCGCGCTGAGCGTGCGGATGGCACCACGGTCGAGTTCGAAGCCCTCGTGCGCATCGACACGCCGACAGAGGGAAGGTACTACGAGAACGGCGGCATCCTGCAGTACGTGCTGCGGGATCTGGCGAACGGTTAGGAGAGATTCGTGGCTACATCTGGATTGGATTCCCTTCTGGAAGCGCTGCGCGCGAGCGGGATGAACACCGACGGCATGGGTCAGAGTACGGTCGACGGAAAGGATGCCGCTTCTGGCGGCAGCAGCCATGGTGGCGGCAGTGGTAAGGGCGAGACCCCGCATCTTGACCTGTCGTTCCTTGACAACATGAAGGGCCCTTCCAGCAAGAAGGGCTGGATCGTCCTGGTCGTCGTTGCCCTTCTGGTGATCGCGGCGCTGTATTGGTGGTTCCATCCGCCCATTAGCATCCATTCTGCCGATCTGTGGATGCTGATCGGGTTGGTCTGTGTCCTGGCCATCGTGGTGCTGCTGGCACGCAAGCGCGCGTACGACACGGGCGTGGGCAAAGTGGAGAAGAGCCCGAGCGGCGCCAAGCGCATGAAGCTACTCATGATCATACCGGGCGCCATCATCGTGGCGGGGCTTTTGGGCGCCCTGCTCAGCAACGCCATCGTTCCTGGCAACGCGGAGAAGTACTCGACGGTGCTCCAGACCGATGAATTGGCATTTGCGGAGGATATCCACGAGGTGGACTACAACCAGATCCCGGTGATCGACCGCGATTCGGCCATCTTGATCGGCGACCGCGAGATGGGCTCCATCCCCGAATATGTCAGCCAGTTCGAGATATCGCCGCTCTACAGCCAGATCAACTATCAGGGTGCGCCGGTGCGCGTGAGCCCCCTTGGCTACGCTGACCTGTTCAAATGGTTCACGAATCGCGAAGGCGGCATTCCGGCGTATTCGCTGGTGAACATGACCACGCAGGATGCTGAGATCGTGCGCTTGGGCGAGAATCCCATCTACTATTCGCAAAGCGAGCCGCTCGCGCGCAACATCGACCGCTATATCCAGTTGAAGTATCCCTTCTATATCTTCGACGAGCTGTCTTTCGAGATAGACGAAGAGGGCCATGCCTGGTGGATCTGCCCAGTGCGCACCTTCACCATCGGGCTGTTCGGTGGCTACACCATCGACAAGGTGGTGTTGTGCGATGCAACGTCGGGTGAGTGCAGCGAGATGGCGGTGGCCGATGTGCCGCAATGGGTGGACCGGGTGTTCCCCGCTGAACTGCTGATAGAGCAGTATAACTGGTACGGGTCTTATCACAATGGCTGGCTGAACAGCTTCTTGGGGCAGGAAGGCGTGGTGCGCACCACGCCGGGCACCGACGGCACCGTGGGTTATAACTACATCGCCAAGGATGACGATGTGTGGGTCTATACAGGCGTGACCAGCGCGACCGCTGACAATTCCATCATCGGTTTCGTGCTGGTGAACCAGCGCACGGCCGAATCGCACTTCTACAGCGTTTCGGGTGCAACGGAGGCATCGGCCATGAATTCTGCCGAAGGGCAGGTGCAGAACTTGCGCTACACGGCCACGTTCCCCTTGCTGATCAACGTGGCGAACCAGCCGACATACTTCATGGCGCTCAAGGATGCGAGCGGCTTGCCGAAGAAGTTCGCCATGATCGACATCCAGCGCTACCAGAACGTGGCGGTGGGCGATACGGTGGCCGATACGCAGACCGCCTACGAGGCGCTGCTGGCAACGAACGGCGTGCTGACCGACACGACCGACCTGACCGATGTGGACGAGGTGACAGGCATTATCTCTGCGGTGGCGCAGGCGGTGGTGGATGGCAACTCACATTTCTATGTGATGCTGGAAGGTCGCGACGAACTGTTCGATTTCGCGCTGCCGGGGCTGGTGGACATCGTGCGGTACAAGGTGGGCGATCAGATAACATTCACATTCCTGAATACCGATGGCATGGCAACGGTGTATTCGATGGAAGGGCCCAATGGCACCGTGACCGCATCGGGTGAGAATGGCCAGGAAGAGGCCAATATCGATACCGAGGCGATTGCAGAGGCGGCCCAGCCGGTCTGATGATCCTTGCTGCGGGAGCGCCCTCTGTGCCCTCGCAAGCGCGGCTGCGCACGGCGGCCGCCGTGCAACCTTGGTAGAATAAGGAGTCCGGCAATGCTCGACACAGGCGATGGAAGGAGCTCTTTCCCCATGCCGCATGACATCTCGGATACGTTGCACTTCATCGGCGTCGGTGGCGTTGGAATGAGCGGCATCGCCAGCGTTGCTGTGGCGCAAGGCATGTGCGTGAGCGGTTCGGACATGAAGGAGAGCCGCTACACGAAGCGGCTTGCCGCTGAAGGCGTCGACATTCATATCGGGCAGGCGGCGTTGAACATCCCTGATGGCGAGCCTACGATCGTGGTATCGACGGCGATCTTGGATAACAATCCCGAATTGCAGGAAGCGCGGCGGCGGAATCTGACCATCGTACATCGTGCCCAGATGCTGGCCGCATTGGGACGTGGATTGGCCACGCTGGCCGTGGCGGGCACGCATGGCAAGACCACCACATCGTCCATGCTGGCAAGCGTGCTGGATGCCATGGGCGAGGATCCCACGTTCCTGATCGGCGGCACGGTGCGCGCGTATGGGACCAATGCGCATTCGGGCAACGGAGAATACTACGTGGTTGAAGCTGACGAATCGGACAAGTCGTTCCGTTATCTGACGCCCGCAGCAGCCATCGTCACCAACATCGAGCCTGATCATCTTGACCACTATGTCGACGTGGACGAGATCTACTACGAGTTCAGCGAATTCATGCGGTCGATCCCCGAAGGCGCGCCGCTGGTGGTGTGTGGGGACGACCGCAAGCTGGTGGAAACGGCTCAGCAGAGCGCAGCCAATGTGATCACCTACGGGCTTTCGGATGGATGCGATGTACAGGTGGTCCAATGGCAGAGCGCGGGCGTCGGGTCAACGTTCACGCTGCGATTGCCCAGCGGGGCGTCGGTCTCATCAAGTATCAAGCAGAATCCTGGCGTTCACAACGTGCTCGATGGCGCAGCGGTGCTCGCGCTGATCGACGCGTTAGGGTTGGACGTGGATGCGGCGGCTTCCGCGCTGGCTGATTTCGCGGGCGTCAAGCGTCGCTTCGATCTGGTGGGAAGCGCTGCTGGCGTTACTGTGGTGGATGATTACGCTCATCATCCTACCGAGATCGCCGCAACGGTGCGCGCTGCCAAGCAGCTTGATTTCGCGCGTGTGCATGTGCTCTTCCAGCCACATCGCTATTCGCGCGCGCCGCTCTTCACGGAGGTGCTGGCCGATCAGTTCGGGGCCGCTTTCGACGAAGCGGATACGGTCACCTTCATGGATGTGTTCTCGGCGGGAGAGGCCCCGGTGCCCGGCATCACGGGCAAGACCTTTTTGAACGTGGTGCTCGATCATGCCGGGCATCCGCCGCTGGAATACGTGCCTCGCCGGATCAATGTGGCATCGACGGTCGCACGGTTGGCTGCTGAGGGGGACCTGATCATAACGATGGGCGCGGGAGACGTGACCGAGATGGGCTCGCAGATCCTTGCATGCCTGACGGAGCGGCAGTAATTTGGCGGCGCATGCCAAGACCATAGAGAAGCTGCTGGCTGATCCCGCCTTCCAAGGCGAGGTGCGCATCGCAGAGCCTATGTCGTCGCATACGACCTATCGTATCGGTGGTCCAGCGCGCTGGTTCGTACGCGCAGATTCCCTGTGTGCGCTCACCAGCGTGCTGGAAGCGTGCGTTCGTCAGCGCATGAACTGGGCCATCGTGGGGCGCGGCTCGAACCTTTTGGTGTCAGACGCTGGGTTCGATGGGGTCGTCATGACACTCGGGCGCGACTTCCGCAGCTTTCGCGTTGATGCCGAGGAACCCACGCGTATCATGGCCGGTGCTGGGGTGCTGCTGTCGGCCGTGGTGCAGGAATCGTTCAAGCGGTCGTTGGCTGGTCTTGAGTTCGCGGTGGGCACGCCGGGCAACATCGGTGGGGCCCTGCGTATGAACGCAGGGTCGGCGCAGGACTACATTGGGGAGCGGGTGACCAGCGTAACGGTCTACACGCCCGGAGCCGATCTGCGTCGCTTGTCGGCAGCTGATGTGCAGTGGGGGTACCGGCAGACCTCGTTCGCGCCCGACGAGGTGATCTTGGAATGTGAATTGGCATTGCAGGAGGCCGACCCGTTCTTCATCCGTGGGAAGATGGAGGCAAACTTGAAGCGCCGCCGCGCGTCCCAGCCTCTCAACATGCCCAGCTGTGGCAGCGTGTTCCGCAATCCACCCGATGATTCCGCTGCTCGCTTGATCGACCAGGCTGGTTTGAAGGGCCTGCGGATCGGGGGCGCTGAGGTGAGCACGAAGCACGCCAATTTCATCGTGAACACCGGTGATGCTACAGCAAGCGACGTGCGACGCCTGATCGACGAAGTCCGACAACGTGTGATGGATGCCTATGGCACGCAGCTCACGACAGAAGTCAGATTCCTCGGCTTCAAGTAGGCGCTCGGGCAGCCGATACGCCCGACGTCCTTCCGCCAGCAGCCGCGCAAGCTCGCGTAGCGTGGCAGCAAGCCGTTCGGTGCGATCGAGCCGCAGCGTTAGCATCCCTGTGAGCAGTGCACGCGCTGCAGGCGGGCGCACAGTGGCCGATATCTCCAAGCAGGCCGATCGCATGGAGCGCGATCAACGCCGGGCGCAGTCGATGCAGCGCGCCATGAAGGCGACGCGCCGTCCGCTCCTGGTCGTGGGCATCATCATCGGGATCATCATCGCCGCGCTGGTTGCGCTGTTCGTCGTGTCTCGTACCGATGCCTTCACGATCGAAGAGGTCACCTTCACCGGTGCCGATCACCTGACCTATGAGGAAGCCACCGCGCTCGTGTCCATCCCCGCGGGCACCACGCTGCTCAACGTGGATGCGGGCAGCATAGAATCCAGCTTGATGCGCGATTCGTGGGTGGAGAGCGTGGAGGTGAAGCGCGTGTTCCCCTCGACGCTTGAGGTGGTGGTCACCGAACGGGAGGTGGCAGCCATCGTGGAGATACCGATGGGCGCGAAGCAGACCATCCAGAACTGGGCCATCAGCCCCGAGGGTATCTGGATCATGGCCATTCCGAATAAGGATTCCGAGGTGGGTCAGCAGATCAGCCCGCGCATCTACGAAGACGTGGACAATGTCATCCACATCACCGGCGTTGAGGTGGGGCTGGTGCCGGAGATGGGCACCGAATGCACGGATCCCAACGTGGATAACGCGCTCAAGATCATCACGGGTTTGACCACGCAGCTGGCCGACCAAATCAAGTCGGTCACCGCGTCGGACCCCGATTCCACTGTGGTCACGTTGAAGAGCAACGTGGAGATATCCTTCGGGCGCGCGGACAACATCCGCGAGAAGGAGCGCGTGTGCTTGGATATCATGGAGAACAACCCGACCGTCGTGAAGATCAACGTGCGCGTGGTGGAACGCCCGACATGGAAGCTGGTCGGCTCGTCCTGAGTTTGCATCTTGGGCGACCATCCCGTACAATACGAACGTTGTTCATCAAGTGAGGATCATCGATCCTCCACCTGGTTCGGCGCCGCGTGCTGCTGATGGGTCATCTGAAAAGAGCGAAGGATCGCGCATGCCATCCTTCTTCCTTGTCGGCCCGCAGTGCTCGTTTGCGCTAGCGGGTCTTTTGATCTGCGCGTGAGAGCGCGCATGTAAGGAGGTGAGCGCGATAGCCGCTCAAGAGCCAAGGCTCAATGAACAGATCACCATCGGCACGTGCCGCTTGGTCGATTTCGATGGCAATCAGATGGGTGTCTACCCCATCGAACAGGCGCAGAGCATCGCCGATGCAGCCGGGCTTGACCTGGTGGAGATTGCTCCGAATGCCGATCCGCCGGTCTGTCGGGTCATGGATTATGGCAAGTTCAAGTACGATCAAGCCATCAAAGCCAAGCAGGCGCGCAAGAATCAGTCCAAGATCGAGATCAAGGAGATGAAGTTCCGTCCCAAGATCGACATCGGCGACTACACCACCAAGAAGAAGCACGTGCTGCGTTTCTTGGACGCGGGCAACAAGGTGAAGATCACCATCATGTTCCGCGGTCGTGAGATGGCCCATCCCGAGCAGGGGCTCTTCATCCTTGAGCGTCTTGCCGATGATCTGAAGGATGTGGCCGTCATCGAGAACCAACCCAAGATGGAAGGGCGCAATATGCACATGCTGATCGCGCCGCTTCCGCAAACTGCGAAGAAGAAGAAGGAAGATACCGAGAAGGGGGATGCCAACAATGCCTAAGATGAAGACGCATCGCGGCACAGCCAAGCGCTTCCGCGTGACCGGCAGCGGCAAGATCATGCGCGCAAAGGCCTACAAGAGCCACATCATGACCAAGAAGAGCCAGAAGCGCAAGCGCAATTTCCGTCACGAGACCGAAGTTTCCAAGGCCGATTACAAAGTGGTCGCGCGCGACCTTGGCCTTCGCTAGGAGGTAGAAGCACATGGCACGAGTGAAGAGAAGCGTTCACGCACGCAAGAAGCGCCGCGAGATACTGAAGAAGGCGCGCGGCTATTACGGTGCGAAGTCCCGTTCCTATCGCGCTGCGAAGGAGCAAGTGCGCCACTCTATGCAGTACATCTATCGCGATCGTCGCAACAAGAAGCGCGACATTCGCAGGCTGTGGATCACGCGTATTAACGCGGCTGCTCGCTTGAACGGGATGAGCTACAGTGTGTTCATGAACGGCGTGAAGAAGGCTGGCATTGAGTTGGATCGCAAGGTGCTTGCCGATATGGCCGTCAACGATCCGAAGGCGTTCTCCGCGGTGGCTGAGGCAGCCAAGAAGGCGGTCGCCTAAGAGCTGATCGGCAATGATCGGAAACGAAAGGCCCTAACAGAGCGCATCTGTTAGGGCCTTTTCACTATTCTGTATTGGTATTCTATGGTTCTCTTTGGGCGCACCATGGATCACTCGGATCGCAGCACTGCGACGCTGTGCGCTGACAGTTCTTAGTCCGCCTTGTTCCCCGATCCGCGTTCCAGCCTCTGCGCTCGCTTTTGAAGATCGTCGAGCGTGGCTGACATCTCTGCGATCGGGGTCTGATCGATGTTGCGTGGTAACTGCTCCATGTCCTCGGCTGCTTCGACGATATCGCAGTCCTTCGACTCCTTCGCTTCACCTTCGCGTGCTCGCGCGGTCCAGAACGGCGGCCGATTGAAGGCGCGTCGCCAGACGAGCAGCGCTATGCCGAGTAACAGTAGCGGCACCGCCACCATCCAAACGCCGTTGTAAAGTTCAAGTCCGGCCAGCACGCAGAGCATCATGAGACTGACGGCCCACATCATGCGGCTGCGGCGGATCAGTCCCACAGCGCAGACCACGAGCAGCACACCTCCCGATATCAACCCTGGGCCGATCAGGACATTTCCAAGGTTGATGAACTGGGTGAGTGCCTGGTAAGGGGAAAGCGCTTGCGCCACGATGGCAAGCGCGATGTTCACGACGCCCAAGAGCAGCATCAGTGTTCCTAAGATCCAGGCTGTATCCTTCATCTTCTGATCAGGACCCGCGCTCTTCTTCTGCTTGAAGAACCCGCTCTGACTGAGCATGAGCGCGCCGATGACGAAGGGTATCCACAGCATGATGCCGCGGTAGACCAAAGCGATGGCTGCGGCGGTGGTGGCGGTGGAACCGTTGGCGGTCAGGACGATGGCGATGGCCGCTTCAGTAACGCCGATGCCTTGCGGGGTGGGAGAGAGCATGATGGTGACAATGGCCAGCGCGAACGCCGCTACCAGCGGCGCGATATGCGTGTAGCCGAAGGCGAATCCAATGCAGATGAGGCAGGACATGTTCAGCACGGCGGACAGCGATGCCCACGCGATGGTGTAGACCACACCCATGGGATTATGTGCGAGCAGGCGCGACGAATCGATGAACTGATCGGCGGTGGACGTACCCCATGCCGCACGCAGGTGCTTCTTGAAGAAATGCCCGATCCAGTTGATGATGCGTTCGATGCGCGTGAGCACCCAGTACAGGGCATCGGGTTTGTAGTAGCCCACTACGAAGCAAGCGGTTTGCGCGAACAGTACGCCTGCCAGCGCCAGGAAGCCCACCAGGATGATGTAGTTCATGCTGTCCGAGATGATCATGACCGTGGTGCCGATGATGGCAATGACGAACACGGCGGCGAAGAACCCGATCTGGCTGAGCAGGCCGCCCCCGGTGGCAGTGCCGAGGCTGGCGCCCTTGCGATGCGCATCGTCGATGATGAACGCCAGGCCGGTAGCCCCGCTGAACAGGCAGAATGTGTTGATGAACACCAGGCTGAAGATCAGTATCACGTTGTGCCTGAACCCGGTCTTGAAGCCCACCGCCTCGAAGGCCGCGTCGTAGCTGGCGGCTTGGGTCAGATGGCGCAGCACCATCAGGATGACCGCGATGATGAGCGGGATGACCGCACCCGTGCCGATGATGTCGATGAAGTCGAAGACTAGATCGGCATTGCCCATGAAGAAGGTGACAGCCAAGATGGCTACTAATATGAGCAGGGCCTTCTTCAAAGGAACAGTCGCCTTCCCACCTAGTTGAAGTTGAACATTCTCCTGCCGATATTGTACCCTGTTATGCCTGCGCGCGCTCCTAAGCGCGTCGGGATGTTCGATCCGATGACGAGCGGATGCCGTTTCACGCGGCGGAACAGCTGCGGGCTATGGAAGTGCAGATAGTCCCACATGTCTGCCAGCTTCTGGTCGTCTTCGGACGTGTTGCGCATGCGCAAGAAGATGGCGCACACGCATATCATGAGGGCCATGTGGTTGCTCATGTAGCGGAACAGCTTCGTATCGGGGGCATCGCCGGGCAGGTGCACGGAGTCTATCATCTTGCGTGTGACGCGCAGATGCTGGTCGATGCGCTGGAGCATGATGTCCACCCCGACGCTCTGTCCTTCGCGTCCGATGTAATAGCGGTACACGTCCAAATCGAAGTAGCGGATGCTGCGCACATGCGGCAGCGGGATGTACACATAGAGGTTGTCAACGTAGAAGCAATGCTCGGGCAGCTGCAACCCAATGTCCTTGAGCAGCTGGGTCCGGTAGATCACGGCATGCATGTGCAGGTACTGCACCATGTTGAAGCGACCAAGGTCGTGCCAGGTGATCTCGCGGTCGGTGGGGTAGGTGTTACGATGATCCATCACCGTGCGGGTGTTCTCGTGTATCTTCTCGTAGACGTAGTTGGTGACCACCAGATCGGTGGGCGCGGGGCGATCGTGCTGCTCACGCAGATAGTCCATGACGGGTGCCATGGCACCTTCATCCAGCCAATCGTCCGAATCCACCACCTTGAAGTACAGCCCGCAGGCTGCATCAAGCCCGGCGTTCACCGCACTGCCATGCCCGCCGTTCTCTTTGTGGATGACGCGTACCACGTCCGGCATCTCGGCTGCCCAGCCATCGGCAACGCGCGCAGTGTCGTCGGTGGACCCATCGTCCACGATGATCACCTCGATGTCCTGACCGCAAACGAGCAGGGACGAGATACACGTATTCATGTATTCCGCCGAGTTGTAGCAGGGGACTATAAAGGATATCGTCTTCACGAATACGGATTCTACCATTGCTGCGCCTATCGTGCGATATGCGCATCGCATATTGTGAAGACGCGGCTGTTGCGCTCGGCCTGGGGTATAATCGGGAACCATGGCAGAACAGATGACAGGATCAGCGATGCAAGGTGCCGGAGTGGCGGTGCTCATACCGTGCTATAACGAAGCGCTCACCATCGGCAAGGTAGTGGATGATTTCCGCGCTGCGCTGCCGCAAGCTGATATCTACGTGTACGACAACAATTCCACCGATGACACGGCGGCCATCGCCTCGGCTCATGGGGCCATCGTGCGCTTCGAGCCACGGCAGGGCAAGGGATACGTGGTGCGGCAGATGTTCCGCGAAGTGGAAGCCGACTACTATGTCATGGTGGATGGCGATGACACGTATCCGGCCGAATCGGCACCGGACCTGATCGCGCCGCTTGTGGCCAACCGGGCCGACATGACGGTGGGCGATCGCTTGTCCAATGGCAGCTATGGTGAAGAGAATGACCGCGCCTTCCACGGGTTCGGCAACGATCTTGTGCGGTGGCTCATCAAGGCGATATACGGCTATTCGTTCGACGATGTGATGACGGGGTATCGCGCGTTCAACCGGGTGTTCGTCAAGACCATGCCGGTCATCAGCGAAGGGTTCCAGATAGAGACCGAGCTATCCATCCATGCGGTGGACAAGCGTTGGCGCATTGTGGATGTGCCCATCGATTATCGGGACAGGCCCGAGGGAAGCTATTCGAAGCTGTCGACCTTCGGGGATGGGGCGAAGGTGCTTGGGGCGATCGCAAGCCTATTTAAGGACTATAAGCCCATGGCGTTCTTCGGGTGGCTCGCGCTCATCTTCTTCGCGCTGGGCTTGATCGCGGGCATACCGGTCATCGCGGAGTTCACGGTGACGCATTTGGTGGAGCGGTTCCCTACGGCCATCCTTGCCATGGGGCTGGTTACGCTGGGGGCACTGTCGTTCACGGCGGGGCTGATCCTGGACACGGTGGCGAAGAACAATCGCAAGCAATGGGAGCTTGCCGTCTATCAGGCATACGATCGCCAGCGGTAACGGCGAGATGCAAGTCGTTTAGGTGTTCCCCTAGCCGGAAGCACCTGCGAACATGATCCCGCCGTGCGATTAATGATAGTCGTTATGAAAACCGGAACGTAAACGTCCGTTTACGAGTGCACCTATCCGTTACTGTTATGTTATC